>NZ_AXBW01000019.1:0-99516 GCF_000475355.1 Marinobacter sp. C1S70 | reverse complement strand
TTTTCTACAGCCTCAACGCCAACAGCAGGGGCGCGACGTAAGGAGCGTCCCTTGCCTGTACTTGTTAACTGTTTTCACTGAGATTCTCAGCTATTCGCAAAACATCGATGTCAGAAAGCGGATCTACCGCTTCATAAGACAATCTCATTTTGAGATTCCCCGACGGGTCTATCTGGGCTTTAGCAAACTTAAACTCGCTTCCCTCAGCCTCTTTGACTAGCCCATGATAATTTTGCCACCAATCCATTATGTCGAATCCCACGCTACCGGTGTTCAATGTCCGCCAATTGCTCCTAGGCCCTTCTTTCACGTAGTGCTTTAATTTCATAGCGCCGTCATGGAACAGATAGATTGAAAGCAAGCTAACCCAATCTTCAGGCGCAATTAAACCCAGCAAACTCGCTAGCTCTTGGAATGTTTGCTTTTCATGCATTTGCGCCATGACAGTTCCTCGATATTCACTTCAGTTAACGCCTGCGGTAACCGGCGCCGGAGCGCCAGCGGAGGGAACCAAAAGCGCCACGCTTTTGGCGTCCGGTTGACTGCCTTGTTAGTGGCTCAGGCAACCTCCACCTCTTTGATTCCAGGCTCCTGATCAAGAAGCCCTTTAAAAAATTGGAAGCAATTGTCGGAGGTAGTCATCTTGTTTTGACCAAGCAACTTCTCTTTCAGGCTACGGTATTTATGGACCTGAAAGACCCACTCGATTTCTGATGTTGGATTATCGCCTTTCTCGTAAAACGCACATGCTCCAATCAGGTAATTACCACCTTCGTATTCGAGCTCACTGCACCAGCCCCAATCCTCGGCTTCCGGCTCCGTAATCTCTATCTTGCCTTCGAGCTTTTTCCTCAACCATTCCAGAAGAGAAAGCCCATATATCGGGTTAATGGGATTCTCTTTTTCCTTCGAGACATCAAACATCGACGTTTTGAAATGGATTGCCTGATTCATAGCTCTCCTTGGCCACTAACGCTGAGGTAACCGGCGCCGGAGCGCCAGCGGAGGGAACCAAAAGCGGTACGCTTTTGGCGTCCGGTTGACCGCCTGGTTAATGGCCGTTCACCACCGTGGTTGAGCCTGACACCTAGGCCGCATGCCCTCTCCCGGACAACTTGCACCAACTCGACGGATGACGAAAGGAACCAGAACGCAAAGGCTACCGGCCCGATTACCGTTTAAGACGGACGGCCCCGCGACTGGGGCACGCCATGAATACCAACACCGCTGGCCATTGCGGCACCCAAACTGGACAGCAAGTTTTCCGGCCTTGGCGATCACCAGAGTGAGCGGGCTTACAACCAATCCCGGTGCCAAGGCCTTTGCACCCCACCTGCTAAAAACTCACGAATGCCGGGCCAATAACGCCTGCAGCATGCGCGCCAACGGAATGGAGCCGAAGGCGCAATGCAGTGGGCGTCGCCGTGCCTGCACTGGTTATACATTTTCTGTCGATTCTGACGCTGGGCTACCCGGCCTATCAACTTTGTACATGATTTTGTTGATTTCCTGGTTGGCAGCTATTTCAGATGCATACTTCGGTGCAAATTCCGATAAAGAATCAAGTATAGCGCTGAAATAGGTCCTCCGATTATCCCATCCTAACCAATCGAAAAGGCTCTTCATTTGTTTGCGAGCTGCTTGCTCCTCGCCAATCACGGAGAGATAGCAAGCAGTAGCGAACATGTTGCGAAATGGCATATCCGTTTGATTTGCCGAGTGCTGCTCTATGATAGCGCTGAGCTTCAGAAGCGATTGCTTACTGGTTCCCACGGCATTCCCCTTTGGTTTTCGTTTGTATAACGTCCGCCATCACCGGTGACAAAACCGGAGCGAAGCGGAGGATTTGGCATCCGGTGCATGGTCTGGTTATGTATTTGTTACTTCGATGAACCACTTGGGCTGCATTTCACTGAAGTCCGTTCGAATATTTGATGGCAGGTAGCTCGCTGAATCCAAAACAAAACCCCGATCTTCTAAGCGTTTGAAAACAACCCAGTGCCAGAAATTTCTGCCATTTTCATGATGGTGCTTGATGGACAGTAATGCCAAATCAGGCAACGCATCCCACGATTCAAATGGAATCTCACCAGCTGACGTCTCGACTCCTGCATGAGTTAACATCGTTCTCACATATTGGGTATCAGACCAAAGCGATTCATCTTCAGCATAAATTCCCATTGCATTTGCGGTAGCTTTCATTTCCGAGTACGTTTTTCCCAGAATGTTGGCTACAGACGCAATTCCGCATCCTGAAATTTCTTCCTGTATCACGGGCTTCAACACTATTTACTCCTTGCTGCATTGCTGTGTGCAACGGAATTACTACTTGGCGCTTGACGCGAGGCGCACACCCAAGGTTACAAACACTCCCCCAAGAGCACGATTAACCCACAATGCAAGTTTTTGTTTTTTCTTGAAAAACGCTCCTAAATGAGCTCCAATCATAACTAAAAAAGGATCTATGAAAGCGGCAATAATAATTATCAGACATCCATGGAGAAATAATTGAGCGCCAGGAGAACCAGCCCCCTCAACAACAAACTGTGGTAAGAACGCCAGAAAAAAGATGGCCACCTTCGGATTGAGAGTTGCAACTAACACCCCTTGACCATAGATCGAATATTCATTTTTCCTTTTTGGTTCCTCGTTCGAAGCTGGTGAATCTTCACGCGACAGCAGCATCATGAACCCAAGCCATATCAAATATGCAGCGCCTAACCACTTGATAATCGAAAAAGCCACAGCCGATGTTGCGAGAATTGCCGAGAGGCCGGCGGCTGCCATGACCACATGCAGCCCCCCACCTGTCCAAGTTCCAAACATCGCGGCAAAGCCCTGTCTACGTCCATTTCGCAAGGTTTGGCCCAAAATGAAAGCACTTTCTGGGCCAGGGGACAGATTCAGAAGAACCGCCGCTGAAAAAAATGTCATCCAGTGAACAAGCGTATAGTCAAACATTTTAAGGCTTCCAATATGGGCAGCATCTGTTCCAGATGCCAAGTGTAAACATAACGCCGAAGCACAGCGGCGCCCTTTACGTGGCGCCGAAGGTGCCACGTAAAGGGCGTCCGGCGGCCACCGGCCGCGAACTGCTGCGCCTGGTTATGTGGTTTGCCCCCGTTTGACTTTATCTCGGGTCAACCGCAACGGAAGCAAACCATGTTAAGAATCAGTTTTTACAGCCGTTTTTGCCGCAAGTGATCCTTTCATGGGATAAAATCCAGTGGCTGGGATTGTCACGAGTATCGAAACCGCAACCGGTTTTACCGCCTTTATTACCACTGTGAACTTCACCTGTTGGTGTGTGCTTGACAGCCATCTTGAAACCTCCTCAAGGGTGCTAGCCTGATCGATTTGTGTACGAACTTTGTACACAAAACCAGCCTACACCCTAGTAATAAACTGTTCAAGAATACAGGCTGTACAAATACACATAATGCTGAGGTAACCGGCGCCGGAGCGCAGCGGAGGGAACCAAAAGCGGTACGCTTTTGGCGTCCGGTTGACCGCCTTGTTAATGGCCGTTCACCGCCGTGGTTGAGCCTGACACCCAGGCCGCATGCCCTCTCCCGGACAGCTTGCACCAACTCGACGGATGGCGAAAGGAACCAGAAAGCAAAGGCTACCCGCCCGATTACCGTTTGAGACGGACGGCCCCAAAACTGGGGCACGCCATGAATACCAACACCGCTGACTATTGTGGCAACCAAACCAGACAGCGAATTTTCCGGCCTTGGCCATCACCAGCATGAGCGGTTTTTGCAGCCAACCCTGATGCCAAGGCCTTTGCACCGCACCAGCCAAAAACGCAAAAGCGCCTGGCCGTTAACGCCAGCCAACATGCGCGGCTACGAAATGGAGGCGAAGCCGCAATGTAGTAGGCGTCGCCGTGCTTGGCCTTGTTAAATCATTTCGCCGGTACCGTACACTCAGCTTGATACTTCCCGTTGCCCTGCTTTTTGTAGACTACTTTACCACCAGCCAGATACACGCGAGTGAAGATAAAGTCCCACACGGAGCCAGAGGTAGCGATTAAGGCCTGAAGCTCTGGGGATTCGATAAGGGTTGTCGGCGGCAGTTCGAAACCAGTGTTGAGTTTTGGTTTGATCGAGTCAAAACTTTCAAAGTCCTTGCTGGCAGAGATGTCTTCAGCATCAATCTCAAACACGATCGTTCCGCCATTTTTCTTAAAATCTGCGTATTCCTGATCCTTTTGGGGGGTATACGTTATTGCCATAATTGACACTCCTTAGATTTAACGCAGAGCGCACCGGTGACCTTGACGTAGCGAAGCGGAGACAAGGGCATCCGTGTGACGCGTATTGTTAAATTCTGCAGTCACAGGGTGCCGCCATGTTTCTTTATTTGAACAAGGGCACCGACTAGCCCGCAGACTCCGGCAAATGTCATCAGAGAAACACTGACTGCTTGGTAAGCTGGATATTGCTCCCCAACTATTGCAGCAACTGATGCTACTCCACCCATTGCAGCCAATAACATTGACATGACAACGCTTGCCGGAAACTTTGCTGACGGTGCAGTGAGCGCGGCAACCCAAGCATATGACCACCCGAGAATAGCAGCGGTAAACAATGGTGCAATATAAAGAACCATCCACCCATCTTCTGAGTACCCACCTTGCATTTTCATACCAAACCACTGAATCCAATGAAATATGAAGGCCGCAGCCAGAGCTACAACTGGGGGCAGGATGACAACGAATGGCCAACGCCACCACTGGTATCTTCCATTACGAATTTCAGACTGTGACATAGGCCTCTTCAAATTTAACAGCTAATTATACGAACGCGTTCGTATAACACGCATTCGTATAACTCCAAAAAACGCGGCTCTCAGAAACCCCAGCTTCACCAATAAAATCAGCAAATTACCTGAATCCAACACGGCTACCGCCGGAGTTATACGCCCGTGTTCGAGCCACCCCTGCTCCAGATTGGGGGCGTATAACTCCGCACGCCCCGATACTCCTTTTCAAACTTATCAGAAGGTTAGCAACATTTCGCCCTGGTTTCCCGGAGTTTTGCGAACGCGTTCGTATAACTCCGCTTCTGGATACTTGATTGACAATCCCGAAAAATCAAATACTGTATATTTATACATAACCATCAAGGAGCCAGGATATGGACATCCGCTGCCCGATTTCTCCGCAATCCACACGCTTTCTGGATCGGCTCAGAAATTTTATCCGACTTCGCGGTCTCGCTTATAAAACCGAGAAAACCTATGTGTTCTGGATCAAGCGCTTTATCCGCTTCCATGGTCGAAAACACCCGGAGTCTATGGGTACAGCGGAGGTTGAGGTTTTTCTTTCTCATCTGGTTCTGCAGGCGAATGTCAGCGTGGCCACTCAGCGTGTCGCTTTGAATGCTTTGATATTTCTTTATCGGGAGTTTCTGGGAACACCATTGGAAAACCTGGAGTATGAAGCGGCAAAAAAGCCCAAGAGGCTTCCGGTTGTGTTCAGCCCGGACGAGGCCAGGCGGGTAATTGATAATCTAAAGGGCGAATTCAAGCTGGTGGCCATGCTGATCTACGGTGCAGGCCTGAGGATTAACGAAGCTCTTCGCTTACGTGTCAAAGACGTCGATTTCGGCATGCAGCAGTTAATCGTTCGCGAAGGGAAAGGCAGCAAAGATCGAATAACACTCCTGCCAGACCGTCTGATTCAACCACTGCATGACCAGATTCATGCCGCACTTTTGCAGCATCAGGCTGATTTGGCCAAAGGCTGTGGCTCGGTATATATGCCAGCGGGCTTGTCCAAAAAATACCCCAATGCCAGCCAGGAACCAGATTGGCAGTATATTTTTCCCGCGCCGGATCTTTCTATCGATCCTCGTTCAGGTATACGGCGAAGACACCACATGATGGATCGAACCGTCCAGAAGCACGTCAAAAACGCTATCAGAGAGGCAGGTATTCATAAACCTGCCGGCAGCCATACCTTCCGGCACAGCTTTGCCACCAGGCTTCTGGAGTCTGGCTACGATTTGCGAACCATTCAGAAATTACTCGGGCACTCAGACGTGCGCACAACGGAGATCTACACCCACGTTGTGCAGAAAGGCGGCTTTGGAGTCCGCAGCCCGATTGACCAGGCCGTTTAGGATTCCCAGTTACTCTGTGGTATTCGGCGGATATGAATGTGGCTGATCAGGCGGATGGTGGGCCTTACCAGGAACTGGAAGCTGCCGATAATAAACAGCCAGATTGCGGCGGTCTCATGCTTCGGAAACAGGAAGAGTATGCTCCCCACCAGAAACCAGATGGCGATGAAGAAATCATTGATGATGCTGATCATCTCGTAGCGGCGCCGGATGATCAGCTCTTCGTGGCCAAGTTTCAGGGTAAGCGGGTTGTCCATTGATTGTTCGTCCATGGCACTTCCTGTTTCCGGTCTGTTTGAAGCGATTATGGGTAAAGTTCGTCGGTTCTGGCGGCCATGATGAAATCGTTTTTGTGTAGGCCTCCGATTTTATGGGTCCACCAGCGTACGGTGGCTTTCCCCCATTCCAACAGTATCGCGGGGTGGTGGCCTTCTTCTTCCGCCAGGTCCGCCACTTTGTTGGTAAAGGCCTGGGCCTGGACAAAGTTTTTGAAGGTAAACACCCGCTGTAACTGCTCTTCCCCATCCTGAACGATCAACTGCCATTCAGGCACGTCTTTCAACAGGGTCTGCTTTTCAGCATCCGTGACCTGGGGTGCATCGGCACTGCAGGCGCTGCAGCTTTGCTGGCCAAGATTCGACATAGCGTCCTCCACTATATTTGTGGCTTCAACCACATCGTGGGTGCCCACCCGTCGTTTATCAACCCGGCAGTTGAAATCGACCCTTTTTCCGAATACTGTATATATAAACAGTACTCGAGAAATAAGCATGAGCAAATCACTCAACCACCTGCTTCAGGATGCCCGTATCTGGCAGGGTCATAAGCCCCAGAAACACGCCTCTCCGGCGGAGCACACGGGGTATCAGGTTCTGGATAACCAACTTGGTGGGCTCGGCTGGCCCAAGGGTGCCTTGAGTGAATGCCTGCTGGACAGCTGTGGCATTGGCGAGCTGCACCTGGTACTTCCGCTTATGCAGAAGGTCGCCAGGCAGGGAAAGACCATTTTCTGGCTGAACCCGCCCCACACACCTTATGCCCCGGCGCTGGCCAGGGCTGGCGTAAATACCGATCAACTGGTGCTGGTTCAAACTCACGATTCCGCTGACTTTCTGTGGACACTGGAAAACTGCCTGCGCTCCCCTGTCACAGGCCTGGTGATGGCCTGGCCGGGGAAGTTGGCCACCCGGGATATCCGCCGGCTGCAACTGGCCTCCGAAGCGGGTAACAATGTCTGCATTCTGTTTCGGGAACGTCGGCAGGCAGAGCAGCATTCACCGGCCGCGCTTCGGCTGGAGCTGATTCCCGGAGAACACCAGGATCTCAAGATCAACATTCTGAAACGCCGTGGTAGCTGGCCAGGGCAGCGCTGCACTCTTGCCCTTGGGCATCGCGCGGGCATTCAGGCCAGCGACCCCACTGGTGTGATTCAGGGGCCATGGTCACAGGATGGAGCCACCTGATTCATGTTGTGGCTGTATCTGCACTTCCCTCACCTGCTGCTGGATCATGTTCGCCGTAGCCAGCAAACTCAGGGCGCACTTGCGGTGGTCGATCTTGCCGGTCAGGCTATTCTGCAGGTTTGTCCAGAAGCCGATCACCTGGGTATTCGGCCGGGCATGCGCCTCAAGACCGCACTGGGCCTGGCACCAGACCTGGTGATTCTGCATCTCGATTCTCAACAGGAAACCAATCTGCTGGAAGAGCAGGCCCGCTGGCTATATCGTTACGCGGCCCACATTACCCTGTCGCCGCCGCACGGTCTGTGGGCTGAAGTCAGCAGCCTCCAGCGGCTATATGGCGGGCTTCCCGCCGTTTGGCAAACGGTCGAGCAGGCTCTGGCAGAGCGGCAACTCACTGCCTGGCTGGCTCTTGGGCATACGCCACTGGCGGCTCAGCTCCTTGCGCAAGCAGGCAAAGGCGAGTGCACCGCAGACAAAGGCCACATTCTGACGGCCCTGGGCAAACTGCCTCTGGTGGCTGCGGGTTTTGATGAAAAATCCTGTACCCGCCTGCATCGCCTGGGACTGAATACGCTGGCTGAAGTCTTCAATCTGCCAGCCCGGGAACTGGCACGGAGGCTATCCCCGGAGCTGCTGGCACGTATACAAAAAGCCCAGGGCACCAGGCCAGACCCCAAATCGCCCTGGCACCCCCCGCACCGATTTCGCCAGCGGGCCGATTTTATTCAGGAAGTGGAGCATGCCCAGGGGCTTTTGTTCGCGCTGCAGCGGATTCTGACCGAGCTGGAAGAAGACCTGTGCTGGCGCCAACAGGACACCGATACCCTGCATCTTTTACTCCAACACCGGCACGAAGAAGCCACCCGGTTAACGTTGCGAACGACTGGCCCGGAGCATCGAGCAGAGAGTTTTCTGAAACTGCTGCGCCTGAAACTGGATCAGCACCCGCTGCGGGCACCGGTGATCAGTCTGTCCCTGTCGGTAAAGCGGTTTCTGGGCCGGGAAGCCCCGGTTGGCCAGGACCTCCTGGGCGATGGACAGGACCTGAATGAAGCCTGGCATACGCTGGCCAGTCGTTTACAGGCCCGCCTTGGTACTGAGGCATTGCAACAGCTTGCACCGCGGGCAGACCACCGCCCGGAGTTTGCCTGGACAGCCTCCGCCATAAAACCGGCCAGCAGGCACAGCGAAACACCAGAGGTCTCTGGCCTGCCTGCGCGCCCTTTATGGCTGTTATCCACGCCGCACCCACTGGCAGAACCTCCGGCCAGATGGTTCTCGGGGCCGGAACGCATCAGTGCTGGCTGGTGGGACGGCCAGCGGGTGCACCGTGACTACTATATTGCCCAGTTGTCCAGCGGCCAGTTGGCGTGGGTGTTCCGGGATATTCGCGATGGCTGGTACATACACGGGTGGTTTGGCTGATGGATTCTGATTACGCCGAGCTGTTCTGCTTCAGCAACTTCACCTTCCTGACCGGCGCCTCCCATCCCCATGAACTGGCTGAGCAAGCCGCAGAGCTTGGCTATCGGGCAATTGCCATCACCGATGCCTGTTCGGTGGCAGGCATCCCCAGAGCCTGGGCAGCCCTTAAAGACAGCCCGGTAAAGCTGATTACCGGGAGCTGGTTCGAACTGAGCGATACTCCCGAGGGCGCCACTGCCCCACCCCGGTTCATACTGCTGGCTCGAACCCGCGAGGGCTACGGTCAGCTTTGCCAATTGATCACCACCGGGCGGCGACGCGCTGAGAAAGGGCAATACCGGTTATTGACCCGGGACATCGAAACCCATTCGCTGGACCACTGCCTCTGCCTGTGGCTGCCACCGCTGGTATCACAAACCAACGCGCACCAGGCATTGATCACCGGCGAATGGCTGCAACGGATTTTCGAGCACAGGCTACGCCTTGCAGCGACCCGCACACTGGAAGCCGGCGAGGAACAGCAACTGGTCCGTGTACGGTGGTTAGCTGAACAAATGCGCTGCGCAGTGGTGGCAACCGGCCAGGTTCATATGCATCGCCGCGAACGCCAGCCATTACAGGACGTGCTGACAGCTCTGCGCCACCACACCACGCTGGAACAGGCCGGACACTGCCTGTTTCAGAATGCCGAGCGTTATTTGCGCCCGATACCGGTTATCCGGCGACTATTCCCCGAGCCCTGGGTTCGGGAGACCGTGGCAATCGCCGAAGCCTGCAGCTTTGAGCCTGGCAGCCTGCGTTATGAATACCCTCCCGATTTAGTGCCGGAACACGAAACACCCACATCGTTTCTGGCGCAACTCACCCGGGAGGGTGAACGGCGGCGTTACCCATCGGGCACACCCATGAAGGTGCAGGCACTGATTCGCAAAGAGCTGGAGCTGATTGCCGAACTGCGCTACGAACACTATTTTCTCACCATCCACGACATCGTCGACTTTGCCCGGCGCCAGGGCATTCTTTGCCAGGGCCGGGGATCCGCAGCCAATTCCGCGGTCTGTTACTGCCTGGGCATCACCGAGGTGAACCCGGCCAATGTGGAACTGCTGTTTGAACGGTTCATCTCCAAAGACCGGGATGAGCCCCCCGACATCGATGTGGATTTCGAGCACGAACGGCGTGAGGAGGTCATTCAGTACATTTACCAGCGCTACGGCCGGGAGCGGGCCGCCCTGGCCGCCACCGTGATTCGTTATCGCCCCCGCAGCGCCATTCGGGATGTGGGCAAGGCGCTGGGCTTTGATGCCACACTGGTGGAGAAGCTGCTGGATGGCATCGACTGGCGTGACAAGACCACCGGCTGGCGCCAGCAGATTCTGGACAAGGGCCTGACCCGCAGCCCCAACGTCGCGGATCAGTTCTTCACGCTGGTGAACACCTTGCTGGGCTTTCCACGCCACCTGTCCCAGCACGTGGGCGGTTTCGTGATCAGCGCCGGCCCGCTTTCAGAACTGGTGCCTGTTGAGAATGCCGCCATGGAAGGGCGCACGGTTATCCAGTGGGACAAGGACGACCTGGAAAGCCTGGGGCTGATGAAGGTGGATGTCCTGGCCCTGGGCATGCTTACCGCCATTCGCAAAGCACTGGCGCTGATCAGTGAAGAGAAAGGCACGACGTTTACCATTCAGGACGTCCCTCAGGAAGACCCTGACACCTACGCCATGCTGCAAAAAGGCGACAGTATCGGTGTCTTTCAGGTGGAGTCCCGCGCCCAGATCAACATGCTCCCGCGGCTGAAACCGGAAACCTGGTACGACCTTGTGATCGAAGTCGCCATCGTTCGCCCGGGCCCCATACAAGGCGACATGGTGCACCCCTACCTGCGCCGAAAACACGGCATGGAAGCAGTAGAATACCCCAACGATGCCGTACGCCAGGTGCTGGAGCGCACCCTCGGGGTGCCGATCTTCCAGGAACAGGTCATCAAACTGGCCATGGTCGCCGCCGGTTTCAGTGCGGGCGAAGCCGACAAACTTCGCCGTGCCATGGCAGCCTGGAAATCCCATGGCGATCTGACACCTTTCCGCGACAAACTGATTCAGGGCATGCTGGAGCGGGGCCACGATGCCGACTTCGCCGAGCGCCTGTACAAACAGATCTGCGGCTTTGGTGGCTATGGATTTCCGGAATCCCATGCCGCCAGCTTTGCCTTACTGGTGTACGTCTCTGCCTGGATCAAACGCCACCACCCGGCAGCATTCTATTGCGCCTTGCTCAACAGCCAGCCAATGGGCTTTTACTCGCCCAGCCAGCTGGTTCAGGATGCCCGGCGCCACAACGTTACCGTGCTGCCACCAGACGTCAACCACAGCCAGTGGCAGCACACCCTGCAAGGTCAGGAGCAGCACCTGCGCCTTGGCCTTAGAATCATTCAAGGCCTGTCTCGCAATGGCGCCGAGCGCGTCCACCAGAACCGCCCGGCAAACGGTTACCAAAGCGCCGCCGAACTGCGCACCCGAGCTGGCCTCAACCAGAGTGACATGGAACTTCTCGCCGGCGCCAACGCCATGCCCGGCTTCACCAGCAACCGCCACCAGGCTTACTGGCAACTGCTCGAACACGAAGAACCCGCTGAGCTCTTCGCTAACGAAGCCATGACCAAATACACACCGGAACCCTGCCACCTGCTCCCGGAGCCCACCGAAGGGCAAAACGTACTGGCCGACTACAGCAGCCAGGGTTTAACACTACAAAGGCATCCCCTTGCCCTGCTCCGCGAACAAGGCCACCTGCGCCATTGCCTCACCGCCAATCAACTCAAAGCCACCCGTCCCGGCATCCCCGTACAAGTTGCCGGCCTGGTCACCGGCCGCCAACGGCCCGGCACCGCCTCCGGCGTCACCTTCGTCACCCTTGAAGACGAAACCGGCAACGTCAACGTCGTCGTCTGGCTAGACACCGCCCGCCGCCAACGCAAACCGTTGCTCACCGCCCGGTTGTTACACGTAAAAGGAGTTATCGAGAAAGAGGGGGATATCGTTCATGTCATGGCCGGCAAGCTGTCTGACTTGAGCCATCTGATCAACTCGCTACCGGTCAGCTCCCGGGATTTCCACTGACCACAAACGAAAAAACCCCGCCAAAGGCGGGGTTTTCAGGGCAGTGTCGGTAAGGATCAGCCGAGCAGCTTGATCATTACCCCCGCTGCAACCGCAGAGCCAATAACACCGGCCACGTTCGGACCCATTGCGTGCATCAGCAGGAAGTTCTGCGGGTTGGCTTCCAGGCCCACCTTGTTGGAGACCCGCGCCGCCATCGGCACCGCGGATACACCTGCGGAGCCAATCAACGGGTTGATCGCTTCCTTGGTGAACTTGTTCATCAGTTTCGCCATCAGTACACCGGAAGCGGTGCCTACACCGAAAGCCACAATACCCAGGCCCAGGATACCCAGCGTCTGGCCATCCAGGAACTTGTCGGCCATCAGCTTGGAGCCAACAGACAGACCCAGGAAGATGGTTACGATGTTGATCAGCGCGTTCTGTGCGGTATCGCTCAGACGCTCTACCACGCCACACTCACGCATCAGGTTACCGAAGCAGAACATACCCAGCAGCGGAGCCGCATCGGGCAGGAACAGAACCACGGCAATCAGAACAACCAGAGGGAAGACAATCTTCTCTTTCTTGCTCACCGGGCGCAGCTGCGACATCTTGATGGCACGCTCTTTCTCGCTGGTCAGCGCCTTCATGATCGGCGGCTGGATCATCGGCACCAGCGCCATGTACGCATAAGCAGAGACGGCAATCGCACCCAGAAGATGCGGGGCCAGTACGCTGGATACGTAGATGGAGGTGGGGCCGTCGGCGCCACCAATGATGCCGATTGCAGCGGCCTCGAGAATATTGAACTCCAGTATTCCCGTCCAGTCCAGCAACGCCGCGCCAATAACGGTACCGAAAATACCGAACTGCGCAGCCGCACCCAGAAGCAGGGTTTTGGGGTTAGCAAGCAAAGGGCCGAAATCGGTCATCGCCCCTACACCCATGAAAATCAGCAGAGGACCAACGGTACTGCCGATAATCACAGAGTAGAAGTTATACAGCATGCCATTGCCGTAGCCGTAATCCTGCGCAATGGAGTTGGCCATCGCCATTTCGGAATAACTGGCTTCTTTCACCGCTACTTTGAAGGCTTCTTTCAGCTCAGGCGTAATCGCCTGTCCGACCTGATAGGCCACATCCAGCGGCGCAGCCAATGCAGCCAGAACCTTGGAGTTGCCACCCTGCAATGCAAAGTGAATAGCGTTTTCAGCCGCAGTCAGGGCAAGCCCTGCCTCCGGAATATTCGCCAGAATGCCACCAAACCCGATGGGCACCAGCAGCAACGGCTCAAACTTCTTGTTGATCGCAAGATAGAGAAGCAACAGGCCAATAGCGATCATGATCACCTGGCCCAGCTCGATGTTGAACAGGCCACTGCCTGTCCACAGTGTCATTAATTTATCCATGGAATGCTGGCCCTTATGCGATTGTCAGCATTTCATCATCAGGGGAGACGGCATCACCGACCTTGATGAAGACTTCGCCGATAGTACCGGCTTTCGGTGCGCGAACCTCGGTTTCCATCTTCATGGCTTCGAGGATAATCAGCACGTCACCTTCCTCAACGGTGTCACCCGGAGAAACCAGAACCTTGAAGATGTTACCACCCAGCGGTGCCACCAGAGGCTCGCCTTCGCCTGCCGCAGGAGCAGGTGCGGAGGAAGCGGCCGGAGCAGACGCGGCGCCACCGTCACCCTGGATCTGGGTAATCTCGCCACCTTCGGAAACCGCCACCACAAACTTCTTGCCGTTAACGTCCACGGTGTAAGTCTCCGGGCCTGCGGCTTTCTTGGCCGGTGCGGCGTCTTCTGCGGTCGGGACCGGCTCGAACGCATCCGGGTTGTTGCGGTTCTCCAGGAACTTCAGGCCGATCTGTGGGAACAGCGCGTAGGTCAGCACGTCGTCTTCAAGATTGTCGGCCAGCTTGATGCCCTTCTCGTCCGCCAGCTTCTTGAGCTCGTCGGTCAGCTTGTCCATTTCCGGTTCAAGCACATCTGCAGGGCGACAGGTCATGACTTCCTTGCCATCCAGAACACGCTCCTGCAGCTCTTTGTTCATGGGGGCTGGCGCTGCGCCGTACTCACCCTTCAGAATGGCGGAGGTTTCCTTGGAGATGGACTTGTAACGCTCGCCGGTCAGAACATTCAGTACCGCCTGGGTGCCGACAATCTGCGAGGTCGGGGTCACCAGCGGAATGAAGCCCAGGTCTTCACGAACCTTGGGAATTTCTTCCAGCACCTGGTCAAACTTGTCGCTTGCGTTCTGCTCACGCAGCTGGTTTTCCATGTTAGTCAGCATACCGCCCGGAACCTGGGCAATCAGGATGCGGGAATCAGTGCCGCGCAGGCTGCCCTCGAACTTCGCGTACTTCTTGCGCACCTGGCGGAAATAGGCGGCAATTTCTTCCAGGAGGTTCAGATCAAGACCGGTGTCACGATCGGTACCTTCCAGGATGGCCACAACCGCCTCGGTGGGCGAGTGACCATAGGTCATGCTCATGGAGGAAATAGCAGTATCCACGTTATCGATACCGGCTTCCGCAGCCTTGATGGCGGTGGCGGTCGACATGCCGGTGGTGGCGTGGCACTGCATGTGGATGGGGATATCCAGCTCTTTCTTCAGGCGGCTGACCAGATCATAGGCCACATACGGCTTGAGAATACCAGCCATGTCCTTGATCGCGATGGAATCTGCGCCCATGTCGGCGACTTCTTTCGCCAGATCTACCCACATATCGATGGTGTGCACAGGGCTGGTGGTGTAAGCAATCGTACCCTGGGCATGCTTGCCGGTCTTGCGAACGGCCTTGATCGCGCGATCCATGTTGCGGGGATCGTTCATGGCATCAAAAATACGGAACACGTCTACGCCGTTCTCGGCGGCACGCTCACAGAAACGGTCAACCACATCATCCGCATAGTGACGATAGCCCAACAGGTTCTGGCCGCGCAGAAGCATCTGCTGGCGAGTATTGGGCATGGCTTTTTTAAGTTCGCGGATGCGCTCCCAGGGGTCTTCGCCCAGGTAACGGATACAGGCATCAAAGGTAGCCCCACCCCAGGATTCCAGCGACCAGAAACCCACTTTGTCGAGTTTCTCGGCGATTGGCAGCATGTCGTCCAGACGCATGCGGGTGGCGAGCAGGGATTGGTGGGCGTCACGCAGAATTACGTCCGTAATCCCCAGCGGTTTTTTCGTGTCAGTCATCGTGTCAGCCTTCTGTTAAAAGGTTCTAATCGTGTACCGGGGTCACTTCTTGTGGCGTGACCGGTATTGTGCAATCGCCTTCTTGATGGCCTCGGCGGTGTCAGGGTCAACCGACGTGGGCGCCTTCGGCTTGGCACGTGGCGTTCTGGCCGGGGTTGCCGGCTCTGGCGGCGCAAACCGCAGGATGATTTTGGACATCAGGCCGGTCGCGAATACCAGAATAATCAGGAACACGAACACGAAGCCCATGCCGGCAATCATCAAGTCTACGGCTTGTGACATCAGCTCATTCATATCGAACAGCTACCTGTATTGGTTTGTTGATTTCCCCGTACCGCCCGACAAGCCACCACTAAAACTAAAGTCTAATGGCCCGGCGGAACAATTCGGGAGGCAAAATCCTGCGTAATTTACCGTTTTCAATGACCAGGAGCAACCTGAAGCACGCATTTCTATAGGGACTTTCCGAGCGTCCCGGCCCGAAATGACACCTGCTGCAACAGCCTCATCAGGCTTTAATCATGCATATCTAACCCGGAATTTCCGACCTTTCACCTTACCTTTCTCCAGCCGCGCCAGCGCCTGGGCCGCCCATCGGGATTCAACCGCCACGAAGCACTGAAAATCGAACAGATCGATTTTGCCAACGGCAGCGCCGGGAATACCGGCCTCGCCGGTGAGAGCTCCCATCACGTCGCCAGGGCGCACCTTGTCTTTGCGGCCGCCAGCCAGGCATAGCGTTTTCATGGCCGGCGTAACCGGGCGCAACGCCTCCGCCAGCAACGCCTCCGTATCGCCCCACAACACCGGCTCGCCCCGCTCCGCTTCCAGGCGCGTAATCTTGTGGCCCTGGCGCGGAGTGCAAAGAGTAACCGCATGCCCCTGCTCGCCTGCCCGGCCGGTACGGCCCACCCGATGGGTGTGTACCTCGGGATCCCGCGCAGGCTCGGCATTGATGACCAGTGGTAGCCCTTTGATGTCGAGCCCCCTTGCCGCCACATCGGTAGCCACCAGAACCGTACAACTCTGGTTGGCAAATCGAACCAGAGCGCTGTCCCGTTCGCGCTGGTCCAGATCGCCGTGTAGCGACAACGCCGAAAAGCCGAGACGACCCAGTTCATCCGACAGCTCATCACAGTCCCGTTTGGTGGTACAGAACACCAGAGACGACACCGGCTGAAAACGGGAAAGCAGTGCTGCCACGGCCGCCGCCCGCTGGTCGGGCTGGATTTCGTAAAAGGATTCTTCAATGGTGATGGCGGCCGCTTTTGATTCCACCCGCACGTCTTCCGGCTTGCTCTGGAATTGCTCGCTCAGCTTTCTGATGGCCGGCGGCCAGGTGGCGGAGAACAGCAGCGTCTGCCTGCCACCGGGAGATTGGGAGACGATACTGGTGACCACCTCCTCGAACCCCATATCCAGCATGCGGTCCGCCTCGTCCAGCACCAGCACTTTCAAGCCATCCAGCGAAAGCGTACCTTTGCGCAGGTGGTCATCTACCCGGCCGGGCGTGCCCACGACGATATGAGCGCCATGGCTGAGCGACCCGATCTGGGGCCCGATAGGCACACCACCACACAACGTCAGCACCTTCACGTTATCTTTGGCCCGTGCCAACTCTCGCAACGCTTTGGCCACTTGATCCGCCAGTTCCCGGGTGGGACAAAGAACAAGACTCTGAACCTGGAAGCGTCGCGGATCGATGGTCTCGATAATCGGTATCCCGAACGCCGCTGTCTTGCCGCTGCCGGTTTGCGCCATGGCAATCACGTCCTTGCCCGCCAACGCAAGCGGAACCGCCTCTGCCTGAACCGGCGTAGGTTGCTGGTAACCCAATTGATCAAGATTGGCCTGCATGGCCGCGGAAAGACCAAGCGCTTTAAAAGATGACATAGAAAAATCCGTGGGGTGGGTTGTGATGGGTTATTGAGAGAATGCTGACGGCGTATACTTAACGTTTGATCGCACCAGTTTATCATGAATTCACGGAGTCGCTGATGGCCTCACTGCAGGAACAGTTATTAAAGGCCGGGCTGGCCGACGAAAAGAAAGCCCGGGAAGTACGAAATGAAAAACGAAAACAGAGAAAGCAACAGCCCAAAGGCGCCACGACCGTAAACGAAGCCGAAGAGCGCGCCCGCAAGGCTCGCCAGGAAAAGGCCGAGCGGGATCGGCAGCTCAACCTTGAGCGCAAGAAAGAGGCTGAGAAAAAGGCGATTCAGGCACAGATTCGGCAGCTGATCGAAACCAATCGCCTGGACCGGAGCCGCGGCGAAACCTCCTACCAGTTTGTCGACGGCAAGAAGATCAAGAAGATTCTGGTGAACGACCAGATGGTGGACCAACTCTCTCGAGGCCGTCTGGCCATTGTGGCGCTGGGTGACCACTATGAGATCGTCCCGGACAGGGTGGCCCGCAAGATTATGGAGCGCGATGAGAGCGCCATCATCTCAATGCATGATCGTAAACAGGATGACGCAGGCGAAGACGACCCGTATGCAGGGTATGAAATCCCCGACGATTTGATGTGGTAAAGACAATAAAAAACCCCGCACAAGGCGGGGTTTTTTATTTTGTATAGCAAAACGCCTCAGCCTGCGGGGTACACAAACTGAGGCGCTTTGACTTTAATATGGCGCGGCTGGGAGGATTCGAACCTCCGACCGCCTGGTTCGTAGCCAGGTACTCTATCCAGCTGAGCTACAGCCGCTTGAAACTGATTTGCGATGTTGGCGCGGCTGGGAGGATTCGAACCTCCGACCGCCTGGTTCGTAGCCAGGTACTCTATCCAGCTGAGCTACAGCCGCGCATCGCAACGTTGAGCGCTACCTCAACTGTTCTCACTTCTCTCCGGGGAGAAAATGGCGGAGAGGGAGGGATTCGAACCCTCGGTACGATTGCTCGTACGGTTCCTTAGCAGGGAACTGGTTTCAGCCACTCACCCACCTCTCCTTGAGAACGGGGCGTATACTACCATAATTTTTCTGTTTTCATAGGGTTGACACGACTTTTTTCTGGCCGATTTTCCCCACAATCAAAAAAGCCGTCCGGGTTACCCTCGAACGGCTTTTTAACTGATCAACGATTGCCCGATTCCGGCTCTTCGGAGCCTTTTTCAGATTGAATTCGCTGATAGATTTCTTCGCGGTGAACCGCCACATCTTTTGGCGCGTTCACACCGATGCGTACCTGATTCCCCTTTACACCCAGAACGGTGACGGTAATTTCGTCGCCGATCATGAGGGTTTCGCCAACACGGCGAGTCAAAATCAACATATCCCTTACTCCCTATTCCAGAGCTACCTGTTCCGACAAACACTACTGTTTACTTATTGCTTTTATAATGAGATCACTTCAGACACTAAAGACGCAGAAATACTTATACTTACCTGAATCCTGATAGCTATCTTCAATGACCTTGATCAGAGAGCATTTGAGACCTCCTGCCTCAGGCACTCTCCTCCACCCCGGCTTTATCCAGCTCGAACGCACTGTGCAGTGCGCGAACGGCAAGCTCGAGATACTTCTCATCAATCACCACCGAAATCTTGATTTCTGACGTGGAGATCATTTGAATATTGATGCCCTCATTGGACAGCGCTTCAAACATCTTGGTTGCAACGCCCGCATGGGAGCGCATACCCACGCCTACGATGCTGACCTTCGCGATCTTGGTATCTCCACCCACTTCACCGGCACCCAGCTCAGCGGTAACACCGCGCAACACTTCCTGGGCCCGTTTGAAATCGTTGCGATGCACCGTAAACGTAAAGGCAGTCTTGTTATCCTCGCCCACGTTCTGAACAATCATATCTACTTCGATATTAGCATCACTGACGGGCTTGAGAATCCGCAGTGCGCTGCCCGGTGTATCGGGCACACCAGAGATCGTCAGCTTGGCTTCGTCACGATTGAAAGCAATGCCGGAAACAACCGGTTGTTCCATGGCGTTCTCATCCTCAAAAGTAATCAGGGTGCCCTCGCCTTCCTGAAAGCTGGACAACACCCTTAATGGAACGTTGTATTTACCTGCAAACTCAACTGAGCGAATCTGGAGTACCTTAGAACCCAGACTAGCCATCTCGAGCATTTCTTCAAATGTAATGCGCTCCAACCGGCGGGCACTGTCCACTACCCTTGGGTCAGTTGTGTAAACACCATCTACATCAGTATAGATCTGGCATTCATCGGCTTTCAGTGCCGCCGCCAGGGCAACCGCCGTGGTGTCAGAACCGCCACGGCCGAGCGTGGTGATATTGCCGTTGTCATCAATGCCCTGGAAGCCGGCTACCACAACCACCCGACCGGCATCCAGATCTTCCCGCATGCGCTGCTCATCAATCTGCTTGATACGCGCCTTGGTATGGCTGCTGTCCGTGAGAATCCTGACCTGGGAACCGGTGTAGGACCGGGCATCGCAGCCCCGCTTCTGGAGAGCCATGGACAACAGGGCAATGGTTACCTGCTCGCCGGTGGAAACCAGAACGTCCATCTCACGGGGGGTAGGCTCATCCATAATATCGTTGGCGAGTGCAATCAAACGGTTGGTTTCACCGCTCATGGCCGAGACCACAACCACGACATCGTGCCCTTCTTTGCGGAACCGACAGACCTTGTCAGCTACCGCTTCAATCCGCTCGGTTGTCCCGACGGACGTACCACCAAATTTCTGAACCAGCAGAGCCATGTTTCCCAAACTCCGAAACGGGGTGTCACAACGGGGCTAGGCGCCCCGCCATTAAAAACAAACGGGCGGGATTATAAACCTCCGCCCGTATCAGAAAACAGTTGTTTACCCGATATTTTGCTCAACCCAGGCCGGTACACCAGCCAGGGCTTCGGCCAGACGGGATGGATCATTACCACCACCCTGGGCCATGTCGGGGCGACCGCCGCCTTTGCCATCTACCAGCGAGGCCAGATGCTTCATTAAATCGCCAGCCTTGATGCGGTTGGTGGCGGACTTGGTAACACCGGCCACCAGCACCACCTTTCCGTCTTCGACAGTGGCCAGCACCACAACGCCCTCGCCCAGCTTGTTCTTGAGCTGATCCGCAGTTTCCATCAAGGCCTTGCGGTCAGCGCCTTCCATCTCGGAGGCCACCACTTTCAGGCCTGCCACTTCGACCGCGGAACCAGCCAGATCAGTACCCGCGGAACTCGCCAGTTTTGCTTTCAGGGCATCGACATCCTTCTCAAGCTGGCGATTGCGGTCCAGAACCTGCTTGACCTTGTCGACGACAGAATCACGGGTGCCCTTCACCAGACGTGCGGTCTCGCGCAGCGTACGCTCGGTTTCATCAACCCATTCCAGCGCACCCAACCCGGTTACAGCCTCAATACGACGAACGCCAGAGGAAATGCCGCTTTCGGAGGTAATGCGGAACAACCCGATATCGCCGGTACGGGCAACGTGAGTACCACCACACAGCTCAACAGAGTATTTGTCGGTACCCATGGTGAGCACCCGTACTACATCACCGTACTTCTCACCAAACAGAGCCATCGCGCCTTTTTCCTTGGCGGTATCCATATCGGTAATGTCGATATCTACCGGCGTGTTCTCCAGGATCTGCTCGTTAACCGTACGCTCGATTTCTCTCAGCTGCTCCGGCGTCACGGCTTCAAAATGGGAGAAGTCGAATCGCAGTTTGTCCGGGTCGACCAGCGAGCCCTTCTGGGTAACGTGTTCCCCCAGGATATTGCGCAGGGCCGCATGCAGCAGGTGCGTAGCCGAGTGGTTGCGCTTGGTGCGTTCACGACGGGCATGATCAATCCGCGCATCCACTTCCAGCCCGGGGAACAGCTCACCTTCAATCAGGGTGCCCACATGCAGGTGGTTATCACCTTCTTTGCGGGTGTCGGTTACCTGGAAGCGGCCACCGCTCCAGGTCAGCAGGCCGGTATCACCCACCTGACCACCAGACTCCGCATAGAACGGCGTGCGCTCCAATACCACCACACACTCATCACCCGCTTCCGCGTTACGCTCCTCACCGTTGACCAGCACCGTGCGGATACGTTCATGACCATCGACGTGGTCATAACCGGTAAACTCGGTCTTGCCCTCAATCGTGATGCCGGCGGCATTGTAGTCGATACCAAACTTGCTGGCGGCACGAGCCCGGTCGCGCTGGGCCTCCATGGCTTTTTCGTAGCCTTCGTAATCCAGAGTCAGACCACGCTCGCGGGCAATATCGTTGGTCAGATCGACCGGGAACCCATAGGTATCGTAAAGAGTAAACACGGTTTCACCGGGAATCTCGGTACCCTTCAGCTCCGCAATGTCCTGCTCCAGCAGGCGCAGGCCTTTGTCCAGGGTCTTGGCGAACTGCTCTTCCTCCTGCAGCAACACCTTTTCGATCTGCTTGCGACTACTCACCAGCTGCGGATAAGCCTCGCCCATCAGTTCAACCAGAGCGCCGGTAAGCTTGTAGAAAAACGGCTGGGTAGCACCGAGCTTGTTGCCGTGGCGAGCTGCGCGACGAATGATTCGGCGCAGAACAAAGCCGCGACCTTCGTTGGACGGCATCACGCCGTCGGCAATCAGGAAGGCGCAAGAACGGATATGGTCCGCCACCACGCGCAGAGACGCTTCTGTGGTGGCCGCACCACCCAGGATGTCGGATGCCGCCTTCAACAGGTCCTGGAACAGGTCGATTTCGTAGTTACTGTGAACACCCTGCAGAACCGCAGCAATTCGCTCCAGCCCCATGCCGGTGTCCACCGAGGGCTTGGGCAGGTTCAGCATCTCGCCGTCGGCGGTGCGGTTGTACTGCATGAAAACCACGTTCCAGATTTCGATGTAGCGGTCGCCATCTTCTTCCGGGCTGCCGGGAGGCCCACCTGCCACATCCGGGCCGTGATCGAAGAAAATCTCGGTGCACGGGCCGCAGGGTCCGGTATCACCCATCTGCCAGAAGTTATCGGAGGCGTAGCGGGCGCCTTTGTTGTCGCCGATGCGCACAATCCGTTCCGCCGGCACACCGATTTCCTGGTTCCAGATATCAAAGGCTTCGTCGTCTGCGGCGTAAACCGTTACCCACAGCTTCTCCTGGGGCAGGTTGAGGTGCTGTTCGCCAGTCAGGAAAGTCCAGGCAAAATTAATGGCCTCGCGCTTGAAGTAATCGCCGAAGCTGAAGTTGCCAAGCATCTCGAAGAAGGTATGGTGGCGCGCTGTATAGCCCACGTTCTCCAGATCATTGTGCTTGCCGCCGGCACGCACACATTTCTGGGAGCTGGTCGCTCGTGTATAGTCGCGCTCCTCGCGGCCGAGGAAAAGATCCTTGAACTGGTTCATCCCCGCGTTGGTAAACAGCAGAGTGGGATCATCGTGGGGTACCAGTGAACTGCTGGGCACAATGGCATGCCCTTGCTGCTGGAAATATTCGAGGAATGCTTGTCGCAACTCTGCGGTTTTCATAGACCTTTGATACCTTTCGACCTGATACACCTTGCCAGACACCCGCCGAATGAACCGCCGGGTCTGAGGTTAAATGCGATTACTTACATGCGTGTGCAAATCGGCTACTCTAGCACACGCCGAGAACTTGAAAAACGTGAAAACTCACAGGAGACGCCATGCCCCGACGCTTTCATGAAGCCGATGAACTTCTGCCACCGGCGACCGGACTGAAACGTGCCCTGGCCATCATTTACGATGGACTGATCAGTATCGCCGTGCTGCTTGTCGCCAGCTGGGTGTACACCATGATTGCGGGATGGGTTACGGGCTGGGATCGCTATGAACAAATGGCCGAAGCCGGTGAACTCTCAGGAGACCCGGGGCTGACCTTCGTTCTGTTTCTGGTGCTGTATCTGTTTTTCGCCTACTTCTGGACCCGCATCGGCCAGACCCTCGGCATGCAGGTATGGCGCGTTCGCATCGAGAATCTTGATGGCACCTCCGTGAGCTGGACCCAGGCCCTGATTCGCTATGTTACCGCTGCGATCATCGTTTTCCTGAGCATTCTCGGCGCCTACTACCTGGGCGCGCTGACGTTGTTGCTCAGCATCCCGGCCATCATCGCGCTGTTCTATCCCATCAATGGGTTGTCGCTGACCGACCGCACCTCCAACAGCGTGGTTGTTCAGGTGGCCAGGCCCGAGAAAAAATAGGTCCGGCACTACCCTGCCCGACGCATCAGGACGGCTCCGACAATACCGTTAACAACAATCGGAGCCAGCACCGCGATCAGCGGATTAAAGCCATAAACCATACTCATCGGCCCCAGCAGATCCTGCATATACTTGAACAGCAATCCCACCAGCAGACCGGTAAATACCCGGAACCCCATGGTCACAGACCGCAGTGGCCCGAACACAAAGGAGATGGCGACCAACACCATCACCGCCGTGCCCAGGGGCATCAGTGCCTTTTTCCAGAACGCGAGCCAGTATTGTGCCGCACTCAGCCCCTGCTCTCCGAGATAGGCCGCGTAGGTATACAGGCCCGTCATCGACAGATTCTCCGGCTTCACAATCAGTACACTCAGCACGCTCGGCGACAGGCCGGTCTCCCAACGCAGTGACGCACTCACATCACGCACTGTACGCTCCGGTTCAATACGGGTGGAAGTCACGTTCTCCAGCAACCAGTAGTCGCCCTGGTAGATGGCACGCTCGGCGAAGCTGGCAACCTGCAATTGCCGGGCATCGTCAAACCGGAACATCGAAACCCCATGCAACACACCGTTTGGCTGAACCGCATTCAGGTGCATGAAGGTATTGCCTTCGCGATGCCACACCCCTTCGGCGGAAGCCATGCTGCTCCCCGCACCTAACGCCACCGCCTTGTCACTCTGGGCAATGCGTTCGGTGATCGGCGCGACATACTCACCTATCGCCACGCCGAGCAGAACCACGATCAATGCCGGCTTCATGGCGGACCAGACAATGCGTTTGAGCGACACGCCGGCTGCCCGGATCACCGTAAGCTCCGAGGAACTGGCCATGGAGCCGAGGCCGACAAGGCACCCCATGAAGGCACCAAGAGGCAGGTAATCGTAGATTCGCCGGGGCAAGGTCAGCGCCACATACCACAACGCCTGCAGGGTTTGATATTCGTTGCGCGTATCTTCCAGTTCAGCAATGAACGCAAAGATCACATCCAGCGACAACACCACAACCATCACCAGGAACATGGCGCCGCCAACGGTACGCATCACATAACCATCAATCTTATGCATGCTGGCGGCCCTCCCTCTCGAGACGGCGACGGTTCAACCACCCCGGGCCAAACTGCAGCCAGAGGCCCAGCGCCAGGAACAGCGCATGCACCCAGAGCATACCCACCCATTCAGGCACCTTTTCATCCGCCAGCGCATCCCGCGCCACAATCAGTAAGCCCAGATAGGTGATGTAAACCAGCATGGCTGGCAACAGATGGAAAAACCGCCCCTGCCGGGGATTCACCCGGCTGAGCCGCACGGCCAGCAAGGTGACGATGGGCACAATCAACGGTAACGATATTCGCCAGTGCAAGAGAGCCCGGTCTTCCGGATCATCCGAGTTCCAAAGCGCCAGCGTACTCAGGCCTTCCTCCAGCTCTTTGCTGCCCTCCTGGCCGCTGACAATCTTCAAACCGTAGGCTTCAAATTCAGTGACATTGTAATCAAGCTGGCCGGGAGCCCCCTGAAAACGACCACCATCCTCCAGCACCAGAAACCGGCTGCCGGTTTCCTCGTCAATGAACTGGGAGCCAGACTCCGCAGTGATCAGAGTGACACCCTTACCGTCCTTGTCGTACTCGGCAATAAACACCCCCTGCAACTGGCGCTTGTCGTCGCTCAGGGCCTCGGTGTAAGTAACCCGATCGCCGGAGGTAAAGTCCTGAAACCGCCCCGGGGCCAGCATTTCAAACTCGGTGGCCTTTCGCTGCTCGTTAAAGATGTGCTCCACCTGTTTCATGCCCCAGGGAGAGATATAAAGGCTCATGGCCCCCACCATCAGCATGACCGGCAGCGCTCCAAGCAACGTTTTCGCCAGCAACTGCTTTTCACTCACACCGCAGGCGAACAACACCGTCATCTCGCTTTCGAGGTACATCCGGCCATAGGCCAGCAGAATTCCGATAAACAGGCCCAGGGGCAGAATTAATTCCAGAAACCCGGGGAAACGATACCCCATAATCGCAAACAGGACGCCGGCCGCAATCTCGCCCTCAGCAGCATCGGCCAGATACTTGATAAAACGCCCACTCATGAACACCAGCAACAGAATGCCTGACACCGCAAGCATACTGACCATGATCTGGCGAATGAGGTAACGGAAGATAATACTCAAATCAGTCTCTCTGGCGGCGCCGTCATTGGAGATGGAGGTTAAGGAGAACAGCGCGTATTCTATGTAACCTCGCCGACGAATGACAGTACGGGGCCTACACGATAAAACCATCGTAACGAAGCGGGCGCCCGGCTTGATTAATAAAGGCTTTGCCCCAATCCTTATGAGCATTGCCATCAACATTCAATTCAATTGAATAAAGCACAATCTGACAACGGAGTTGCCATGAATTTCAGCCTGAGCAGCAAAGCCATCACAGCCACCAAAGCCGACTGCCTGGTTATCGGCCTGCCTGAGAAAGGCGAGTGGCCAGAATCCACCAAAGCGGCAGACGACGCGCTGGGCGGACTGATCAAGCAACTCGAGAAAGCCGGCGACCTGACCGGCAAGAACGCCTCCGTGAATACCCTGCCCCTGGTGGATCAACCCTGGCAGCGCGTTGTGGTAATTGGCACCGGCAAAGATGCAGACCGCACAGCCACAGCCTATCGTAAGAGCCTGATTGCCATGACCGGCGCATTGAAAGATGGCCCCTCCAAAAGTGCACTGATCAGCCTGACCGATACTGCGGTTCAGGGCGAAGCTGCGGTCAGCTCTGAAGAAGCCCGGCTCAACCTGATTGGCCGGATTCTGGAAGACCAGTTCTACACCTTCACCGAATTCAAAAGCGACAAGCCTGCCGCCCGCAAACTGAAAAAAGTTGTGGTACAGGCATCCGGCGCCGGCAAGTCCCTGAAAGATGCGTTCAACCTTGGCCTGGCCACCGGCCGCGGCATGAACTACACCAAAGACCTGGGCAACACCCCACCCAACATCTGCCACCCGGTCTGGCTTGCCGAACAGGCCAAGGCCATGGCCAAAGACTACGACTCCATCCAGACCGAAGTTCTGGACGAGAAGCAGATGGAAAAACTGGGCATGAACACCATCCTGGCCGTAGGCAAAGGTTCCAAGCAGCCTCCGCGCCTGATCGTGATGGAATACCGTGGCGGCAAGGCCAAAGACAAGCCCTACGTACTGGTGGGGAAAGGCATCACCTTCGACACCGGCGGCATCAGCCTCAAGCCGGGCGAGGGCATGGACGAAATGAAATACGATATGGGCGGTTCTGCCAGCGTTTTCGGCACCATGAAAGTCCTGGCTGAAACCAAACCCAAGATCAACGTGGTTGCCGTGATCGCTGCCGCTGAAAACATGCCCGACGGCGGTGCCTCCCGCCCCGGCGATATCGTCAAAACCCTGAGCGGCATGACCGTCGAAATCCTAAACACGGACGCCGAAGGCCGCCTGGTACTGTGCGACGCCCTCACCTACGTGAAGAAATTTGACCCGGCAGCCGTGGTCGACATGGCCACCCTCACCGGCGCCTGCATTATCGCCCTGGGCAGTCACGCCACCGGGCTGTTGTCCAACAACGACGAACTGGCCAACGAACTGCTCGCCGCCGGCGAACGCACCGGCGACCGCGCCTGGCGCCTGCCGCTGTGGGACGAATACCAGAGCCAGCTCGACAGCAACTTCGCTGACATGGCCAACATTGGCGGCCGCCCGGCCGGTACAATCACCGCCGCGTGTTTCCTGAGCCGCTTTGCCAAAGACTACCGCTGGGCCCACCTGGATATCGCGGGCACCGCCTGGAACTCCGGCAAAGCCAAAGGCGCCACCGGCCGCCCGGTCCCCCTGCTGGTCGACTACCTGATGACCCATGCAGGATAACCAGCCAAACCCTTCCCCGGAGCCCGGCAGCCTCGCTGCCGGGCCCTCCGGCCAGGACGACAGAAACCAGCGCTACTGGTTCCACATCCTCGCCCAGAACACCCACGCCGCCCGCAACCTCCACGCCGCCAAACTCGTGGACAAAGCCTGGCAGCAGGGCGACCGTGTGTGCGTTCTTTGTGACACCGAAGAACAGGCCGTGGAACTCGACGACCTGCTGTGGAACTTCACCCCCGAAGCCTTCATCCCCCACAGTATCGCCCAAGACCCAACCACCCCCTGCACCGATCCTGTCGGCATCCTGCTCTACCCGCCAGCCGCGGTGGACTGGGATACCGTGATCGTCCTGTCCTCAACACTGCCCGACGACGCCGACCAGTACGGCCGCCTGGCACTGGTTGCCCACAATGACCCGGCGGTATTGAACCAGGCGCGGGGGCATTACAAGCAGTTGCGGTCACTGGGCATTGAAGCTCGGGTGCATGATATGCGGAAACGCTAGCCAGGTTCGCCGCGATCAAGACGACCATGTATAATCGTCCGATTCAGAATTTCCCTATGTGAATCAACCAAAACGGTCACTGCATAATCCCATGGAAAAAACCTACCAGCCAGAAAACATCGAGCGCCAGTGGTACGAAAACTGGGAATCCAAAGGCTATTTCCGCCCCAGCGGCGAAGGCGACTCCTACAGCATCGCCATCCCGCCACCCAACGTGACCGGCAGCCTGCACATGGGCCATGCCTTCCAGCACACCATCATGGACACCCTCACCCGCTTCAAGCGCATGCAGGGCCGTAACGCACTGTGGACCGTCGGCACCGATCATGCCGGCATCGCCACCCAGATGGTCGTCGAACGCAAACTGGCTGCAGAAGAAGACAAAACCCGCCACGATCTCGGCCGGGAAGAATTCATCAAGCGCATCTGGGACTGGAAAGAACACTCCGGCGGT
Source organism: Marinobacter sp. C1S70 (assembly GCF_000475355.1). Taxonomy (NCBI): domain Bacteria; kingdom Pseudomonadati; phylum Pseudomonadota; class Gammaproteobacteria; order Pseudomonadales; family Marinobacteraceae; genus Marinobacter; species Marinobacter sp. C1S70. The sequence goes on along the minus strand of NZ_AXBW01000019.1, from coordinate 71,230 downwards.
ACCATCACCCGCCAGATGCGTCGCCTGGGCAACTCCGTGGACTGGAGCAACGAACGCTTCACCATGGACGATGGCTTCTACAAAGCCGTACAGGAAGTCTTTATCCGCCTGTACGATGAAGGCCTGGTGTACCGCGGCAAACGGCTGGTGAACTGGGATCCGAAGCTGCACACCGCTATCTCTGATCTGGAAGTTGAAAACAAGGAAGAAAAGGGCTATTTCTGGCACCTGCGCTACCCGCTGGCCGACGGCCAGAAAACCCAGGACGGCAAAGACTACGTCATCGTCGCCACCACCCGCCCGGAAACGATGCTGGGTGACACCGCCGTAGCCGTCCACCCGGACGATGAGCGCTACCAGCATCTGATTGGCCAGCACGTTCTGCTGCCGCTGGTTAACCGCCGCATTCCCATCGTGGCCGACCACCACGCCGATCCAGAAAAAGGTTCCGGCTGCGTGAAGATCACCCCCGCTCACGACTTCAACGATTACGCCGTAGGCAAACGCAACAACCTGCCCATGATCAACGTCATGACGCAGGACGCCAACATTCGTGAAATCGCCGAAGTGTTCAATGCGGACGGCACCGAAAATTCCGAGATTAACAGCGCCCTCCCGGCCGCCTATGCCGGCCTGAGCCGGGAAGCAGCCCGCAAGCAGATTGTTGCCGACATGGAACTGGCAGGCCTGGTCGAGAAAATCGAAGACCATGTGCTGAGCGTACCCCGCGGCGATCGCTCCGGGCTGATTATCGAGCCGATGCTGACGGATCAGTGGTTTGCCGACGCCAAGACCCTGGCCAAGCCGGCTATTGAAGCGGTAGAAGACGGTCGCATCCAGTTCGTACCCAAACAGTACGAGAACATGTACTTCGCCTGGATGCGCGACATCCAGGACTGGTGTATCTCCCGCCAGCTCTGGTGGGGGCACCGGATTCCTGCCTGGTATGACGCTGAAGGCAATATCTATGTGGGCCGGAGCGAGGCTGAGGTGCGCAGCAAACATCAGCTCCCGGACACACTGGAACTCAAGCAGGACGACGATGTACTGGACACCTGGTTCAGCTCCGCCCTGTGGACCTTCGGCACTCTGGGCTGGCCGGAAATCACCGAACGGCTGAAGACCTTCCACCCCACCGACGTGCTGGTGACCGGTTTCGATATCATCTTCTTCTGGGTTGCCCGGATGATCATGATGACCATGCACTTCATGAAAAACGAAGACGGCACCCCACAGGTACCCTTCCATACCGTGTATGTCACCGGTCTGATCCGGGACGAGCACGGCGACAAGATGTCCAAGTCCAAGGGTAACGTGATCGACCCGCTGGATATGATCGACGGCATCAGCCTGCCGGACCTGCTGGAAAAACGCACCGGCAACCTGATGCAGCCCAAGCTGGCCGAGAAAATCGGCAAGCGCACCGAGAAGGAATTTCCGGAAGGCATCGCCGCCCATGGTACTGACGCCCTGCGTTTCACCCTCGCCGCCATGGCGACCACCGGCCGTGACATCAACTGGGATATGAAGCGCCTGGAAGGCTACCGTAACTTTTGCAACAAGCTGTGGAATGCCGCCCGCTATGTGCTGATGAACACGGAAGGCGAAGACTGCGGCGTGAACAATGAGCCGGTGGAACTGTCACTGGCAGACCGCTGGATCATCAGCGAACTGCAGCACTGCGAGCAGGAGGTGATCCGTCACCTGGACCAGTACCGCTTTGACCTGGCCGCCTACGCCCTGTACGAGTTCATCTGGAACGAATACTGCGACTGGTACCTGGAACTGTCCAAACCAGCCCTGAGCGATGACAGCGCCAGTGCCGAGGCCAAACGGGGCACCCGTCGTACCCTGGTACGCGTACTCGAAGCCGTACTCCGCCTGGCGCATCCGATCATGCCGTTCATTACCGAAGAAATCTGGCAACGCATTGCACCGCTGGCCGGCAAGCAGGGCGACAGCATCATGCTGCAGCCCTACCCGCAGCCGGATGCCAGCAAGCAGGATGCCGCCGTGGCCGCCGATATCGAGTGGCTGAAAGGCGTGATTGTAGCGGTGCGTAATATCCGCGGCGAGATGAACATCTCCCCGGGTAAGCAGGTACCGGTACTTCTGAAAGGCGGCAACGCCGACGATCAGCGCCGCCAGAACGACAACCGCCAATTCCTCATTTCCCTGGCCAAACTTGAGAAGCTGGAATGGTTCGAGGGCGACAAAGCTCCCATGAGCGCCACCCAACTGGTAGGCGAAATGGAAGTGCTGGTGCCCATGGCCGGCCTGATCGACAAGGACGCCGAACTCAAGCGCCTGGACAAGGAGCTGGAACGCCTGAACAAGGAAATCGGTCGCCTGGAAGGCAAGCTGAACAACGAGAAGTTCACCGCCAAGGCACCAGCCGAAGTCGTAGAGAAGGAAAAAGAGAAGCTGAAGGATGCCCAGGGCAGCCTGCAGCGGCTCAGTGCGCAACGGGCAGAAATCGAGGCCATGTAAGGCCATGATCGCCATCCTCGGTGCCGGCTCCCTGGGCCGGCTCTGGGCGGCAACGCTACCTGCCGGGCAGGTAGCGTTTGTGCCCCGTCCGGGGCAGGCCCCTGCCCCCGTCTGTTATCGCTTTCAGCCCATTGACGGCGAATCAGGCAGTACCATTATTCCCTGGCTACAACCCGGCCAGTCTCCTGATCTGATCCTGGTGACAACCAAAGCCGGCGACACCCTCGAAGCCCTCAAGGCGGCCCTGCCCTCCATTGCCAAACAGACTCCCATTGTGTTGTTCCAAAACGGCCTGGGGAGCCAGCAGCAGGTCACCGAAACATGGCCGGACCGGCCGGTACTGGCCGCATCCACGACCGAAGGCGCAAACCGGCCCGCCCCCGGGCTGACCGTTCACGCTGGCAGCGGCACTACCTGGGTCGGCGCCCTGAACCCGGCGGGGAATCCATTGGTCGAAAGGGTTGCCCAACAGCTCGCCAGCAGCGGCCTCATGGTCCACCCTGAACACGATATACTCGCCAGGCTCTGGCAAAAACTGGTGATCAACGCCGGCATAAACGCCTTTACGGCCATTCTGGATTGCCCCAACGGAGAGATCCTGACACAACCGTTTTACCTGCAATGGATTGCCCCCTTGTGCGAGGAGATCAGCCGCCTGCTCCCTGCCGCCGGACAACCGCAACAAGCCCCGGAAAACCTGCGCGAGACTATTGAGGCTGTCGCCCGCAAAACCGCCGCCAACACGTCTTCCATGCGGGCTGATGTACAGGCAGGCAGAACCACGGAAATCGACTTCATTAACGGTTACCTGGCGCGGCTCGGCCATCAACATGGCATACCGGCACAGGTGAACCAAATGCTCGCCGAACAGGTACAACAACTGAACTGACTTTTACCAGAGGGAGCAAGACCATGGGCAATCGCCTGTCGAAGATCTACACCCGAACCGGAGACGACGGCTCTACCGGCCTGGCCGATGGCAACCGTATCGCCAAAAATGCCCAGCGAGTGGAAGCCATGGGTATGGCCGATGAGCTGAATTGCCATATCGGCGTTTTGATTGAGACGCTTCCATCTGGCGACCGTCTGATCGATACCTTCCGGCGCATTCAGCATCACCTGTTTGATCTGGGCGGCGAATTTGCCATCCCGGGCAGCAAGGTGATCAGCGACAATCACATTGAGTGGTTGGAGCAGACTCTGGACGAGTACAACACCGACCTGCCGCCGCTAAAAAACTTCATCCTGCCCGGGGGCTGCCCTGCCGCAGCACAATGTCATCTGGCACGGGCGGTCTGTCGCCGGGCCGAGCGCGTGGTGGTGGCCCTTGGCCACGAGGACTCCATCAATACTGCCTCGCGTCACTACCTGAACCGGTTATCCGATCTGCTGTTTGTCATCGCCCGGGTGCTGGCTCGCCGGGATGGCAGCCAGGAGATTCTCTGGGAGCAAAAAAAATCCGGCCTCTGAGGCCGGATTTTTCACAACAGCAACCGCTGATTACACCTTGAATGCCTCCACCAGGCGCTGAAGCGACGCGGTAAGCTCCGACATCTGCCTGGACGAAGCCAGAGTCTCTTCGGCGTTGGAGGCTGTGCTCTGGCCAAATTCGCCAATGCGCTCCACGTTGGCATTCACGTTCCTGGCCACGGCCGACTGTTCCTCCGCCGCCTGGGCAATCTGGTGGCTCATATCCACGATCTCGGAAATGCCCGAGGCGATCCGATCCAGCGCTTCGGTCACTTCACCAGACTTCTGTACCGTCTTCTCCGTGGCATCGTGACTTGAGGTCATGGCAGATACCGCCTCTTTTACACCACCCTGAAGCCGGGAAATCATGCCTTCAATTTCCTCAGTGGACTTGTGGGTACGCTGGGACAATGAGCGAACCTCATCCGCCACCACCGCAAAGCCACGCCCTTGTTCTCCCGCCCTCGCTGCCTCGATGGCCGCGTTCAGCGCCAGCAGGTTGGTCTGCTCGGCAATCGCTTTAATCTCAACCAGAACCTGACTGATATTGTCACTGTCCGCACTCACCCGGTTGATGACATCAACGGCGCCAGCAATCTCCGTCGCCAGCCGGTTAATGGTCGCCACGGTATCGGCCACCACTTCCCGGCCCTTCTCGGTATCTTTCTCGGCATTCCCCGCACTATCCGCCACCCGGTGCGCACTCTCGGTGACTTCATTGACCGCTTCCACCATCTGGCCCATGGCCTCGTTGATCTGACCGGTCTCTTCCATCTGTCGGGCCACGGCCTGACTGTTAGCCGATGCGGTGTCATTCACCCGGACCGCCTGCTGATCAACATCTGCCGTTGTAGAGCCCACCGACCGGACAAGCTCAGCGATACGATCGGTCATGTTGTTGAACTCGGAGGTGAGCTCACCCAGTTCGTCCCGGTTGTTCAACCGGATATGGGTGGTCATATCGCCGGCGGCCACATTTCTTGCAGCTTCGCTGAACCGGTTGATGGCAATCCGCACAGACATAAAGAAGCCCACATAGAGGTAGACCACCACCAGCATCACAGCAATCAGCGCCACCAGAATCAGAGTGCGCTGCCCGGTCTGGCGGGCCAGGCGATCCTCAAGATTACCGGCAACCACATCGAAGATACGATCGCTGAGGGTATCGTAATATCCCATCTGCGCCGATACGGTCTCATCGAATTCCTGCCAGGGCAGCTCCAGGCGCATAGGCGTAATGACATTCAGATCCAGCTCATCACGCACTGTCATCAGGCTCTCTTCCGTGCGGGTCAAGGCACCGCTCGCACTCTCTGCCAGTTGGGGCGACGCCTCCACGGCAACGGAAAGGGCCGGCGAAAGCAGCGAACTGCGGTTGGTCAACTGATCGTAGATTTCATTCAGGGTTTCGCTGAGTGCATAGCCCACCTGACCTTCCACCAGCGCAAAAATACCGTATGAACGGGCGCGGCCAACAACGGTGCGAGACTCAGGCAACGCAGAACGTACCAGCCCTAACAGCAGCAGGTTTTCCCGGGACGCATCCTGCCCCAACCCACTGATTTCAATGGTCGCCGGCAGCAAGGCCATCACCTTCTGCACAAATTCCTGGTAGTACTTGAACTGGGGGTCAATGTTGCCCTGATAGTTATCGTTGGCTTTGAGCGTCTCCCATTCTTCCCTTACAGCCAGAATCTGCTCCTGCCAGGAGCCGGAGGTGTCAAAAGAACGCTGTGGTTCGGCGAGATCTGCCAACAGGGCGTCCATACGACTGGCCGCTTCGTTGGCTTTTTCGAGCAGGGGTTGTTCGTCTTTCAGAATGCCAGGGGCCTGATAGTCACGGTAATCCATCGACGCCACCAGCAGGCGTTCCACCTTCTGGAGTTCTGCAAGACCTTCAATGCCGCGGGTCATGGTCTGAACCGACTGGTTGAGCCCGGAAATCACCAACCAGGAAAGCACGATGATAGGGCCAAGAAAGAGAATGCTGATGAGGCTGAATTTGTAAACCATGGGCAGCCGATTCATCAGTGCTACAGCCGGATTGATTATATAGTTCACAGAGCCCTCGCTGCTTCTAACAACTGAATCTTTATTCTTTTGTTTGATTATCGCCCGTTGCCGGAAAAACTTAATCACTATTTAGTGTTATTCTGTAATTCGTTTTTTGCTCTCCGCCTAGGTCACGCCAGCGATCACCAGCAATGCAAACGCACATATCCACACCAGCATGCTCCGGTTGAGGAGGTCCCTTATGGCGCTGAGGCTCCGTCCACCAAAATCGGGCCACTCTTCCGGGTGCAACTCCGAAAAGCGCGCAGGATCAAGTGCATAACCAGTTAACGACCCGTTGGCGGAAATCATGAGCACATCTGCGGTCTTTTTCCCGAATCCCGGGAATACCTTGCGTATTTCCCGGGACCAGCCGGCCAGGTCACCGGCGAGTCCGAATGTGCATGACAGCAAGCGGGAAGGAATCCAGCCGATAAGCCGGGCCGCCCGCTGATAGCGTTCCCGCGCGGCCGCCTGCGGCCATTGACCCGCCAGAGCTACAAGCCCGCGAGCCAGAAAAGCCAGCGCTATGCCGCCGACGGCGTACCAGAAAACCACCAGGAAGAAACGCTCGAAAACCGAGACCATCAGCGCCCGCGACACCGACAGGTGCATGGCTTCTGGCGATAGCGCCGCTCCTCTTTCGGAGGCGGGCAGGCGCTCTTGAACATGGTGCCAGGCAGCCTGCATATCTCCGCGCCGCCAGGCATCAGAATAGGCTCGCAGCACCTTGCGCCAGCCCGGCGCCCCCATCAGCACCACCAGCAGCAACAGTTCAAGCGGATACAGGGCATAGCGGTAGCCCGCCTCACGGGACAACGCCCACGCGCCAGCGAGCGCCAGAGAAGGTAACACAACCAGCAGCGCCCCTCTCCAGACTGACCGCTCCTGACCCGCTTCTACCCGGCCCCAACGATGAAGCCAGCGACGCCAGATCTCATCGCTGGCCAGGTGGTCGGCGCGGTCCAGCCTGCGGCGAGTCACGTACGCAATCAGAAAAACAACCAACGACATCAGGCCATCTCCTCGTTCGACAGCAGTGCCCGGAAGCGAGACCACTCAAACGCGGGCCCTGGATCGGTTTTTCGGCCCGGAGCAATATCACTGTGGCCGGCAATGCGACCCGGCGTGATTTCTGGCCAGGCTGTCATTGCCAGGAGCGCCAGACGCGCCAGCGCACGGTACTGATCATCGGTATAGGGAACGTCATCCGCACCTTCGAGCTCGATACCAATGGAGTAGTCGTTGCACTCCTCCTTACCCTGAAAACTGGAACGGCCAGCATGCCATGCCCTGTCCAGACAGCTGACAAACTGAATAACGGAACCATCCCGGCGAATCAACGCGTGTGCAGACACCTTCAGCTCTGCGATCGTTTCAAAATAGGGGTGGGCAGCAGTATCCAGACAGTTACAGAAAAAGTTCTCGATGTGCGGGCCGCCAAACTGTTCCGGCGGCAGGCTGATGTTGTGAACCACCAGCAGTGAGATAGAGGAACCGTCCGGGCGGGGACCAAAATTGGGCGACGGACACCAGCGCACGCCGGGGAACCGGCCACTGGAACGCAAAAGTGCTGCCGCATCTTTCAGGGAGTGTGGGTGATGATCGTTCTGGATACTAGACAACGTGTTTCCATCGGCGCAGGGGACTCATGCAGATGATTGAATCACAAAGCGCCCATGGATGCCACGACGTCGCCGGTGCCCGGCGCGGGCACTCAGTACCGGAGATCAGTCTTTTCGGTTATGACGCAGGTTGTCGATGATGGACTCCAGCGCCCGATCAAAGATCAGGCCGTCATCCAGCATGGTGATCGCCTGCTCCTGCAGAGCAATCGCCAGGTCATCCCGATGATATTCCGCCACCTTCGCACCACTGCGGTTAACAAAGATGTACTTGCCGGTGGCCTTGATGAAGGCCGCCAGCTTGCAACGGACCCTGGTCTCGTCTCTGGCCATCTCAACCCAGGATCCAACTCTCAGGCCGTCCGCCTTCGCCAGCCATTCCGCCGACGCTACTGGTGATTGGATCTCCGCGGATTCCTCGGCGACGGCTGCCGTCTCAACGCCGGCTGAGATCTCAGCAGGCTTGACTGACGCAGGTTCAGTCACCTCGTCAATCACCTCCGGCGCAGGTTCCGATTGCTCGGGAGTTTCCGCCGGCTCTGCCGGAGCTTCAGGTACCTCGAAATTCTCAATCGTGGGTGCCTTGTCTTCAACAACCGGCGCGGTCACCAGTTTCTGGAAAACATCGACATGGGCAAGCTCCAGGTCCCGGATGGCCGCATCGGTTGCAAACGGATCCCAGGAGATCTCCTGAAGCGCCTTGCGGAGCTCTTCCACCACCTCTGGAATCATTCGCAACAGTTCCGCCCGGGTATCAGAAGACACCGGTCGCGGGTCAACACTCCACACCAGCCGCTCGCTGATGGCCTTTGCCTGCAGCCAACGCTCGCTTTCTTCACCCTCGCGCAACACCACCCACTGCAGGTAGCGGGTCCAGGGCTCGTTCAGCACCTGTAAAACCGGCTCGGGAATGTCCCGGCCTGCCGTGTGCTCACGGATAACATCGGTAGCAGCCTGACTGGCACGCTCCTGCCGGGCGCGTCCTTCTTCGGCATCCCGAAGGCGCTGCTCAACCAGCTCGCGACGCCGGCGATCCAGATCCATGAAGTGACCAAAGTCCTTCAGCAATTCCTCGAACAGCCCTACCTGATCGGTGTATTCGGTCAGCACCCGACCCACCACTTCCTCAATCTTTTCCCGAAGCGGATCACGCATTCCGGCACGTTTCTCGCTCCAGCCAATGGCGGCCAGGGCAAGTTCGTTGAGGAGCTTGCGAACCGGATGGCCACCACGATTGAAAAAGTTCTTGTCGCTGAGTGCGACCTTGAGCACCGGAATCTGTAGCCGCCCGATCAGCGCCTTCATGACCGGATGCAACTGACGATCTTCGAGAATAAAATCAAACAGCATTGAGACCAGATTGATCACATCACTGTCGACCTGCCCTACTGAGAATCGCTTCCCTTCCGGACCCTGCAACAGCGGCTGTAACTGCTGGCGCAAAGGCACCACATTGTCGCCTTCACCCTGCGGCGCTGCGCCCTGCAGTTCGTTCAGGCGCGCCATCAGACGATCGGTATCCAGAACAGCGCCGGTTTGTGCCATACCGGCACTACTGGTCTCTCCCTGGTGCAACAGCGCACTCAGCTCACTGAAAGTAGGCGACGGTCCATGGCCATTGGCCGTACCTTCGGCAGCCGGGGCTTCCTGGGCGGGCGCTGGCGAACCGCCTGCCTTTGGCGCACTGCGACCCGGCGCTACCTGAGCACCACCCACCGGAGCCCGCTTCATGTCAGGCAGCACGCCGGCGGCGATCAGGGTTTTGTTGCATTCCTGGTAGAAATCGCTGAGCTTGTCCACCAGCAGGCGTTCAAACAGCTTCAAAACCACAAGCTTGGCACGGATATCAATATCCAGATCGGTGCAAGCATCCGAAATAGCGCCACAAATGACTTCCGGGCTGAGAGGCATTTGATCGTCAGAGAGATCCAACTGCGGAACAAGATGGCGAATCCGGGCCGCCAACATCCTTACCGGCTCCTGGTATCGATTCCGCAGGCGATTGGTCAGGTTATCTATCGCTACCTGCTGTTCAAGATCAGAGTGATCCACCAGGCTGAGAGAGTCCTGGTCCACTTCTTCCAGTGAACCACCGGAGCGGGCAGGTTTGAACTTACCCAGCTCGTTGAAGGCCTGGCTGACGTATTGCAGGACTGACACTGTCATTGCCTTCCGGCGCAGTCGCAGCTCCCGCATGGCGTCGAAGTAGGCAGTCTGGTCCTGGTTGGAGCCGGCCCGGTCTGCGAGGGCAAACAAACTGTCGTCAGCCTGTTCGAAAAAACTGGCAAGTACCGCCTTGAGTGACTGACCCGATGTGTCACGCAGTCGCACCAGCTCTACCGGTAACGAGAACCGGCTCACCGGCTTCTGACCGGCCAAGCGGACTACCTTGTTATCGTGCGCCATGTGGATGCTCCGGAATCGATCAGCTGATGGTACTTAAACCTTTATAGGATTACATCATACGGGCGAGTGTCGTCACCTTGTGTCAGAATTTGTCACCTTTTGTGTCAGCAGGAACTGCATCACACTTCAGACCACTCACACCTCCATTTGGCGAATCGATAGCGCTGGCAGTAGAATTGCCCTCCACAATTTTCCAAGCCACCATCAACCTCCGGACGTCCCAATGATTTCTGCCGAACTGCTGCGCCAGGCCCGTATCGAATCCGTTGCCCAGAGTCTGCGGGAAGATATTGGCGATGGCGACATCACCGCCCAGCTGATCCCTGCCGAAAAACTGGCAACAGCAAGGGTAATCACCCGGGAAGACGCCCGCCTGGCTGGAAGCGCCTGGGTGGAGGAGGCTTTTCACCAGGTGGATCCGTCAGTGACACTCCAGTGGCAGTTTCACGATGGCGACGACGTACCCGCCAACGCCGTGATCTTCCGCATGCAAGGCCCGGCCCGCTCGCTTCTGACCGCCGAACGCGCTGCTCTTAACTGGTTGCAGACCCTGTCTGGCGTGGCAACAGCCTGTGCCCATTACGCTCGCCGGGTGTCCCATACCAACGTACGCCTTCTGGACACCAGGAAAACCCTGCCAGGGCTGCGACTGGCCCAGAAATACGCGGTGACTTGCGGTGACTGCGACAATCACCGGCTGGGACTCTGGGACGCATTTCTAATCAAGGAAAACCACATTGCCGCCTGCGGCTCCATTGCCAATGCGGTCGCCGAAGCGCACCGCATTGCACCAGGCAAACCCGTGGAAGTGGAAACTGAATCGCTCGCCGAGCTGGACCAGGCCCTTGAGGCCGGGGCCGACATCATCATGCTGGACGAGTTCTCGCTTGCCGACATGGCTGAAGCGGTAAAACGGAATGCCGGAAAAGCCCGCCTTGAAGCTTCCGGTGGCATCAACGCGCACACGCTGGTGCCCGTTGCCGAAACCGGCGTGGATTACATCTCGATCGGCGCACTGACCAAAGACGTACGAGCCATCGATTTGTCCATGCGCCTGGAGTAATCCAGTCCCGAAATAATCAGCGGCCGCCAGAGGACAACAGCCGATCCATCTCCTCAAGCGCTGATATCAGCTCACGGCCGGACTGCTCACGCCCACGGAAATGCTCTTCTGCCATGGGCGCAATACCAGATACCTCTGGCAGCGCGTGACCGGCTTCCACCAGCGCCTTCATTTTTTCAAGAAACACGAACTGCAGCCACTGGGTGAAGTCCATGGTATCCAGGCAGAACGGCTGGGTACTCTGGAACGCCTCCGGTGGCAGGCTTTCTGTCTGCCAGACACCCAGTTGCCGAAGTTCAATTTCAATCTGCAGCAAACCGTCGGTCACCTGATCCAGGTGGCGTGCTTTTTCACTCATGGGATTCCTCTCAGTCTGCCAATGGCTCCAGCTCAACAGACTCCCCATGCAGCACACGGTATAGATCCTCATACTGGCGTGTGAGCGTGTGTTTCGGAGCCATGTGAATCAGCGGTTGGCGACTCTGGTGTGATTCTTTCATCTTGACGGAACTGGACAGGCGTACCGGCAGCACCGGCAACCCCTCCTCCGTCAGCTCCCGGACCAACTGCCTGGGCAGGCTCGCCCTTGGCTGGAACTGGTTTGCAATGATGCCCTCAACAACCAGCTCCTCATTATGATCCTCCTGCAATTCGCGGATTTCATGGAGGATGTTGTAGAGCGCCTGGCGGGAGAAATCATCGCAGTCGAACGGGATCAGGCAGCGCTGGGCAGCAATCAGGGCAGAACGAGTGTAGAAATTCAGGGCCGGGGCGGTATCGATATAGATCTCATCGAAACTGTCGCTGAGCTTTTTCAGAAACTCCCTGAGCTTGTAGATCTTGTGCTTGGCTTCGAGTTTGCGTTCCAGAAAATCCAGCTCAGGGCTGGATGGCAACACGTACAGGTTGTCGAATGACGAGGCGTGTACAAACTCGTCAGGTCGACGATTGAAGACACTGAAGGCGACCGTCTGCTCCAGCAGATCGGCAACGGTATCTTTCAGTTCAGCCGCCGGTTTGCCCAGCAGGTAGTGGGTGGAGTTGCCCTGCGGGTCCAGATCCACCACCAGGGTACGCTTTCCTCTTGCGGCGCTGATGGCCGCCAGGTTACAGGTGATACTAGACTTGCCAACGCCACCTTTCTGATTGAATACAACCCGTCTCATGTCGTCTCTCCAATGGCCTTTATCGTTATTAATCCCTTTACCGCTACCATCCCATCACGGCTTTCACAAACGGAATGGTTAAACGTCGCTGGGCCTGCAGCGAATTCTCATCCAAGGTATCCAGCAGCCCCAGCAGATCACCCAGCTTTCTCGGGGCCCTGCGCATGATGAAGCCGGCAACATCCTCGCTCATCACCAGCCCGCGCTGCTCTGCCCGGGCCATCAGGATTCGCTGCCGATCCTCATCCCGGTACACGCCCAACTGAATGAGCAAACCATGCGCCAGACGAGATCCCAGGTCTGCCAGTCCGAACGGCAGCGAAGCGGGCACCTCGGACAGACTGACCACCAGCAGACCATTACGATCCAGCACCCGGTTGTACAGGTGGAAAACCGCCTCCTCCCAGCCGGGATCACCCGCGGCATGCTCCAGATCGTCAAGACAGATCACATCATGACTGTCCAGGCCCGCCAGGGCGTCCGGGCCGAACGGCAGCAGCTCGACAATGCTGATGCAGACGGCGGTTTTTCCCATCTGCTCGGACTCATGGCAGATCGCCTGCAACAGATGACTTTTGCCGGTATCGGAATCGCCACAGATCACCACTACCGGAAGCCCCGACGGCTCCCGGCACACCAGCTCCAGCCGCTGTGCGGCCGAACGGTTACGGTCGCCGTGAAAGTTGTCGAAGCGGGCATCGTCCCGGAGCTTGACCCCCAATACCATTTGTGAGGCTTTCATGACCGCTTCGCCCTCCAGGCCCGCAAACTCCAGACTGCAACATAATGGCCCCCGCTCACCAGCACGCTGACGGCAACCAGCCAGATCCCGGTGTCGATGACCCAGGGCTGCATGGGCAAACCCGCCAGCAGGATGATAATGGCGAGCGCCACCAGTATCTGGACAAACGTGTTGATCTTGCCCGGAATACTGGGTTCCATATCGAAGCGGCCGATGCCGTAATGAAAAGCCAGGCCGCCGCAGACAATGACAAGATCCCGACCCAGCACCAGGGCAAACAGCCACAGCGGAAGTACACCGGTAATGGTGAGCATGAGGTAGGCCGAAATCAACAGCGCCTTGTCCGCGAGAGGGTCGGCCACAGCACCAAGCCGGGAGCGCCAGTTGAAATGACGGGCCAGAAACCCGTCAAAGGCATCGGTCAGTGCGGCAACGAAGAATATCACCAGAGCCAGCCGGTAGTTACCTTCCAGCAGTGCGCCGGCGAACGGCACGATCAGCACCATTCGCAGGAATGTCAGTGCATTCGGGATCCAGCGCCACTGCCTAGAACTCACCGGGCCGCCTCCATCAAGCCATCAGCTTCGGTCGCCGCCAGTGGCGCCGGGAGCGGGTTGCCAGCGGTAATAAAGTACCTGGTACAAAGACTCAAAAGCCTGTTCGGCATCCTGCTCATCGCCCGGAGCCAGGGGCTGATAGCTGAACCCAGCCGTCTCAGCACTATCCTGCGCATCCGTTCCGGCCGGTGCTTCGGTCTCGTTCCGGGAACCGGCCTCGCCTGTTTGCGCCGCACCATCCCCTTCCGAGCCAGTAGCCTGGCTGTTCTTGCTGGCCGTTATCGGCTCTGCAGGCTGCTCCGCCGGCACAAATCGTGCGTCCAGCGCGATATGCTCCTTCAACTGGTCAAGTTCTCCGGAGAATGCCACCTCCACGGTCAGCCGGTTGCCACGAACCCGTGACGCACCAACAGACACTACCGGAGTCATGTCCTGCAGTGCCCGGGTCACCTGGCCGTAATCTGCCAGCGTCGTTACACCCTCAAGCACCATATCAACTTTCGGAGCCTCACCCGCCTCGCCGGCTGTGACCGCATATCGGCTGGCGTATTGCTCTGTCCAGCGATCGATTAAAGCTTGCGCCAACTGTTCCGGCGTATCGGCATTGACCGACTGCTCACCTGCATCGAGCCCCATGCCTTCAACCACCCAGCCTGCGCGCCATTGGCCGCCGGAACGACTGATACGAACCAGAGCCAGGGCGTCGTGGGACAGATCGTCTGAAGCTTGCTGGATGCGGCCGACAAACTGGCCCCACAAATCCGACAGCAAGGCCCGGTCACCGGCATAGGTCTCCGGCGGGAAGGCGATGGGCAGACCGCGATCGGCCGCTGCTGATAAGAGATGTTGTGCCCAGAGCCCCTCATTACTTCCCGGCGCTGAATCCGCTGCACGGGTCAGTAATTGCCGGTCTCCCCGGTCTTCCACGGCAATCCAGGCCAGCGTCAGGGGGCGGTTGGCGCCCCATACCGGCGCCTGCACAGACGCCAGCGCGCGGTTGACCCCGACGGCTCCGAAACTCATCTGCAAACGTGACTGCCCCGCGGTACGGTTCACCTGATAAGACAGCAACATGGACTCGGCGTCTGCCAATACCTCGTCTATCCCTTCGAGTTCCAGCACCTCACGGGTTCCGGACACCCTCACCATTACCTGACGCAGCCCTTCAGCGTATCCGGCCTTCAACGTATCCGCCGAAGTGCCTGCAACCGGAACATCGGCCGCGTAGAGTCCCGACACGCTGACCGCCGATGCCGGGCCGGCCGAGAGTACCCAACAGACTGCCGCCAACAGAAACGCAGCAACTCGCCCGTTCCTGGCTGTTTTCACTGATTCGGTCATGAAACACCTTGCCATTCCCATGGTTGGCGCACAGGATACACCATCACCAGAGCCGAGAGTAGCAAGCACAGGTTGCAGTCAGGCAATCTGAAACCGGCAATATTGCCTGTGCTCCCAATTCCATTTGGAGCCCCCGTGCGCACCTGTTAAAATCCGCGCCTTGACTCACAGGCCTACGGTTATTTTCCATGAGCGAACAGAAGCCCTCCCTGACCTACCGCGATGCCGGCGTGGACATCGACGCAGGTAACGATCTTGTCAACCGAATCAAGAGTACTGCAGCGCGCACCCGTCGCCCGGAAGTACTCGGCGGCCTCGGCGGCTTTGGCGCCATGGTATCGATTCCGGCAGGCTACAAAGAGCCCGTACTGGTTTCTGGCACGGACGGCGTAGGCACCAAGCTTCGGCTTGCCATGCAACTGCAGAAGCATGACAGCATCGGCATCGACCTGGTGGCCATGTGCGTGAATGACCTGGTGGTCGGCGGCGCCGAGCCTCTGTTCTTTCTGGACTACTACGCAACCGGCAAACTGAATGTCGACGTTGCCGCTCAGGTAGTTGAAGGCATTGGCCAGGGTTGTGAGCAGGCCGGATGCGCTCTGGTTGGTGGCGAGACCGCCGAGATGCCGGGCATGTATGAAGGCGACGATTACGATCTGGCCGGCTTCTGTGTAGGCATTGTGGAGCGTGACAAGATCATTGACGGTAGCCGCGCGCAGCCGGGTGACGCCCTGCTGGCGCTGGGCTCCTCCGGCCCCCACTCCAACGGCTACTCGCTGATTCGCAAGATTATCGAAGTCAGTGGCGCAGACCTGAGCCAGTCAATGGGCGACACCACACTGGCCGACGCCCTGATGGCGCCCACACGCATCTATGTGAAGAATCTGCTTCAACTGATTCGCGAAGTCGATGTTCGGGCCCTTTCGCACATTACCGGCGGCGGCCTGCCCGAGAACATCCCCCGGGTACTGCCCAAGGGCACCATAGCCGCACTCGACACCCAGAGCTGGGAGCTGCCCCCGGTATTCCAGTGGCTTCAGAATGCCGGCGGCGTAGCCCAGGAGGAAATGTATCGCACCTTTAACTGCGGTATCGGCATGGTCATCTGTGTACCGGAAGACCAGAAGGCACTGGCCATGGACACCCTGAATGCCATGGGTGAAAAGGTATGGCAGATCGGCGTAATGGAAGCAGCCGAATCCAGCGATGCTGAGCCCGTTGTTCGCTACGCTCCGGGGCTTTTGACGGCATGAAGGCAGATCCGGCCCCCGTTCCGAAGATCCTGGTGCTCGCCTCTGGCAGCGGCACCAACCTGCAGGCTTTGATCGACGCCACCCGGGAACGCGACTTTCCGGGTGAGATCATTGCCGTTGGCTGCAACAAACCGGGCGCGTTTGCCCTGGAGCGCGCCGCCCAGGCCAATCTCACCACCTTTGTGGTCGACCATACAAAATATGGCTCCCGAGAAGAATTCGACGCCGCCCTGCTGGCCGAAATCCTTCGCCACAATCCGGATCTGGTGGTGCTGGCCGGCTTCATGCGGATTCTGACCAGCGACTTTGTCCGCGCATTCCGTGGCCGGATGCTTAACATTCACCCTTCCCTGTTGCCGGCCTACACCGGACTGAACACCCACCAAAGGGTCCTGGAAGCCGGTGACCGCACCCACGGTGTATCCATTCACTTTGTGACCGAGGAACTGGACGGCGGGCCGGTCATCGCCCAGGCGGAAGTTGCCGTGGCAGAGGATGACACTCCGGAGTCCCTGGCGGAAAAAGTTCAGCAACAGGAGCACGTGCTCTACCCCATCGTCGTGCGCTGGTTCTGCGAGGGTCGCATTCAGCTGGGCGCTGAGGGCGTTCTGTTTGACGGCGCGCCCATCGAGCGTCCCATGCGACTGCCGGCGAACTGAACAGATTGTCATCACAAGGCCTCGCCGAACCAACTACACTGTCGCTAGCGTAGACGGTCAAAGAGGCTTTTTGATGCACACAGACACCCCCCACAAACCACGTTTTCAGCTCTGGGCAGCCCTAATTGCCGGCATGATTGCGCTGCCGGCGTCCGCCGCCGATGTAGATTACGCCCCTCTGGTGCCCTATGAGGCCCGCTACACCGCCTCCATGTCCAAAGGCGTCAGCCTCAACGGCGAGGGTGTTCGGGAACTGACAGACCAGGGCAATAACGTCTGGCTGTACCGTACGGATGTCGACTCCTTCATCGCCGATATCAACGAATCACTGATTTTTCGCTGGGAAGATGGCCAGGTAATCCCCCTGCGCTACCGCTATCACCTCTCCGGCTTCCTGATCAAGGATCGCAAACAGTCCATTGATTTTGACTGGCAGGCAGGCACTGCCACCGGCAGCTATCGCGGCGAGAAGTTTGAAGTCGAGTTACGGGATAAGACCCTGGACCCACTGGGCTACCAGTTACAGCTCCATCAGGATCTCAAGGCGGGCAAACGCGATGTCACCTACCAGGTGCTGGACAAGGGGGATTACGACGACGACCGCTTTGCTGTCATCGACGAAGATAGCCTGAGCGACCATGGCCGCACCATGAATACCCTGAAGGCAGAAAAGGTCCGGGACGAAGACTCCAAACGCCAGACCCTGATGTGGTTTGATCCGGCCCGGGATTACCTGCTGGTTCGCCTGCTCCAGGTAGAGCCGGACGGCAGCGAGTACGAGCTGAAACTCAAAGACGCGACACTGGCCGACTAACCGGCCAGTCCCTGCTCGGCCCACACCGCTTTTACTTCTTCAGCAATGATTCTCAGGCCCTCAGCCACCCGGGCATCGTCCTGCGAATAGGTGACCCTGAGGCACTCATGGCGATGACGCCAGCCATCCTCGGGCAAGCCCGGGAAGAAATAATGCCCGGAGACCACCAGCACACCCCGAGCCTTGAGACGCTGATAAAGCTCCAGACTGGAGACTGGCAAATCCGGGAACCAGAGCCACAGGAACATGGCGCCTTCGGGCTTGTGGATGTACCAGCGGCAACTGTCTTCGCCCATGGCGTCCCGGAACACCGATACCGCCCGCTCCATTTTTGCTTTATAGAACGGGCAAACCACATCCCGGCTCAGGGACAGAATCTCTCCGGAGCGCACCAGCGGTTCTGCCAGCATCGCACCAAAGCTTCCGGTGGCCAGGTTCATGATGGCGTTGATACCCGACAATGCCTTGATAATGGACTCTTCGGCAATAACAATCCCGGTTCGCGCCGCCGGCAAGCCCAGCTTTGACAGGCTCAGACACAGGATAACCTGCTCGTTCCAGCTCGGCTGCGCGTCGACAAACAGCAGGCTCGGAAATGGCGTTCCATAGGCTCCGTCGACAATCAGCGGAATATCGTTTTGCCGGGCCAGTTCTTCCAGTCGGGCCAGTTCTTCATCGGTAATCACATTCCCGGTGGGATTGGTTGGCCGGGAGACACAGATAGCGCCGGTTTCTCCGGTCACCTCCACGGCGTCAAAATCCACCCGATATTTGAATTCATGGGCATCGGTAAACGAGATGTCCGGCTGTACCGCGTGGAACAGCCCCTGCTCAATGCCGGCATCGGCGTAGCCAATGTATTCAGGCGCCAGAGGCAGCAGGATATGCTTGTGATGGCCATCACCGTAGTCGCCGCCAAACATGTTGAAAAGCATGAAGAAGGCGGCCTGACTGCCGTTGGTCAGCGCAATGTTTTCGGGCTTCAGGCCCCAGCCGTATTCCTGATTCAGCAACTGGGCCAGGGAGGCAATAAACTGCTTTTCCCCCTGAGGGGGATCGTAAATACCCACCAGCCGACGTACGTCCGCCTCACTGGAGGCCATCTCCCCCAGAATGCTCTGAACTCTCTGCTGGATCTCCGGGATGTGGCCGGGGTTACCGCCGCCCATCATGATCATGTCTTCACCGGAGGCCATGGCATTCCCGAGATCGTCCATCAGGGAAGTAATGCCGGCATCAGCGGTGAATTTACGACCGAAAGCAGAGAGTTTCATGATTCATTCCGTTCAATAAAGTACTGAGGGAGGTTACAGGCAGTGTAGCTCGGTTGCCTTATGTCAGCCTTCCAGGGAGATACCCAGGTTACTGACACCGTCGTTGGCGGCACCGGCTCGCAATTCAGCCAGGAAGGCTTCTTTGGGTGTTCGCTGCTTTTTCAGCGCCATGACGGTGTCGCGCTGAAACAGTTTGTCGTCCTTGAGCAGTGGATGGTGCTCAAACACGCGCACCAGTTCGTTTTCATCCAGCCCCTCACCTTCGGACATTTCAACAAAATCCATCACGGTGCGGGTCGCCAGCTGAGAGGCTTCGGTGGCGCGATGCTTGTTCGGGTTCAGACGGTTCAGCAGCGCCTGCTCAAGCAGCTGGCAGAAATCGAAGGCCGGGTAGACACCGTAGGCATCGTACTCGTCGACATTGGGGCACAGGGCTTCGAGTTTGCTGAGCAGCTGCGGGATCGCGGCATCGGCCACGTCTTTCTGGAGCATGTCCCAGGCCAGATCGAGCAACTGGCGCATCTTGCCGCCGGTTTTCAGGCCAACGGCGTCGGCGAACAGGGCGTAGTTGGGAAATGAACGTTCGGCCAGGGCCAGCAGGAAGGCGCATTCGCGCCAGCCCTGCAGTTGTGAGACGGCTTTGAGAAACTGGTTGGCGTTCATGTCCTGGGCAGGGTCACGCCGGTCTGGCCAAGGTACTTGCCGCCGCGGTCTTTGTAGCTGGTTTCACAGATTTCGTCGGATTCGAAGAACAGCATCTGGGCAACGCCTTCGTTGGCGTAGATTTTCGCTGGCAGGTTGGTGGTGTTGGAGAATTCCAGGGTTACCTGACCTTCCCACTCCGGTTCCAGCGGGGTGACGTTCACGATGATGCCGCAGCGTGCATAGGTGCTTTTGCCCAGGCAGATAGTGAGTACGCTTCTGGGGATGCGGAAGTACTCAACGGTGCGTGCCAGAGCGAAGCTGTTCGGCGGGATGATGCAGACGTCGCCGGTGTAGTTGACGAAGCTGTTTTCGTCGAAGTTCTTCGGGTCTACGGTGGCGCTGTGGACGTTGGTGAAGATTTTGAATTCGTTGCTGCAACGTACGTCGTAGCCGTAGCTTGAGGTGCCGTAGGAGATGACGCGGCCTTTTTCGCTTTCCCGAACTTGTCCGGCTTCGAAGGGTTCGATCATGCCGTGCTGTTCGGACATCCGGCGGATCCACTTGTCGGATTTGATGCTCATGGGTGAATTCTCGTTTCCAGCTGGGAAAATTGGGGCGTAGTTTACCTTGTCGTGCGGTGACTGTCGAAGATATAGGACTGGTTGCCCAACACCGCGCACTGGGGGCTGCGCCATCAGGCCCTTCTGTCCAAAAACCGCTACGAGCACTTCCCTGTGCGCTTCTCTCCGGCCATCCATGGCCTCCGACATTTTTGGACAGAAGGGCCTGATGCCGCGAACAGACTATGGAGCTGGAGTCCCTCTGTACCCGGTCTTGGTTAATGCTCCGTCACGGAAACACTGGAAATCGTCCCACCAAGATTCCGCTCGCGGGTGGACAGCTCCGCCCCCACCCTTCTGGCGATGTCGCGGTAGCGTCTTGCCACTTCCGAATCCGGCTCGGCAACCACAGTCGGGGCGCCGCTGTCGGTCTGTTCGCGGATGGTCATGTGCAAGGGTAGCTGGCCCAGGAGGGTGGTTTCGTATTCTTCCGCGATGCGTTCGCCACCGCCGTGGCCGAAGAGGGGTTCTTCATGGCCGCAGTTGGAGCAGATGTGGACGCTCATGTTTTCGACTACGCCCAGCACCGGGATGTCGACTTTGCGGAACATTTCGATGCCTTTTTTGCCGTCCAGCAGGGCGATGTCCTGGGGAGTGGTGACGATGACGGCGCCGGTGACCGGGACTTTCTGGGCCAGGGTGAGCTGGATGTCGCCGGTGCCGGGAGGCATGTCGATAATGAGGTAGTCGAGTTCATCCCACAGGGTTTGCTGGAGCAACTGCATCACCGCACCGCTGACCATGGGGCCGCGCCAGACCATGGGGGTTTTGTCGGTGGTGACGAAGGCCATGGAGTTGGCTTGCAGGCCGTGGGCCAGCATGGGGACGAAGTATTTGTTTTCGCGTACGTCCGGGCGTTTGCCTTCGGGTACGCCGAGCATCATGCCGATGCTGGGCCCGTAGATATCGGCGTCGAGGATGCCGACCCGGGCGCCTTCGGCGTGCAGGGCGAGAGCGAGGTTGACGGCGGTGGTGGATTTGCCCACGCCGCCTTTGCCGGAGGCGACTGCGATGATGTTTTTCACACCGGGGACGGCCGGCAGGTCTTTGTTGGTTTTGTAGCTGTGGATTTTCTGGGCTACGTGTACCTCGGCACTTTCAACGCCATCGACAAATTCCAGAGCGTTGGCGACGATCTGTTTCAGGCCACCAGCGATGCCTTTGGAAGGGTATGGCAGTTCGACCATCAGGGTTACGTTGCCGCTGTCGTCTGCGCTCAGGTTTTTCACGGCTCCCAGTTCGTACAGGTCTTTGTTCAGGTAGGGGTCCCGGTATTCGCGAACGGCGGCTTCTAGGGCCTGTTGGGAAATCTGGGTCATCGGGGTCTCCGGAATAAGCTCATAAGCTTGAATGCAGGTGAAAAATGATGGCTCGGAAGGTATCATCTGTGCCCGTTTCTGACCATATGGGGTCTTTACCTGGAACAATCAATTGCGATTGGCGCCGGAACCCCGTTTTTGTCTTTCCAACCCGACTCAACATAAGGTTCGGACATCACCATGACGCAAGCGAGCAAGCAACAGCGCGATATTCTGGTTACCAGCGCCCTGCCCTACGCCAACGGGCCCATTCATCTGGGGCATCTGCTGGAATACATTCAGACCGATATCTGGGTGCGCTTCCAGAACATGCGCGGCCACAACTGCTACTACGTTTGCGCAGACGATGCTCACGGCACCGCCATTATGCTGCGGGCCGAGCGTGAGGGGATTACCCCGGAGCAGCTGATCGACCGGATTCGTCAGGAGCATCAGGAAGATTTCGCGGGCTTTCACATCCGTTTCGACAATTATTACTCCACGCACTCGGAGGAGAATCAGTACTTCTCGGAGTACATCTACCGCCAGCTCAAGGACAATGATCACATTGCCACGCGCAAGATCACGCAGTTCTTTGATCCGGAAAAAGAGATGTTTCTGGCGGATCGTTTCATCAAAGGCACTTGTCCCAAGTGCAAAACCGAAGACCAGTACGGTGATAACTGTGAGGCCTGCGGCGCCACCTACACACCCGCCGAGTTGATCAACCCCCGCTCTGCGGTGTCTGGCGCCACCCCGGTGGAAAAAGAATCCGAGCATTACTTCTTCAAACTGCCGGAGTTCCACGATTTTCTGAGCAAGTGGACCCGCAGCGGTGCTCTGCAACCCCAGGTGGCCAACAAGCTGGCCGAGTGGCTGGATGCGGGCCTGCAGGAGTGGGACATCAGTCGGGATGCGCCCTATTTCGGGTTTGAGATCCCGGATGCACCAGGTAAGTACTTCTACGTTTGGCTGGATGCACCTATCGGCTACCTGGCCAGCTTCAAGAATCTGTGCAACCGCGAGGGCATCGATTTCGAGCATTTCTGGAAGAAGGATTCCAGTGCCGAGGTGTACCATTTTATCGGTAAGGACATCATCAATTTCCATGCCCTGTTCTGGCCCTCGATGCTGCACGATGCGGGCTTCCGCACGCCAACCGCGGTTTGGGCCCATGGCTTCGTGACGGTGAACGGCAAGAAAATGTCCAAGTCCCGCGGCACCTTCATCATGGCCCGGACCTACCTGGACCATCTGAACCCGGAGTACCTTCGCTACTACTTCGCCGCGAAGCTGACCGGCGGTGTGGATGACATGGACCTGAACCTGGAAGACTTTGCTGCCCGGGTGAATTCAGATCTGGTGGGCAAGGTGGTGAACATTGCCAGCCGCAGCGCCGGTTTTATCACCAAGCGCTTTGACGGCAAGTTGGGCGAGGTCACCGAGCAGGACAAGCTGAAAGAGTTTATTGATGCCGGTGAACAGATTGCAGAGTTCTACGAAGCCCGTGAGTTCGGCCGCGCCATGCGTCGGATTATGGAGCTGGCAGACATTGCCAACCAGTACGTGAATGATGAGCAGCCCTGGGTGATTGCCAAACAGGACGGCCAGGATGACCAGCTGCAGGCTATCTGTACCAACGCCATCAACATGTTCCGCCTGCTGATGACCTATCTGGCACCGGTACTGCCGAAGACCTCTGATGCAGCCCAGTCGTTCCTGAATTCACGTCTGGACTGGAACAACCGTGCAGCCCTGCTCGAAAACCACGGCATCGACAAGTTCAAGCCGCTGATGAACCGGGTGGATATGGACCAGATCGAAAAAATGCTGGAGGCCTCCAAAGAGGAACTGCCGGCGGCCCAGGGCGACAGCAAGAAAGAGGCGGCAAAGGATCTCGAACCGATCGCCGAGGAAATCGAGTTCCCGGATTTTGCCAAGGTGGATCTGCGGGTCGTCAAGATTGTCAAAGCAGAACATGTGGAAGGCGCTGACAAGCTTCTTCGACTGACTCTTGACGTGGGGCATGGCGAACGCAACGTGTTTGCTGGTATTAAGTCCGTCTACAAACCGGAAGATCTGGAAGGTCGTATGACCGTGATGGTCGCCAACCTCAAACCCAGAAAGATGAAGTTCGGTATGTCCGAAGGCATGGTGCTGGCGGCCGGCCCCGGTGGTAAGGATATTTTCATTCTGTCTCCGGATTCCGGCGCTGTGCCGGGCATGCGGGTGATGTAAAGCAGAGACTGAGACGCTCCGATGACAGAGTATTTACTGATTCTGGTCAGCACCATTCTGGTGAACAACTTTGTGCTGGTGCAGTTCCTTGGGCTGTGCCCTTTCATGGGCGTTTCCGGGAAACTGGAAACCGCCATGGGCATGTCGCTGGCAACCACGTTCGTGCTGACCCTGTCGTCGGTGTGCAGTTATCTGGCCTACACCTACCTGCTGGCCCCGCTGGATCTCGCTTTCCTGAAAACCATCACCTTCATCCTTGTGATTGCGGTGGTGGTACAGTTCACCGAAATGGTGGTACGCAAGACCAGTCCGCTGCTGTATAGGGTTCTCGGGATTTTCCTGCCCCTGATCACCACCAACTGCGCGGTATTGGGTGTAGCCCTCCTGAACCTCAACAAAAACAACAACTTTGTGGAATCTGTGCTTTACGGCTTTGGCGCCGCCGTCGGCTTCTCCCTGGTGCTGGTGCTGTTTGCCGCCATGCGCGAGCGCATTGCCGTATCCGATGTGCCGGTGGCCTTCCGGGGCGCGGCTATCGGCATGATTACCGCAGGGCTCATGTCGCTGGCTTTCCTGGGCTTCACCGGCCTGGTCGCGGTCTGACGGAGCGGTTGTTATGTGGACGAGTTTCCTGATTGCCGTTGTGGTCCTGCTGGCGCTTGCCCTGGTCTTTGGCGGGCTACTGGGGTTTGCCTCTGAACGGTTCAAAGTTGAAGGCAATCCACTGGTAGACCAGATTGATTCGCTGCTGCCGCAAACACAGTGCGGCCAGTGTGGCTTCCCCGGCTGCCGGCCCTATGCCGAATCCATTGCCAACGGCGACGCCATCAACAAATGCCCGCCCGGTGGTGAAAGCACCATCAAGGCGCTGGCCGATCTGCTGGATGTAGAGCCACAACCGCTGGACGCAGAACACGGTGTCGAGCAGGCCAAACGGGTGGCTGTTATTCGCGAGGATGAATGCATCGGCTGCACCAAATGCATTCAGGCCTGCCCGGTAGACGCCATTCTGGGCGCCGCCAAGCACATGCACACCGTTATCGAGAGCGAGTGCACCGGCTGTGACTTGTGCGTGGAACCCTGCCCGGTGGACTGCATCGACATGATCACCATTGAGCCGGATATCCGTACCTGGACCTGGACACCTCCAGCGCCCCAAATCATCACCACCGATCGCCAGGGAGCCAGCGCCTGATGACTCAGCTGTGGGATTTCACCGGCGGCATTCATCCGCCCGAGAACAAGCATCAGTCCACGGCCCGCCCGATCCGCAAGGGCGCCATGCCCGATCGCCTGGTATTGCCATTGCAACAACACATTGGCGAACCGGCAGAGTTGGTGGTTGCGGTGGACGACCGGGTACTCAAGGGTCAGAAAATCGCAGACGTTACCAATGGCATGGGTGTGCCGGTGCATGCTCCCACTTCGGGGGTGATCGAAGCCATTGAACAGCGTCCGGTTCCCCACCCGTCCGGTATGGCGGACTGGTGCGTGGTACTGAAACCGGATGGCGAAGACCAGTGGTGCGCCCTGTCACCGATTGACGATTACAAACAACTTGAGCGGGAAGCGGTGCTGCAGCGAATTCGCGAGGCCGGCATTTCCGGCATGGGGGGCGCCGGTTTCCCTACCGATATCAAGCTGAGGCCACCAAGGGATCGCAAGGTCGATACCCTGATTCTCAACGGCGCGGAGTGCGAGCCCTACATCACCGCCGATGACATGACCATGCGCGAGCAGGCCGCCGAGGTGGTTGCCGGCCTGAAAGTGATGGCGTGGATTCTCCGGCCTTCCCGGTGCGTTGTCGGCATTGAAGACAACAAGCCCGAGGCCATTGCCGCCATGCGCAAGGCGGTGGCGGGCACTCAGATTGAAATTGCGGTGGTGCCCACCAAGTACCCGTCTGGTGGTGAAAAACAATTGATACAGATTCTGACCGGCCAGGAAGTCCCCAGTGGCGGTATTCCTGCCGATATCGGGGTGATGTGCCAGAACATCGGAACTGCAGTCGCCGTGGGCCGTGCTGTCTTTGAGGGCAAGCCGCTGATATCCCGTGTGGTAACCGTTACTGGCGAGGCGGTGCGGGAACCCGGCAATTTTGAAGTCCTGATCGGCACGCCGATCCATCACCTGCTCGAAACGACAGGGATGGCGCAGGAACGTCTTGACCGGCTGATTCTTGGCGGCCCCATGATGGGGTATACCCTGACCACCGATTCCGTGCCCGTGGTAAAAACCACCAACTGCGTGATCGCGGCAACCGCGGCAGAACTGCCGGCTCCGCCGCCAGAGCAGCCGTGCATCCGTTGTGGACAGTGCGCCGAGGCGTGCCCCATGGAACTGTTGCCGCAGCAATTGTTCTGGTATTCCAAGGCGGGTGAATTCGAGAAAGCAGAACACCTGAACCTGTTCGACTGCATCGAATGCGGAGCCTGTTCCTACGTCTGCCCCAGCTCCATTCCGTTGGTCCAGTACTATCGGTTTGCCAAAGGCGAGATTCGCACCCAGCGCGCGGAACAGCTGAAAGCGGATCGCGCTCGCGAGCGCTTCGAGGCACGTCAGGCCCGCCTGGAACGGGAGCAACAGGAAAAGGAATTACGGCGCAAGGAGCGGGCCAAGGCTGCTGCCGAAGCTCAGGCCAAAAAGCAGGCGGAAGCCGAAATGGCCGCCGCCGATGGCCAGGCAAGCGACGACCGGGCAGCCAAAGCCGCCCTGGTACAGCAGGCCCTGGAACGCAAGAAGGCCAAAACAGCCGCCGACACCAAAGAGCAACCGGTACCGAGCAGCACTGAAGTGGCCGATGACAAACCCGACATAGAGGCGCTGGAGAAGCAACTCACCCAGGCAGAAGCCAAGCTCAACACCATGCAGGGCATGCTCGATGAGGCCCGGTCTCAGCAGGCGGATAATGTTGAGAAACTGGAACGTGCTGTCGCCAAGAACCATGATCGGGTGCAACGGGCTCAGCAGGCGCTTGATCAGGCTCGCAAGCAAGTGGCGGAAGAACCCGCGTCGTCTCAATAATTCAATCAGGCTGGAACTTCATGGCTCTTGTTCAACAGTCCTCACCCCACGCTCGTCGCGCGCGGCCCACGTCACAGGTCATGCTCTGGGTCATTCTGGCCGCTCTGCCCGGCCTGCTGGCCCAGACTCTGTTCTTTGGCTGGGGCAACCTGATCAATGTCATCTGGTGCATTGCCCTGGCGCTGGGCTCTGAAGCCGCCTTCCTGAAGCTGCGCGGCAAACCCGTCGCCTTTTTCCTGCGTGACAACACCGCAGCGGTCACCGGCCTGCTGCTGGGGCTATCCCTGCCCCAGTTCACGCCCTGGTGGGTATCCGGTATTGCCGTGGTCTCAGCAATCGTAGTGGCCAAGCAGCTGTACGGTGGTCTGGGCTCCAATCCCTTTAACCCGGCCATGGTGGGCTATGCCCTGGCATTGATCTCGTTTCCGGTCGCCATGACCACCAACTGGGCCGAAGCGGCCACGCTCTGGGGCGGCGCACCCGGCTTAGGTGAAACCCTCGCGAAGATTTTCACTGGAAGCCAGACCGCCGTCGACGGCTGGACCATGGCAACACCGCTGGACGAATACAAACACAAGATTGCCAGTCACACGTCAGTGGAAGTACTCGGCCACCCCACCTTTGGCGACCTGATTGCCCGGGGCTGGGAGTGGGTCAATCTGGCCTTCCTGGCCGGCGGCGTCCTGCTGATCGCCCTTAGAATCATAACCTGGCATATTCCGGTTGCCTTCCTGGCCGGTATTGCCGCCATGAGCCTGGCCTTTGGCAGCAACGCCGACCAGTACGCGCCTTTGCAACTGCACCTGCTGGCCGGTGGTACCATGCTTGGCGCGTTCTTTATTGCCACCGACCCGGTTTCGGCAGCCACCAGCCATCAGGGCAAGCTGATATACGGTGCCGGCATCGGTATCCTGGTGTACCTCATTCGCAGTTGGGGTAACTATCCCGATGCAGTCGCGTTCAGCGTGCTACTGATGAACTTCGCGGTCCCGTTTATCGACCATTACACACCACCCCGCACTTACGGCCATCACAAGGCCCGCCGGGGTGTCCCGGGCCGGAGTGGAGGTTGACCATGAGTGCAGTAACCACCGCCATCCGTCGAAGCGCCATCGGCCTGGGCCTGTTTGCCATTATTACCGGCGGCACCATTGCCCTGACTCAGGGGCTGACCAAAGACCGGATTCAGGAGCAGGCTGCCCGCGCCGAGGCCAGGGCACTGTTCGAGATTATTCCGGAAAGCCAGCATGATAATGACCTGCTGAAAGATGTGGTCGCCCTGCCCGCCAGCGAGCGGCTACCCGTTGAAGGCCCCTTGCGGGCCTGGGTTGCCCGAAAAGACGGCCGACCTATCGGCATGATACTGCCCACCGTGGCGCCAGACGGCTACTCCGGGAATATCCGCCTGTTGGTTGGCCTGGATCTTCAAGGCCGGGTGTTGGGCGTTCGGGTCACCAGTCATAAGGAAACACCGGGGCTCGGCGATCGTATCGAGACCCGCAAGTCTGACTGGATCTATGGGTTTGACGGTAAGTCTCTCGGTAATCCTGCCCCCAACGCCTGGAACGTGAAGAAGAACGGTGGCATCTTCGACCAGTTCACCGGTGCCACCATCACTCCGAGAGCGGTGGTGAAAGCGGTACAGAAAACCCTGGTCTATTTTCGCCAGAACCGTGAGATCATCCGCGAACGGGTGAACGCGCCCCCGGAGCCCGGTAAACGCCGCCTGTCTCCGGAAGCCATTGCCGCCGATACTCAACCAGCGGAGCACTCCTGATCATGAGCACGAAAACGTCCAGCGAAATCATCAAGGATGGCCTCTGGCACAACAACCCTGCCCTGGTACAGGTTCTCGGGTTGTGTCCGCTGCTTGCCGTCACCAGCACGGTCGTCAACGCCATCGGCCTGGGCCTGGCCACACTATTGGTGTTGATGGGCTCAAACCTGTCGGTCTCTCTTATCCGGAACTTCGTCAGCGAATCCGTTCGACTGCCGGCGTTCGTCATGATCATTGCCTCGTTCGTAACCTGCGCCGAACTGCTGATGCAGGCGTTTACCTATGAGCTGTACCAGATTCTCGGCATCTTCATCCCGCTGATCGTTACCAATTGCGCCATTCTTGGCCGTGCCGATGCCTTTGCTTCCAAGAATCCACCGTTACCGGCCATTCTGGACGGCGCCATGATGGGGATCGGCTTCCTGGCGGTATTGATAACGCTGGGCGCCATGAGGGAACTGGTCGGCCAGGGCACGTTGTTCGCCGACATGCACCTGCTCCTCGGCCCCATGGCGGCGGACTGGGTCATCCGGCCGTTCGAACAGTACCCCGACATGCTGTTCATGGTGCTTCCACCAGGCGCCTTTGTGGGCCTCGGGTTGTTGATTGCCCTGAAGAATGGCATCGACAATCACGTCAAAGAACGCAGAAAAGCCGCCGAACCCGCTCCGGCCAGCACAGGTAGCAAACGTGTGCGCGTAACCGGCACTATTTCCTGAACCAGATCGGGCCAGCATGAACAAAGAAAAACGTACCGAGATTTTCTCCCGGTTGCGGGAGGCTAACCCCAATCCGACCACAGAGCTCAATTACAGCACGCCATTTGAGCTACTGATTGCGGTCATTCTCTCCGCTCAGGCCACAGACGTAGGCGTGAACAAGGCCACCGACAAGCTGTTCCCGGTAGCGAACACGCCCGAGGCCATTCTTGCCCTGGGCGTTGACGGCCTGAAGGAATACATCAAGACCATCGGCCTGTTTAACAGCAAGGCCGAGAATGTGATCAAGACCTGCCGCATTCTGATCGAGAAACACGGCAGTGAAGTCCCGGCCCGGCGGGAAGACCTGGAAGCCTTGCCCGGCGTCGGCCGTAAAACGGCTAATGTGGTGCTGAACACAGCGTTCCGGCAGCCAGCCATGGCCGTGGACACCCACATTTTCCGGGTCTCCAACCGTACCGGTATCGCGCCGGGCAAGAATGTACTGGAAGTCGAGAAACGCTTGGTCAGGCTGGTGCCGAAAGAGTTCCTGATGGACGCTCACCACTGGCTGATCCTGCACGGCCGGTATACCTGCACAGCCCGAAAGCCGAAATGTGGCGCCTGCATAATTGAGGATCTGTGCGAATTCAAGCAAAAGCGGGACTACCAGTAAACTGTCTTGAAAGCGAACTGACAGGAACAAAAAAGCCGGCGAATGCCGGCTTTTTCAGATCTGGGTTGCGATCAACGCTGGCCCAGCATTTTCTCTTTCAGGTCTTCCTGGGCGGGCTTGTCTGACAGCCAGATACCAAACAGCGCCTTCTTGAACTCCAGGCCACCAACGGTATCTTTCTGCTCGCCGTTCTTGAGTACGCGAACGCCTTCGCCGGGCAGGTAAACCAGATCAAACACATCACCTTCGGTGATCTCTTCCTGGAATACCGCCATGAACTGGTCCACATCCGACTGGATAGCAGACAGGTCACCATCGGTGGATGCCTTGAAGCCGTCCATGGTCGCCTCGGTCATGCGCTCGCTGGTGATCATCCCCGAGGTAATGTGCAGCGTGATGGCCTGGGGCTCATCAGCGTTGATAACCGCTTCGCCATCGCTCACCTGTTCAGGTACATAGAGACCACCCACATAAAGATCCATAAACCACTTGGAACGGGTGCCGGCGCCATTGAGCTTGAGTTCCTGCCCCATGGCAGAATAGGTATCGGGCACATCGACGTCCCCTACGGTCAGGGCGGAAGCCGGGGCTGACAGAACACCGGTTAGCAAAAGGGATGCAAATCCTGCAGTAAGAGCCTTCTTCATAGTCCTTTCCTTTCGATCGTTATTATTGAGTGTTTCATTCGACACCAGGGCGACTCCCTAGATCTGCCCGGTGGCCCATTCTAACAACGAACTTTGCGGGCTGATCGCCACCTGGTTCTCATTTGCCGCCACATTTAACAAAAAAGCCGACCATGTTTCCATGGCCGGCTTTTTCACTGATCTCGTCAATCCAGTCTATTTGAACAGCAGACTTCCGGACAATCCCTCTTTCTCAAGGATCTCCCGCAGGCGACGCAAGGCTTCCACCTGAATCTGCCGCACCCTTTCCCGGGTCAGGCCAATCTCCTGGCCAACCTCTTCCAGGGTACTGATGGGATAGCCCCTCAGCCCGAAACGGCGGGAAAGCACTTCCTGCTGTTTGTCGCTGAGCTGATCAATCCACTTCTCCAGGCATGAACACATGTTGTTGTCCTGCAGCAGATCCGCAGGATCCGACGCGCCCTCATCGGCCACGGTATCCATCAGGGACTTGTCACTGCCAGCCCCGATCGGAGTGTCCATGGAGGCAACGCGCTCGTTGAGGCCGAGCATGCGTTTTACGTCGTCAACCGGCTTGTCGACCATGCGGGCAATTTCTTCCGCGGTCGGTTCATGGTCCAGTTTCTGGGTCAGCTCACGGGCGGCCCGCAGGTACAGGTTCAATTCCTTGACCACATGAATCGGCAGACGGATGGTGCGGGTCTGGTTCATGATGGCTCGTTCGATGGTCTGGCGAATCCACCAGGTAGCGTAGGTGGAGAAACGGAATCCACGCTCGGGATCGAACTTCTCAACCGCCCGAATCAGCCCCAGGTTGCCTTCCTCGATCAGATCAAGCAGTGTCAGCCCACGGTTGACGTAGCGGCGCGCAATCTTGACCACCAACCGGAGATTACTCTCGATCATGCGCTTACGGCCGCTCTCTTCGCCTTTACGGGCAAGCCGCGCGAAGTACACCTCTTCTTCCGGAGTAAGCAGGGGAGAAAAACCAATTTCGTTGAGGTACAGCTGAGTGGCATCCAGCTGCTTCTGGTTGGAGTAGTACTTTCCCTGTGCGGGAAATCCGTCTTCGACTTCTGCAGTTTCGTCTTCAGCAGAAGCTTTTTCAGGCTTGTCTTCGGCTAACAGTTGATCGTCGGCGTCTTCCAGATCTGCTACGCGATCAATGATGATATCTTCCTGTTCTACTGACATTGTTTACCCCGCCTCTCAATAATCCTGTTGTCACCCGCTACTTCTTTTTATTCCGGGAGTGTTTCAGTTTTGGTTTTCTTCAGGACATTTACTTGTTGGCTGGCAAT
Source organism: Marinobacter sp. C1S70 (assembly GCF_000475355.1). Classification (NCBI taxonomy): domain Bacteria; kingdom Pseudomonadati; phylum Pseudomonadota; class Gammaproteobacteria; order Pseudomonadales; family Marinobacteraceae; genus Marinobacter; species Marinobacter sp. C1S70. Next base: position 39,394 of record NZ_AXBW01000019.1, on the reverse strand, counting down.
TACCGTTGCCGTTTTTGTTCTTCTGTTTCGCGGTTTCAGTCAGGCTGTTGGGTAATACCCTCCGGGCCTCGGGCCCGTGCGCGTTTTTCAGCGCCTTGGCAAATACCTGGATGGATCTACCGGGTTGCCATTCTTGCGTATCTCGAAATGCAACTTCGGTTTGTCGGTTCCGGTATTGCCCAGTTCGGCGATTACCTGTCCAGCTTTCACACCCTCCCCTTCCTTTACGAGAATTTTCCGATTGTGTGCGTAGGCGCTCAAATAATGTTCGTTATGGTTCACGATAATCAGATTGCCATAACCTAGCAACCCGTTTCCTGCGTATACCACGCTTCCATCAGCCGCCGCCTTGACAGCATCACCGGGATTGCCGGCGATATCAATGCCTTTATTGACTTTGCCAGACGAAGAAAAGTTTGCAATTACAGTGCCAGAATGCGGCCAGTGCCACCGCACATTGGCCACCACCTGACTAACGGATGACCTGGCCGTCGGAGCGGAGGTCGCGGGTTTGGCTGCCGGTTTCGACACCGTCGCGCGGGCACCTGAACGGGAAGGAGGGGGTGATGACGCGGGCCTGGAGGGCGCGGTCGTCCGCGCGGTCTGGGGGATCGTGCCCTTGCGATCAAGTCGAAGCACCTGCCCCGGACGAATATTCCAGGGCGGCCCGATGCCATTGGCATTACCCAGCTCCCGGTAGTCCCGGCCGTACTGCCAGGCGATCCGATACAGGGTTTCGCCCTTTTTGACCACATGGGAGCCCCAGTAAACCGGAGGGTTATACAGATCGTCCTGATAGATTGCACTGGTATTGCAGCCTGAGAGCACAAGCACAGCGACGGCCAGGAGCGCAGTCATCATGGCCCGGAACAATGGAGGGCTCCGGCGCTCAGAAGCCGGGACTTCAGACCACCAAACGGGGAAATGCTCAAATTGAATGCGCCCGTTAAAAAGAGTCACGTATTAAAAGCTGCCCGGTTATGAAAAATCCGTCTTAAGAATCGCCCTGATTTTATCCAGTTTCTTATCATTCAGGACTAACTTACTAATATATTGCACGATTATCGGGCAATTCCAAGTTACCCTGTGCACAGGATTGTTACCCTCGGGAACAGTCTTTTTGTGCGCCAGGTAACGTTTTCTCTTGCTCAGGCCGAACCACTCTCCGCAGGCCTTGCCTTTTTGCCGGCCAATTCAATCACTAATACCAACGCCAGCCCGAGCGCCGCCATTAACACCGCCAGCAGAATCTGGGGATCCTGCCCGTAAAGCGTTGTCCAGGTTTCCGGTGTCACCGGGGTCTGGCTCAACGGTACCTGATGCCCGGCACTGTTGGTACGCCAGCTGAGGGTTTCCTGCCAGGGCCAAACCTTACTCAAGGCGCCCACCATAAAGCCGGTGAGCAGCGCTAACACTGTGTCGTGAAAATGCCGAAAGGCCAGCGTAATCAGGCGCGCAACCGACAACAACCCAATCAGGCAACCCAGCACAAACAGCCCCAGATGGATCAGTTCAAGATTTTTGATCGCGGCGAGAACGGGGGCGTACATGCCGATAATCAACAGCAGGAAGCTGCCAGAGATTCCGGGCAGAATCATGGCGCAGATGGCCAGCGCGCCAGCTCCAAGGAAGGCAATACCCGTGGGAGCAAGTTCACTGGCCGGTAAGGTCGTCACCCACCAGGCAAAGACAGCCCCCGCCACAAACGGCATGAGCAAACCGGCCCGAGGGCGCTGGATCTGCTGACCAACATGCCAGACCGAGGCCACGATCAAACCGAAAAAAAAGCTCCATATCAGAACCGGCTGGGTTTCGAGCAACCAGGTAATAACAGAGGCCAGACTGGCAATACTCGAGACAATTCCCGCCAGCAGGCACACCAGAAATGTTCCGTCGATGGCTCGCCAGAAGCCGGCCAGATTACCCCGCACCAGTTGGCGCACAAAGGCTACGGGCGCGGCACTGATGGCCTCCAGCAGGCGGAAGTAGATACCGGTGATGAAGGCAATGGTGCCACCGGAAACACCTGGCACAATATCCGCGGCACCCATCGCCATGCCCCTCAGGAATATCGCAGGCAGGCGATGATGATACTCAGTCTGGTTCTGGTCTGTTTCCGACACCGACGGTTCTGACATTAACGGATAACTCCACCCAACAAAGGCACAAAATGCACCGGTTCAAGGTTGTGGCGCTCAAAGCGATTGCCTTTGCGGATAATCTCAACCAACACCTGATTCTCTTTCCCCACCGGGGCTATCAGCACGCCACCATCGGCCAGCTGATCCAGCAGTTCTCTGGGAACTTCCACCGGGGCTGCCGTTACGATGATGCCATCGAAGGGCCCTCGTTCTGGCCAGCCCATACCACCATCCGCATGTTTAAGCAGGACATTGCGCACGTTTAACTGGCGCAGCCGGTCCCGGGCGCGATCCTGGAGCGGGCGGATACGCTCAACACTGTAGATCTCGGGGAACAGTTGCGAAAGCACGGCCGTCTGGTAGCCGGAGCCGGTCCCCAGTTCCAGCACCCGTTGCGGCGCATGGGCCAGCAACAGCTCAGTCATCCGGGCGACGATGTAGGGTTGGGAAAGAGTCTGGCCATGCCCGATAGGCAGCGAGGTATCCTCGTAGGCCCGGTGCGACAACGCTTCATCCAGAAAGATATGCCGGGGCACCTGGCCAATCACCTCAAGCACCCGGTCAGACTCTATTCCCCCCTCACGCAGACGCTGCACCAGACGCATGCGCGTGCGCCGTGAGGTCATACCAATGCCTTCGAGCTGGGCCGTCATGGCTGACCTCCGGTACTCATATCCAGACCGTCAACCCATTCCCTGAGGCCGGACAAGGCTTCGTGCCGGGTCATATCGATGTGAACCGGGGTAATGGACACATAGCCCTCACGCACGGCATGAAAATCCGTACCCGGGCCTGCGTCTCCACCCTGCCCCGCTGCCCCTATCCAGTATCGCTGCTTGCCTCTCGGGCAGGTCATCGGCACCGCACCTTCGGCCCGTTCACGGTGCCCCAGACGGGTCACGCGGAACCCGCTAAGCTGTTCCCAGGGCAGATCCGGCACATTTACATTGAGTATGGAACGGGGGCCCAGTTTCAGGGCCTGCTTGTACTCCAGCAACAGCCGCACTACCCGGGCAGCCGTGTCGTAATGGAAGTGGCCATTGTTGACCAGCGATACAGCAATGGCAGGCAGCCCCAGATGGCGCCCTTCGGTAGCAGCAGCCACTGTGCCCGAGTAGATGATGTCATCACCAAGATTGGCGTGGGTATTGATGCCCGACACCACCCGATCAAACGCCGTGTCGAACAAACCGTTAACGGCCAGGTGTACGCAATCTGTCGGCGTTCCGTCGACAGACCGGAAACCATTGGGGTGCTGCTCTACCGTAAGAGGTCGGTTCAGTGTCAGGGCATTACTGGCACCGCTGTGATCCCGGTCCGGGGCAACAACTTCCAGCTCCCCGAGGCCCTTCAGACCCTCATACAGCGCCACCAGACCCGGCGAATGAACGCCATCGTCGTTGGACAACAGAATTCGCACAATTATCTCCGCTAGCCATACTACTTGTTATCACGGCTGAGGCTCAGGTCCTCAAGCTCGAAAAGGTCACCCAATACCGTTGTGGCATATTGCCCGGGCGACAACACAAACTGAATTCGCAGAGTGGTGGTATCCAGCCACTGCCATTTGAACTCTCCCGGGCGGGCTACCAGGGGGCGACGCTCCGGTTTCATGCGGGTGGACTGGAACAACCTGGCCAACCCCGGGCAGGCATCCACCACGCCACGCTCAAGGGTTTCCTGCTTGCCCGAGGCCAGCGTACCGCCATCGCCCCACAGTGGTCCGGTTGGCCCGGCACCTGAGGGTTCCGGCTCTCCCGGCAACACCTCAGTCCAGGTTCGATTGCTGACCCGCTCCGCAAGTACCTGATTGAACAGCCAGGAACGTGCCGCCGAAAAGTACAATACGTTTTTCGACGCGCTTCTGCCAGCGCGTCCGCGCTTACGATTGAGCCGCGAGGGGTCAATCTGTACAGCACTGTCGAGATTCGCTCCCTGAAAACCGAACCGCTGGGGGCCAAAATAATTGGGGGCGCCCTTACTCGCCAACCGCGCAAGCCCGGCTTCCACAAGCTCGCGCTGGCCCGTCACATTGCGCAGCACAATCTCAAAACCATTGGCCTGATGATCGCCGCGCCTCAGTTTGCGGGAATGGCGAACCGCGGCCCGAACCGGCCAACGCTGGCCAACCTCTGCCATCAACGCCTGATCGTCCGCTTCCTGGCCAGGCCGATAAAGACTGAACCACTGAACCGTCACCGCATGCCGGTCTTTCAGGCCACAGAAACCAACATCGAAAGAACGACAGCCCGCCAGTGCCGCCAGCTCCCGGGCGACGTACTCGGTATTGTCACCGGTTTTCTCCAGCCGCAGGCAAAGGTGCTCACCGTCGCCGGATACCTCAACCGGACCTGACGCCGCGGCATCGTCCTCCCGCTCCGGCCAGAGCAACTCCGTAACCCGGAAATCCTCTGGCGACGTTTTCAGTTCAGCACGACCAACCCGGGCTCCGCCAGACACCGGCCAGTCCAACAGCCACTGAGAATCCTCACTCACTGGGAAACCGCCTCAAGCAGACACACCGCCTGACAGGCAATGCCTTCCCCTCGCCCGGTAAAGCCAAGCTTTTCTGTGGTGGTGGCTTTCACGCTCACCCGATTAGCAGGCACGCCCAGATCTTCGGCAATGTTCATCCGCATCGCCTCGATATGGGGCGCCATTTTCGGCGCCTGGGCAATGATTGTGGAATCAATATTGGTAACCGCGTAGCCCTCATCCAGCACCCGCTGCACCACCCGCCGCAACAAGTCGCGGCTGTCTGCGCCGGCCCACTCCTCGCTGGAATCCGGAAAGAAATGGCCAATATCACCCAGCGCCACCGCACCCAACAGCGCATCCGCAAGCGCATGCAACAGAACATCCCCGTCCGAGTGCGCCTTCAGACCGTGGCTATGGGGAATTGTCACACCCCCAAGAATGACAGAATCGCCCTCACAGAAGGCATGAACATCAAAGCCCTGACCAATGCGCATGATCATCTCCGAAAACAGAACATAATGCAGGGAATCACTGACGCTCGAGAATAAACTCCGCCAGCGCCAGATCCGAGGGGACCGTAATCTTCAGATTATCCGGGCGCCCTTCCACCAGAACCGGCATGTTACCGGAAAACTCCATGGCAGAGGACTCATCCGTAATCGCCTGGCCACGTTCCAGACAAAATGACAACGCCTGTTTTAACGCTCCGAACCGGAACATCTGCGGCGTCAATGCCCGCCACAACCGACTCCGGTCAATGGTCTCACTCACCACCGGCAATGATCCCGCCTCGGCAAGCTTCAACGTGTCCGCCACCGGCGCAGCCAGCAAACCACCCACCGGATGCTCAGACAAGGTCTCAATCAGACGGGACAGATCTTCAGAATGAACACAGGGCCGCGCCGCATCATGTACCAGCACCCAGTCATTATCCGCCGCCTGCCCCTCCAGGGCTACCAGAGCCGACAACACCGAATCCGCCCGTTCTTTGCCCCCAGTACAGGTCTGCACCCTATCATCCCTCGCCGACTCACTCTCCGGCCACCAGTGGTCCTGCGGATTCAGCGGCACCATACAACCTTTAAACGGGGCGTTGTCCAACAAACGGGACAGGGTGATATCCAGGATGAAACGGTTATTGATTTTGAGGTATTGCTTGGGGCATTCGGCGTTCATGCGCTGGCCGATACCGGCGGCGGGGACAATAAGCCAAAGATCTGCATTTTTCATGGGACGGCACTTCAAAGGTCAGGTGAGCGTCGGGGAGTGTCTCTCCGGGAATTTCGAAGGCCAGGGATGGCCTGAGAGAAGCGCACATGGATGTGCTTGTAGCGGTTCCCGGAGAGACACTCCCCGGCGCTCGCACCACCCGGGTCTGAAATCAGTTTTCAACAACGAGAAAGAACGTCTCATCCTCACGAATCAGGCCAAGATTCATCCGGGCCCGCTCCTCAACGGCGCCCTGCTCATTGCGAAGATTCCGCACCTCCGCATAAAGCCGGTCATTCCGGGCCGCCAACTCGGCATTCTCTTCCCGCTGCTCGGCAATCGACTGCTCCAGGGCCCACACCTGCGCAAAACTGCCCTCCCCGATCCACAGGCGAACCTGCAGCAGGAGTATCAGCACTACCAGAATGGCCCAAAGCGATTTCATGCCGAATCCGTACAGAAAATGAACAACAAAATAAACGAGTCGAGGGTCAAGTATAGACCTTATAGTAGATTAGCAACAATTTTCTGTAAGTCACTGTACAAAAAGGCCATCGTGTCTGAATTTTCATTCAGAACGCGATGGCCTTAACATTTTGTTACCTGCCGGAATGGACCGGCAGGTCAGAAAACGTCGCTAATCCTCAACCCTGACCTTTGATTTCGCTCAGGCCACGGTATGGTGCCTTGCCTTCCAGCGCCTCTTCAATACGCAGCAGCTGGTTGTACTTGGCAACCCGGTCGGAACGACACAGAGAACCAGTTTTGATCTGGCCAGCACAGGTAGCTACGGCCAGATCCGCAATGGTGGTATCTTCGGTTTCACCGGAGCGGTGAGAAATGACCGCCGTGTAGCCAGCATCCTGAGCCATCTTGATGGCATCCAGAGTCTCGGTCAGGCTACCGATCTGATTGAACTTGATCAGAATGGAATTACCAATGCCCTTCTCGATACCCTGCTTCAGAATCTTGGTATTGGTGACAAAAAGGTCATCCCCGACCAGTTGAACCTTGCTGCCCAGTTTGTCGGTCAGCACTTTCCAGCCGTCCCAGTCGCTCTCGTCCATACCATCTTCGATGGACACAATCGGGTAACGGTCGCACAGGCCGGACAGGTAATCGGCAAAGCCTTCGGAATCGAAGCTCTTGCCTTCACCAGACAGCTGGTACTGGCCATCTTTGTAAAACTCGGAAGAGGCACAGTCCAGCGCCAGAGTGACGTCTTTGCCCAGTTCATAACCGGCTTTCTCGACGGCTTCCTTGATCGCCGCCAGGGCTGCTTCGTTGGACGGCAGGTTGGGGGCAAAGCCACCTTCGTCGCCTACGGCTGTGTTCAGGCCCTGGGCCTTCAGCACTTTCTTGAGGCTATGGAAGATTTCGGCACCAACGCGCAGGGCTTCACCGAAGCTGTTCACGGAGACCGGCTGGACCATGAATTCCTGGATGTCGACGTTGTTGTCGGCGTGCTCACCACCGTTGAGGATGTTCATCATCGGCACCGGCATGGAGAATTTGCCGGAGGTGCCGTTTACATCGGCGATGTGCTCATACAGAGGCTTGCCCAGGGAGATAGCTGCGGCTTTGGCAGCAGCCAGGGATACGGCCAGGATGGCGTTGGCGCCCAGGTTGGCTTTGTTTTCGGTGCCGTCCAGGTCGATCATGACCTGGTCCAGACTGCGCTGGTCGGCGGCATCTTTACCCAGCAGGGCGTCACGAATTCGACCGTTGATGGCTTCAACGGCTTTGCGAACACCTTTACCGAGGTAACGGGAGGCGTCACCATCGCGCAGTTCCAGAGCTTCGCGGGAACCGGTAGAGGCGCCGGACGGTGCGCAAGCGCGGCCCAGTGTGCCGTCTTCCAGGATGACGTCTGCTTCCACGGTGGGGTTACCACGTGAATCCAGAACCTCACGGGCTTTGATGTTGGCAATCTTGGTCATTCGGTTGATTCTCCAGATTTTATCTTTTAATCACTATACAAGCTTTGAATGATGGTGCCGGAGCGATCAACTGGAAGGGCCTGGCGAAAACCGCTACAAGCACCCACCAGTGGGTCCGGCCAGCAATCACAGATTGCTGTCGTTCGGCTGCGCATGAAGCTCCGCTTCATACACGCTTGCCTCACCCATGTGCGCTTCTCTCCGGCCATCCCTGGCCTCCGAAATTTTCGCCAGGCCCTTCCAGTCGCTCGCTCTCAAGGTTCACGGTATGCCGTCATTCCAAAAACAATGAGGCATGCGACCTGTCAAAATACCAACACCGCCAATCAGGCGGTGTCGATAGGTTTGAAACTTTTTACCAGATCGTCGATAGCTTTCACTCGCTCAAGGAACGGTTCCAGCTGGCTCAGGCGCAATGCGCAGGGGCCATCGCATTTGGCGTTATCCGGGTCTGGGTGAGCCTCAAGGAACAGGCCAGCCAGGCCCTGAGACATTCCCGCCAGGGCCAGGTCGGTGACCTGAGCGCGACGCCCGCCGGCGGAGTCGGCCCGACCGCCCGGCATCTGCAGGGCGTGGGTGACGTCGAAGAACACCGGCACATTCATCTGTTTCATGATGCCAAAGCCGAGCATGTCCACCACCAGGTTGTTGTAGCCGAAGCTGGTGCCGCGTTCGCAGAGGATGATCTGGTCGTTGCCGGCTTCTTCGCACTTGGTGATGATGTGCTTCATTTCCTGGGGTGCCAGGAACTGGGCTTTCTTGATGTTGATGACCGCACCGGTTTTGGCCATGGCCACCACCAGGTCAGTCTGCCGGCTCAGGAAGGCGGGCAACTGGATGATGTCGCAGACTTCCGCCGCCGGGGCAGCCTGGCCGGGCTCGTGCACGTCCGAGATGATCGGTACGCCATACTTGCTCTTGATATCAGCCAGGATCTGCAACCCCTTGTCGAGGCCGGGGCCGCGGAAGGAATTGACGGATGAGCGGTTGGCTTTGTCGAAGGACGCCTTGAATACGTATGGAATGCCCAGACGGGTGCATACATCCACATACTTTTCCGCCACTTCAAACGCCAGTTCCCTGGACTCAAGCACGTTCATGCCGCCGAACAGCACAAACGGCTTATCGTTAGCGATCTCAATGCCCGAGACGTTCAGGTTGCTGCGCGCCATAATCAGGATCCTTTCTTGTTCGCCAGCGCGGCTTCAACAAAGCCCTTGAACAGCGGATGGCCGTCGCGAGGTGTTGAGGTAAATTCCGGGTGGAACTGGCAGGCAACAAACCAGGGATGATTGGGCGCTTCCACCACTTCAACTAGCTTGCCATCGGCAGAGCGGCCGGAGATTTGCAGGCCTGCTTCTTCCAGCCTGGGCAGGAAGTGGTTGTTGACTTCGTAACGGTGACGATGGCGCTCACGGATGGTCTTCTTGCCGTAACAGCCAACGATGGTGGAGCCTTCGGTCAGCACACAATCCTGGGCCCCCAGACGCATAGTGCCGCCCAGGTCGGATTCCTCGGTGCGCTCTTCTTTTTCACCGGTGGCATCGAGCCATTCGGTGATCAGGCCGACAACCGGCTCCGGTGTGTGTTCACGGAATTCCGTGCTGTGGGCGTCTTTCAGGCCGGCCACGTTGCGGGCGTATTCGATAACCGCCACCTGCATACCCAGGCAGATGCCCAGATACGGCACCTTGTTTTCACGGGCGTATTGAACAGTGCGGATCTTGCCTTCCACGCCACGCTCACCAAAGCCACCGGGCACCAGAATGGCATCGGCGGATTCCAGCACGGAGGTGCCGTCGCGCTCGATGTCTTCGGAATCGATGTAGTTGATATTGACCTTGGTGCGGGTCTTGATACCGGCGTGCAGCAGGGATTCGATCAGGGACTTGTAGGCGTCCAGCAGCTCCATGTACTTGCCGACCATGGCGATGGTAACTTCGTCCTGCGGATTCATCAGTGAATCCACAACCGCGTCCCATTCGCTCAGGTCTGCTTCACGGGCATCCAGGCCGAAGCGTTCGATAACCAACTGGTCCAGCCCGTATTCGTGCAGCATGCGCGGAATGGCGTAGATGGACCTTGCATCCTGCATCGGAATGACCGCGCGCTCTTCCACGTTGGTGAACAGGGCAATCTTGCGACGGGAGCTTGCGTCCACTTCGTGCTCAGAGCGGCACAGCAGGATATCCGGCTGCAGGCCGATGGAGCGCATTTCTTTCACGGAATGCTGAGTCGGCTTGGTTTTGATCTCGCCGGCGGTAGCAATGTAAGGAACCAGCGTCAGGTGCATGAACAGTGCACGCTGGGAGCCTACTTCCACCTTCAGCTGACGACAGGCTTCCAGGAAGGGCAACGACTCAATGTCACCCACCGTGCCACCAACTTCAATCAATGCCACGTCGGCACCCGCTGCGCCTTCCACCACACGGCGTTTGATTTCGTCAGTGATGTGCGGGATGACCTGAACGGTACCACCCAGATAGTCGCCACGACGCTCTTTGCGAATAACTTCTTCGTACACCCGGCCGGTGGTGAAGTTATTGCGTTTGGTCATTGGAGTGCGAATGAAACGCTCGTAGTGGCCAAGGTCGAGGTCGGTTTCCGCGCCATCTTCGGTGACGAAAACCTCACCGTGCTGGAACGGGCTCATGGTGCCGGGGTCCACGTTGATGTACGGGTCCAGCTTGAGAATGGTGACCTTCAGGCCGCGTGCCTCAAGGATGGCTGCCAGTGAGGCAGACGCAATACCTTTCCCCAATGAGGACACGACACCGCCGGTGACGAAAATATAACGCGTCATGCAGATTCCGTGATTATCTGGTTCGGTGAAGGAGGGAGATTATTCATCTCAAGATGGGACGCCAGACTACCAGAAAGCCCCTCTCTACTCAATCACAATCCCGCTCCACAATCAGCCGCCAGCCGGCGGCATGGGCGCCTCCGGAGTATCGTTCAGAACACCACAAATCGCCAATGGCAATCCACGCTTCCCCGGCCTCGGACACCTCGGAAACCAGCGGCAGCGCCGTTCTCTCCCATGGTGGCACGCCCTGCTCCTGCAACCAGGTTTTCAACGACCGGGAGGGTAAATTGGTCCCGAACCGGATTCGCTCCCCGCCCTGCCTCGTAGATACCCTTATTTCCGGGCAGGAAGATTCCGGTGTAGCGCTCTGCGAAGCAGGCACAAGCCGCAGGGTCCACCACCCCCACTTCAATAACTGACCAGGCAACAAGGATCTGGGGGCTTCCGGAATCTGGACCTCGGCCACCAGGTACAGATGATCCCGATAACGGCGGATACAGAATCCGTTTCCAGGAATTTCCGGAGATCGATCCGGCCCGGCATGAATCAACTGATCGAGCATTGTGTCCCAGCCCGACAGCGCCGGAACCGGCAATCCCCGGTCATGAATCCACCAGCGCACCAGGTTCCGGCGCTCGATCTGCCCAAGTACCGAGAACGGGGCCAGGCGGATTCGACCTTTATCGTCGCCGCAACTCTGCCATTGCAACTCCGCCAGCCTCTGACTCAGGGTTTCACTCTCGGCGCAGGCCCGGGCACTGTGAGCAACGCGCTTCAACAAACCCGGCCAACGCTGTTTAAGGCCCGGCATTACCGAGTGCCGCAGATAATTGCGGTCGTGTACTTCACTCTGGTTGCTGGGATCTTCTACCCAGCTTACCCCCTGCTCACGCGCCACCTGCTCCAATCGACTGCGGGATACGTCAAGCCAGGGCCGGTAGAGATGCCCCAGCCCGAGCGACCGGGCAGCAGGCATTCCGGCCAGACCGTTTACGCCAGTGCCTCGCAGTAGCCGGAACAGAACCGTTTCTGCCTGGTCGTCTGCATGGTGCGCCATCAGGAGAAGGTCGTTGTCTCCCAGAACCTCCCTGAAGACCTCGTAGCGCGCCGCTCTTGCTGACTCTTCGAGGCTCCCCGCGCCCGTAGCTACATTCACTCGACGCACCTGAAGTTCGACGCCCAGTCCAGCACAGAGATCGATACAGGCGCGCTCCGTCTGATCGTGATTGGACTGTAACTGATGATTGATATGCAACGCTCTGACGCGCGGATAGGCGGCCGCAACGACATGCAAAAGCAGGGATGAGTCCAGGCCGCCGCTCAGGGCGACCCAGAGTTCATCACAGGCGGGAAGTTTCTGAACCGGCCCGATCAGGTCTTCGGGCCAGGTATCCCGGCGAGCGGTGTTACCGCCCGCCGTCATAGCGGGTAAGACGCTCGTACCGGCGGGAAACCAGTTCATCCAGCGGCAATCGGCTCAGCTCAGCCACGCCCTGGGCCAGCGACGTCTTCAGGGTTTCCGCCATTTTTTCCGGATTACGGTGAGCGCCGCCCAGCGGCTCATCGATCACGTGATCCGCCACACCCAGCTCTTTCAGACGATCGGCGGTAACGCCCATGGCCTCAGCCGCCTGAGCAGCGTACTCGGCGCTCTTCCAGAGGATGGAGGCGCAGCCTTCCGGAGAAATAACGGCGTAGGTGGAGTACTGCAACATGTTGAGCTGGTCGCAGACACCGATCGCCAGTGCGCCACCGGAACCACCCTCGCCGATCACGGTAGAGATAATCGGAGTTTTCAGTCTCGACATCACCGCGAGGTTGAATGCGATGGCTTCACTCTGTCCGCGCTCTTCGGCACCGATACCGGGATAAGCGCCCGGGGTATCGATAAAGGTCAGAATCGGCATTTTGAAACGTTCAGCCATTTCCATCAGGCGCAGAGCCTTGCGATAACCTTCCGGACGAGGCATCCCGAAGTTGCGCTTGACCTTGTCCCGCACTTCACGACCCTTCTGGTGGCCGATAATCATGACCGGCGTGTTATCGAGGCGAGCGGTGCCACCAATGATCGACAGATCATCGGCGTAGCGTCGGTCACCATGCAGTTCGTCAAAATCCTCGAAGATCAGGTCAATATAATCCTGGGTATAGGGCCGGCGCGGGTGCCGGGCCAGACGGGCAATGTCCCAGGACTTAAGGTCGGAGAAGATCGACTCGGTCAGACTGATGCTCTTCTTTTTCAGGCGGCTGATTTCGTCGGTGATATTGATATCGGTGTCGTTACCCACCATGCGAAGCTCTTCAATCTTGGCTTCCAGGTCGGCGATCGGCTGTTCGAAATCCAGGTAGTTAGGGTTCATGATGTTCCATCATTTTATTGCCAGGCGGGCCGAAACCCGCCAAAACCAGAATTTGGGACAAAGATAGCAGCGCTGCCGGCAAGGCTAAAGCGGACATTGGTCTTAATCATAGACCAGTTCCACAGACTGGTCGCCCACCAGGTGCTTGAGCTCGAACAACAGTGTGTCGTCTGGCTGTACCCGCCAGCTTTCACCCAGCTCAATACGGGTGCTGGCCTCGGCACTGCGGTACTCAATCCAGACCGGACTGCCTTCACTGCGAAACGGCCTGAGGGTATCGTCCAGCTTGTCCAGAAGTCCATTCTGCAACTGCTCTGAACGCAACGCCAGTTTGATACCCCGGCTGAACTGCTGACGGGCGGTCGCCACATCCATCACGCTGCTGACCCGCATTTTCATCTGGCCGGAGTAATCATCATGGCTGACCTGTCCTTCCACCACAATTACCTGATCCGACTGCAGTAACTCCCGGTTCTCGAAGAAGGCCTCGGAAAACAGGGTAGCCTCGATCCGGGCGCTGCGATCATCCAGAGTAATGAAACACATGGTAGAGCCGGTCTTGGTCTTCATGGTGCGCTGGGCCACCACCAGCCCGGCTACCCGCTGCGGCGATTTGTTGGGCTTCAGATCGGCGATGGAGCAACGGACAAACCGACGCACTTCCCGTTCGTATTCATCAAAGGGGTGGCCGGTAAGGTACAGGCCCAGAGTGTCCTTTTCGCCTTTCAGGCGCTCTTTCTCCGGCCACTCCCGAACGTGGGCAACGTCCGCATAGGTGTCTTCATCGTCGCCACCGCCCTCAAGCATTTCTCCGAACATGTCCACCATGCCGGCGGCATCGTTGCGGGACTGCTGGTCTGCCTGCTGGATGGCCTTGTCGATACTGGCCATCAGCTTGGCGCGATCGGCACCCAGTTTATCCATGGCGCCAGAGCGAATCAGGGCTTCCATGGCCCGCTTGTTGACCTTTTTCAGATCCACCCGGCGGCAGAAATCAAAGATATCCTGGAAGGGGCCTGCTTTGGCCGCTTCCACAATGCTCTCGATGGGACCTTCACCCAGGCCCTTGATTGCGCCCAGGCCGTACACAATCTGGCCCTGATCGTTAACGGTAAAGGTATAAGCGGACCGGCTGACGTCCGGCACCAGCAAGTCCAGCTTCATGTTGCGGCACTCTTCCACCAGCGTCACCACCTTGTCGGTGTTCTGCATATCGGCGGTGAGAACCGCAGCCATGAATTCGGCCGGATAGTGTGCTTTCAGCCACAGGGTCTGATACGACACCAGTGCGTATGCGGCAGAGTGGGATTTGTTGAAGCCGTAACCGGCGAATTTCTCCACCAGGTCAAAGATGTTTTCCGCCAGGGTCTTGTCGATGCCGTTGTTTTCACAACCGTCCAGGAAGATGGCTTTCTGCTTGGCCATTTCTTCAGGCTTTTTCTTACCCATGGCCCGGCGCAGCATGTCGGCGCCGCCAAGGGTATAGCCCGCCATCACCTGAGCGATCTGCATGACCTGCTCCTGGTAAAGGATAACCCCGTAGGTGGGCTCCAGAACCGGCTTCAGGCCCTGATACTGGTAATCGGGATGCGGATAAGACAACGGCTGCCGACCGTGCTTCCGGTCGATAAAGTCGTCCACCATGCCGGACTGCAGCGGACCGGGCCGAAACAGGGCGACCAGGGCGATCATGTCTTCCAGGGAGTCCGGTTGCAGGCGGCGGATAAGGTCTTTCATACCCCGGGATTCCAACTGGAATACCGCCGTGGTCTCTGCCTTCTTGAGCATGTCAAAAGAGGGCTTGTCGTCCAGCGGAATCGCGCTGATGTCGAGCTCGCCTTCCCCACGCTGCTGCCGGCGCGGGTTGATCATGTTCAGTGCCCATTTGATGATGGTCAGGGTTCGCAGCCCCAGAAAGTCAAATTTCACCAGGCCGGCGTCTTCCACATCGCCCTTGTCGAACTGGGTCACCAGACTGCCGCCTTCGTCATCACAGTAAAGCGGCGAAAAATCGGTGATCTTGGTGGGTGCGATCACCACGCCCCCGGCGTGCTTGCCGGCGTTACGGCACACACCTTCCAGCTTCAGAGCCATCTCCCAGATTTCCTGGGCTTCTTCGTCCTGCTCCAGAAATTCCTTGAGCTGCGGCTCCTGCTCGATCGCCTTGTTCAGGGTCATGCCCACTTCAAAGGGGATCAGTTTGGAGAGTTTGTCTGCCAGACCGTAGGATTTTCCCTGCACCCGGGCCACATCACGGACCACCGCCTTGGCGGCCATGGTACCGAAGGTAATAATCTGGGATACCGCTTCCCGGCCGTATTTCTGGGCGGTGTAGTCGATGACGCGGTCCCGGCCTTCCATGCAGAAGTCGACGTCGAAGTCAGGCATGGAGACCCGCTCCGGGTTAAGGAACCGCTCGAACAGCAGGTCGTATTCCAATGGATCCAGGTCCGTGATCAGCAGCGCATACGCCACCAGCGAGCCTGCACCGGAACCCCGGCCCGGCCCTACCGGAACGCCGTTGTTCTTGGCCCACTTGATGAAGTCCATTACGATCAGGAAGTAGCCGGGGAACCCCATCTGGATAATGATATCCAGCTCAAACTTCAGGCGCTTGTAATACTCTTCACGCTTTTGATCATACTCCGGATCGTCCTTGCTCAGGGTCTTCGCCAGCCGGGCTTCCAGTCCTTCTTCCGACACATGGCGAAAATATTCGTCCATGGTCATACCGTCCGGAATGGGGTAATTAGGCAGAAAGTATTCGCCCATCCGGACCTTCACCGAACAGCGCCTGGCGATTTCCACGGTGTTTTCCACGGCTTCCGGAATGTCCGAGAACAGCTCGATCATTTCCTCGGCGCTGCGAAGATATTGCTGGTCGCTGAACCGACGATCCCGCCTGGGATCGTCCAGAGTCCGGCTTTCTCCGATGCAGACCCGGGCTTCGTGGGCTTCAAAATCATCCGCCTCAAGGAAGTGAACGTCATTGGTCGCCACCACCGGCAAACCGAGTTCAGCCGCCAACTCCACACTCATGTGCAGACAATCCTCGTCACCGGCCCGCCCTGTGCGCTGCAGCTCCAGGTAATAACTGTCGGGATAGAGGTTTCGCCAGTAGTCTGCACGCTCCCTGGCCAGTTCCGGCTTCCCGGCCAGCAAGGCCTTGCCAACGTCCCCCATCTTGGCGCCGGACAGCACAATCAGGCCCTTGGCACGGGATTCCAGCCAGGTTTTCTGGACAATCGGCTTGCCGTAGCGCTGGCCTTCGGTATAGCCCTGGGAAATGATCTCCGTCAGGTTCAGGTAGCCATCGTTGTCTCGGGCCAGCAAGGTCAGCCGGAACGGGTTTTCGGGCTCATCCGGATTCTCCAGCCAGATATCAGCGCCGATAATGGGCTTGACGCCCGCGCCCATGGCGGCCTTGTAGAAACGTACCAGAGAGCACATATTGGACTGTTCGGTCAGGCCAACCGCCGGCATACCCAGTTCCGCGACCCGGCCGATCAACGGTTTGACCCGAACCAGGCCATCCACCATGGAGTATTCGGAGTGAACGCGCAGGTGTACAAAAGTGTTTGCCATGGTCATTCGCCAATCAGTGCTCGGATGTCTTCTTCGGTCTGGGGCCCGAACCGGGCCTCAATCAGGGTGCCTTCAGGATCCACGACGAAGGTGGCAGGCAGCGCCATCGGCACCTGCCAACCGAACCCGGGCCCCGGATCAGAGGCCAGCATGGTAAATTCAATCCCCATACGTTCGCCGAGTTCAACCAGCGGCACACCCGTAACGCCATCAAAATTAACCCCAAGCACCGCAATATCCGGAGCCTTGTCCAACTCGTTCAGCTCGGGGATTTCCTCAAGGCAGGGTTTGCACCACTCCGCCCAGTAATTCACCAGTACCCATTGGCCGCGGTACTTGTTCCAGTTGGCCAGGGTGCCGTCGGCCCGTTCCAGCTCGATCTTTTCACAACCTGAGACCAACAACAGCATCAGCATGAGTACCGGCCATGCCAGCCAACGTGCGCCACTACAAAAGAGCCCGGACTGAGGGTACTGCAAGGGTTATCCTCCTGTTAGACTAACGCCCCGGAAAAGTCTGCAATCAATAGGTTAAACGGCCACGACCATGACAGAAGCTACCCGTATTTTCCATAACCCCAGGTGCTCAAAATCACGCCAGACCCTGGAACTGTTGCAGCAAAAGGGCATCGAACCGGTGATTATACGCTACCTTGAGACGCCACCGACAGAGCAGGAACTTCTACACATTCTGGATCTGCTTGGTTGCGAACCCAGGGAACTCATGCGAACCAAGGAAGCCGAATACCGGGAACAAGGGCTGGACAACCCGGATCTCAGCCGAGAAGCCCTGATACGTGCCATGGCAAACACACCGAAGCTGATTGAGCGCCCGATTGTACTGGCCAATGGCAAGGCTGCCGTCGGCCGGCCTCCAGAAAACGTACTGGACATTCTCTGACTACCGGGGCTACCCATGACAGAAACAACTCCCTATGTGCTGGTGCTCTTCTACAGCCGCAACGGACAGACCGCCGAGATGGCCACACAGATCGGCCGCGGCGTTGCCAGAGTGGCAGGAATAGAAGCCAGAATCCGGACGGTTCCGCCGGTTTCCCCGGATACCGCCGCCAGCCTGCCCCCGGTTCCGGATGCGGGAGCCCCCTATGCCACCAAAGCCGACCTGGCGGAGTGCGCCGGACTGGCCATGGGTAGCCCGACCCGCTTCGGGAACATGGCAGCGCCACTCAAGCACTTTCTGGACGGCACCGGCGACCTCTGGCTCAACGGCAAACTGGCCGGCAAACCGGCAGGCGCCTTTACCTCCACCGGAAGCCTGCACGGGGGCCAGGAAACCACCCTGCTGACCATGATGATGCCGTTACTGCATCACGGCATGGTACTGTGTGGCCTGCCCTATTCCGAAAGCGCGCTCAACGAGACCGCCACCGGAGGCACACCGTATGGCCCCTCCCACTGGGCCGGCACCGGTGAACAGCAGGCCCTGAGTGACCATGAGAAAACCCTGTGCCAGGCCTTCGGTGAACGCCTCGCCAGACTGGCCCTGAAACTGGCCAACTAAACTGGACCAAACTTTCAAACAACCCTTAATGCGGACTGCTCCATGCTCCACAACGACAAAGCCAGAAATACCGCACGCCTGACCATCGCCCTTTACCTCGCCGTGCTCGCCACCCTGCTGGTCACTACGTTCTGGCCCGCACCGGTGGAGGGTGTTTCCATACCCCTGATGCTGACCGTCAAACTCCTGCCGCTGCTAGCGTTCGCGGTACCGGTTTTCCGGGGTCACAATCGGGGTTATATCTGGCTGGCGTTTGTGGTGATTTTCTACTTCACTCAGGCCGTGGTTTCAGCCTGGCTGTCGGAGGGCGCCGCCGGTCCTGTGACACTGACTATCCTGACGTTCCTGTTGTTTACCGTTGCCATGGTGCATCTCAAGATCAATCGACCGGTTGCAAACTGATGTTGCTGGCTCCCGGAGGCACATAGATGGCGAATGACATCGTGACCATGCCGGCACCGCCGCATCGCCAGACCCTGACCCTGAGGGACATCTGTTCAGCGCTGGTGGAAAGCGGCGAGATCGCCCAGCGAGATGCTGAAAAAGTACTGACGGCCAATCTCGGTGCCGCCTCGGGTGCCGGCCATACGCCACAACGACATCCTCTCGAGCTGGTGGCAATTGCCGCACTGACCAGCCAGCGGGACGGCCGAACTCTTGATCTGGAGCGGCTGACCCATTGGCTTGCCCGTTGGGGTGGACAGGACTACTACCATATCGATCCGCTCAAGATCGACACGCCGGCCATCGCGCGGGTGATGTCCTACGCCTTCGCACAACGCCATGGCATTCTCGCGGTGGAGATCACACCGGATGAAGTCGTAATTGCCAGCACCGAACCTTTCAAGCGGGAATGGGAAAGCAACCTCCGCCAGGCGGTACGCAAGGACATTCGCCGGGTGGTCGCCAATCCAGAGGATATCCGCCGTTACACCGTCGAGTTCTATCAACTGGCAAGCTCGGTCAGCAAAGCCAGTGGCGGCCAGTCGTCAAGCGGCACCGGCAATCAGAATTTCGAACAGTTACTGGACCTGGGCGCCAGCGAGAATCCGGACGCCAACGACCAGCATGTAGTCAAAATTGTTGACTGGCTGCTGCAATATGCCTTCGAGCAGCGAGCCTCCGACATTCATATAGAGCCCCGGCGCACGGTTACCCAGGTGCGGTTCCGGATCGACGGGGTACTGCACAACGTCTACGAATTCCCGGAACATGTTGGGGTGGCCGTGACCAGCCGCCTGAAAATCCTCGGGCGCCTGAACGTGGCCGAGAAACGACGACCCCAGGACGGCCGCATCAAGACCCGCAAACCCGATAACAGCGAAGTGGAGCTGCGCCTGGCCACCATGCCAACGGCGTTCGGTGAAAAAATGGTGATGCGGATTTTTGACCCGGAGGTACTGCTCAAATCCTTCGAGCAACTGGGCTTCAGCAAAGAAGACCGGGAACGCTGGCAAACCATGACCTCGCGGCCCCACGGTATCGTGCTGGTAACCGGGCCCACCGGTTCCGGTAAAACCACCACGCTGTATTCCACACTCAAACAACTGGCATCTCCGGAGCTCAACATCTGCACCATTGAGGATCCGATCGAGATGGTGGAGCCCGCATTCAACCAGATGCAGGTGCAAACCAATATCGACCTGACCTTTGCCCACGGTGTTCGTGCCCTGCTGCGGCAGGACCCGGACATCATCATGATCGGTGAGATCCGGGATCTGGAAACCGCTGAAATGGCAGTGCAGGCAGCGCTAACCGGGCATCTGGTTCTCTCAACACTGCATACCAACGATGCCCCCAGCGCCATCACCCGCCTGATGGAGCTGGGCATTCCGCCCTATCTGATCCGGGCCACGGTACTCGGCGTGATGGCCCAGCGACTGGCGCGTACGCTCTGCCCGCACTGCAAGCAGCCCGGGGAGTCGGATGCTCACGCCTGGCAGACGCTGACCCGGCCGTGGAAGGCACTGCTGCCCCGACAGTTCTACCAGCCGGTCGGCTGCCTGGAATGCCGGAACACCGGTTACATGGGCCGAGCCGGGGTATACGAGATTATGGCACTGTCAGACAAACTCACCCGCCAGATCACCGATCACTGCGAGCTGGAACAGCTTCGGCTGGATGCCTACAAAGAAGGCATGAAGTCGCTTCGGCTCAATGGCGCCCAGAAAGTGGCAGCGGGACTGACCACGGTGGAGGAAATTCTGAGGGTAACGCCGGAAAGCCAACGCTGAGTAAAACGGACCATCAGGCGCCCGGACGAAGCCCGCACTGCCCCAAGAGATCCTGCCAGTGCCGGGTATGCCGCATCATGGCCTGATCCAGTTCCTGCCAGAGGCTATTCTGGGTATCAGCCGCCAGATGACGCTGGTACCAGGGCGTAAAACTCTCTGGCATCACGGCTTGCTGCTGTCTGGCAAGTTCCTCAAAGCCCGCAATCAGCGAATCCCGTGCCCGGCTGACGTCACTCATGTACGGCTGGATTTTTCCGATATAGATACTGAAGAAGAAGTTCTGAACAATTTCCGACTGGTTATTGGGCTGGCCGTTGAGACACAGCGGCCTGCCCTCCAATCGAGTGCCGAGCAGCTCGGTGCCGGCATTCAGGGTGCTGATCAGCAAGCGGGCGCTGTTAATAGTCTGGCCCGCCAGCACATCCGCCTGCCAGCGCTGATGGATCTGGCCGAGATTCTCCAGGGAGATCTCGAGCTTCTGAGCCAGTAAGGCTTCCACCTGGCGGTTCAACTGCTGCAGATCCCGGACCAGATCCGACGCGGGATTGCCAGTTTCCGCCACCGGATAATAGCCTTTGGACAGGGTAAACTGGCGCTCCACCTCTTCGGTCCCCCAGGTGGCATTCCAGACCGCCAGCGGCAGACTGTCCCGTTTGCTTTCAATGGCGGATTCCAGAGCTTCTGTGAGTTCCTCGTCATCTACCTCGGGCAGACAGGCCTCCGCAGCTCGGATAAAACGAATCTCATAGCGTAACTGATTGATGGGCTGCATCACCTTGCCCATCACGGAATTGCGTTCGCCCACCACATACTGGAGCTCGCAGCCGTAAAGCGACAGAAAATCCAGCATGCCCAGATCCAGCTCCGGCAGGGCAAGTATACGCTCTCTCCGCCTGGGTGGAATGGAGGCGGCGGGCAGCTCGGCCCTGGGAACGGGCGCGGTATCGAGTACCCGGGCCAAACGTTCCAGGTACTCATCGGTGAGGGATTCAGCGTCTGAAAAGGGATTGCACCCGAACAGGCTCAGTGCACACACAGCCGGTAACAGCCATGAATACCAGCGGCGCCCGGGCATGAATCACCTCCTATCGTTTGCGCAACAGCGCATCAACCTCCGAAAAATCCCTGGCCACGACCCGAGCGGTATCCGGCAGTTCGCCCTCTCGTACCAGCCAGGCGGTTTTCAGGCCGGCTTCCTCGGCGGCACGCAGCTCTTCCTCAACATCGGACAGAAACAGCACTGTGCCCGCGTCTACCCCTAGCTCCGTAAGAATGTTGCGATAGGACTGGGACTCCTTTTTGCCCCCGACGGCCGTGTCGAAATAACCAGAGAAGAAAACTGTGAAGTCGCCTTCATTGCTATGACCGAAGATCAGCTTCTGGGCCTTGACGGACCCGGAGGAATATACGAACAGTCTCAGGCCCCGATCATGCCAGCGCTTGAGATAATCCGCGGCATCCGGATAGATATGGCCTTTCAGTTCACCGCTGTGGTACCCCTGCTCCCAGACCATGCCCTGCAGCGCCTTTAGCGCCCCCTCCTTGCGGTCTTCGGCAATCCATCCTTGCAGCACATTGATCAGGCCATCGATATCTTTCGGGTCAGTACCACTGATCTCTGCCACCCGCGCCAGCTGTTCCGCCACCGCCGGCAGAGTGTGGTGGTTGGCCCGGATAAACCCTGGCAGGTGCTCGCTGGCGTAGGGAAACAGGACATCGTGCACGAACGAGATCGAACTGGTGGTGCCCTCGATGTCCGTCAGGATCACTCGAATCATCAGGCCCCTCCCGCCAGGCTCTCATATCGGGGCAGCCGGGAGGCAATATCCTCACCGGTAAAGCTCGCCACCCAGCCTTCCGGGTTGCTGAACAGCCGGATACAGGTGAACTCAGGCTCCGGCCCCATATCAAACCAGTGCCGGGTGCCGTCAGGCACACTGATCAGGTCATTCTTCTCGCACAGCAGCGCGTATACCTGGTCGCCGAAGTGCAGGTAAAACAATCCCTGACCACGAACGAAGAAACGCACTTCGTCCTCGCTGTGGGTGTGCTCATCCAGAAACTTTTGGCGGAACGCGTCTTTCTGGGGATGATCCGCGGTCAGGCTGACCACGTCTGCGGTCTGAAACCCCCAATCCTGTTTGAGCCTTGCCACTTCGTCGGCATAGGCCTCAAGAATCTTCTCCTGGGTGGCGTCTGCCGGCAGATCGCGGGTTGCCCAACGATCGAAATGCACGCCGTGGGCACTCAGTTTATTCCGGATGGCGTCCGGGTCTGTTACGACCGTCTGGGCCTGTTCGGGCTGGTTCTGATGAAAAATGCTCAGGGTGGTCATCGGCGTACCCTCATGGTTTCGAGTTCACATTCAAAGAGAAATTCAAACGCTTCAATATGGCGCAGGCAATCGGCCATGGTGCGGCCCCAGGTGTAAAGACCATGGCCGCGGATAAGGTATCCAGGCTGTTCCGGGTGACGCGCAAACCAGTCCCGGGTTTCCTCAGCCAGTGCCGGAATATCCTGGGTGTTGTCGAACACGGGAACAATCAGCTTACCCTCATGGGTTTGCACGCCATTGAAGGCTTTCTGTAGCTCATAGCCTTCAAGCTCCAGTGCCTGCCCCGCCGGGATCAGGCGGCTAAGCACGGTAGCCTTGACCGAGTGGGTATGCAGAACGGCGCCAACCTCGGGATAAAGCTGATAGATCACCGTGTGCAGAAGGGTTTCTGCCGACGAGCGGCAATCGCTTTGTACCGCCTGGCCATGCAGATCCACCACCATGACGTCGCCTGCGCCCAACTGGCCCTTGTGCCGGCCAGATACCGTTATCGCCACATGGTCGCCATCGATACGAGCCGAATAATTACTGCTGGTGGCGGGCGACCAGCCGCGGTCGTAAAGAAAGCGGCCTGCCTCGACGATGGATTGGGCGGCGGTGGCGTAGCGGGTTACATCAAACACAGGCATCCTCCGGGTTGGTACGAGCCCTGCCCGGGCGCGAATCTGGCGCCATTATAGAACCACCCCAGCCCGGGTAAAACCGATTACGCTCAGGCTTTAAGGGGCAGACGGCGCTGGCGCTTGCCAGTCAGCGCAAACAAGGCGTTGCCCAGGGCCGGAATCACCGGCGGGACGCCAGGTTCCCCAACGCCGGTGGGCGGCTCTTCGCTGTCGACAATATCCACCACCATCTCCGGTACCTGATGCATATGCAGCAGACGATAATCGTGGAAGTTACTTTGCTGCACCTCGCCGCCGTCCAGGGTAATTTCCCCGTTCAGAGCCGCCGTCAGGCCAAAGACAATGCCGCCGGTCATCTGATCCTCGACAATTCGCGGGTTCACCACCTGACCACAGTCCACGCTGCACGTGACCTTATGAACGCGAATTCCACCCTGCTCAATACTGGCTTCCACCACCTGGGCAACATAGGTACCAAAGCTCTTGAACAAGGCCACTCCGCGCGCCCTGCCCTCTGGCACCGGCTGGTTCCAGCCCGCCAGCTCGGCAGCCCGCTCCAGAACCCGCCGATGACGGGGCTCATTCTCCAGCAGTTTCAGCCGGAAACTGACTGGATCTTCGTTGGCCTGGTTGGCGAGTTCATCCATAAAGGTCTCAACCGCGAAACCATTGTGGGAATAGCCCACGGAGCGCCACCAGGTAATTGGCACGCCCGGGTCAGTATGGGTATGCCGAACCCGGACATTGGGTACCGCGTAGGGATAGCCAATAGCACCCTCAATGGCCGAAATGTCTTTCGGGGTTGCGATACCTTCAACCATCAGGCCAACCCGGCCCAATGTGCCGTACAGTAATTTTGGTGCCCAGGGGTACTGGGCTGGTGCAGCGTTCCGGACGTACCAGTCAAGTATCTGCGGGCCAACAATCTGATGATCCCAGCCCCTCAGCTGCCCATCCTCCAGACTGGCCGCCATACGATGCAACATGGCCGGGCGGAAAAAGCCATGGCGGGTGTCTTCTTCCCGGGACCAGATCAGTTTGACCGGCACTTTCACCCGGTAGGCGACCAGGGCTGCTTCCTCAATGTAGTCCTGGGTCAACCTGCGGCCGAAGCCACCGCCAAGAAAGGTCGTGTGGATAGTCACGTCATCCGGAGAGAGATCGGTGTGTCGCGCGGCGGCTATGCGGCCCAGATCCGGCGCCTGGGTCGGCGCCCAGACTTCCATGCCACCGTCCCGATACCAGGCGGTCGCATTCATTGGTTCCATGGTGGCGTGGGCCAGGTACGGCTGCTCATATTCAGCCTCCACCAGGGTACCCGCTTTCTCCAGAACAGCCTCGGGGTCACCGTCCACCCGTTCGTCCTCGCCGGGATCGTCACCGGCGGCCTGACGATAGTGTTTGAACACGTCCGGATTGGATAACCCGACGGCCTCGGAAAAATCCCACTCAACTGCCAGCGCTTCCTGAGCCTTGCGGGCTCGCCAGTAGCGATCTGCCACTACGGCCACACCGCGCTCGGTGATGAAGGCATCAAGCACGCCCGGCATGGCCCGAACCTGATCGCGGTTGAAACTGACCGCCAGTCCGCCATAGCGGGGGCTCCGGGTCATAACGGCATAGACCATATCCGGCAGCTCTACGTCTATCCCGTACATCGCCTGGCCGGTGGACTTGGCCTCGGCATCCAGCCTTCCGGCCTGTCGGCCGATGTATTTCCACTGGGAGCGGGGTTTCAGTGGCACATCACCACGAATCACCTCTTTGTCCGCCAACTCCACCAGTTTGCCATAGGGCATGGAATCCAGGCCGTTGGGGTGGCGTACGTACCCGCCCTCCGTTTTGCATTGTCCCGGCTCGACCCGCCAAACCCGGGCGGCGGCCATCACCAGCATCAGTCGCGCCGAAGCTCCGGCCTCCCGCAGGGGCTGCCAACTGGAGGCGACACTGGTGCTGCCACCGGTAAGCTGGAGCCCGAACAACGGGTTACGGTACTCCGGAGCAACCGGGGCAAATTCCACGCGAATGGCCTCCGGCGCTACATCCAGCTCCTCCGCTATCAAAGTGGTAAGGCCGGTGTAGGTGCCCTGGCCCATCTCAACCCGATCCAGGGTGAAAATAATGTCGTTGTCCAGGGTGAGTTCCAGCCAGGCGTTCGGTTTCCATTCTCCGGTTTCAGGCTCATAGCCGGTTTGCACGGAGGCACAACCAGGCAGATTCAGCGCCAATAGCAGTCCACCGGAAGCCGAGGTGCTGACCTTCAGGAAATCCCGTCGATTCATCGCCATATTACGCATCCTCCCCGGCCGTCTGGTACTGACCCACACCACCGGCGACGGACTCAACCGCAGCCACAATGCGAGGATAGGTGCCGCAGCGACACAGGTTGCCGGTCATGGCGGTGACGATCTGTTCGCGATCCGGAGAGGGGTTGTTGGCCAGCAGGTGCGCGGCCGTCATGATCTGGCCAGACTGGCAATAACCACACTGGGGCACCCCCTGTTCCACCCAGGCTTTCTGTAACGGATGCAACTCGCCATCAGCGGACAGGCCTTCGATGGTGGTGATTTCGGCACCTTCAGCCATCTCCACCGGCGTAGAGCAGGAACGGGCGGGCTGACCGTTCAGGTGCACAGTGCAGGCGCCACAGAGGCCTGCACCGCAGCCAAACTTGGTCCCTTTCAGCCCAAGTTCATCCCGAAGCACCCATAACAACGGGGTATCGGGTTCGACATCCAGCGAATGCTGGCGACCGTTCACAGTCAGCGTGAAAGCCATTCCGTGCTCCTCATCATGTTATTGTTTTGGCAGGTTCGGGGCGTTTTACCGCCACGCCTTTACTTGACGACGTCTTCACCATCCTTGTTTACCCAGATCTTGCGCTCACCGGTTTCCAGCTTGCCGTTGGAATCCCAGACTTCACGGTTCTGGGTGGCACTTTCCACTTTGCCATTGTCGTTCCAGATTACCCGGTCTTTACAGCCGGCCAATGTCAGTACAGAAATCAAAGCCACTAAAATCAAACGCATCTTAATTCTCCCGATTCGGTGTTTCCGTCGTAGCGAATAATCCAGACGATTCCTTATCTGGAACCATGGATCTCCCGATTATGCTGTTTTTCCCGATCGTTTTTCCTGACCATTACGTAAACCGCGCCGGTGCCACCGTGGTGTTTCTTTGCCGAATGGAAAGCCAGAACGTTGTCCAGCTCTGGCAACCACTTCGCCAGGTAGCTCTTGAGCTGGGCGATGCCATCGGGATTGCGTTCGCCCTTGCCGTGCAGGATGATCACCGAGCGTAAACCGTAATGTACGCAGTCGTTGATAAAACCGAACACTTCCCGGCGGGCTTCTTCCACCGTCATGCGATGCAGATCCAGCCGGGCCTCGATCGGGTACTGACCAAGACGCAGCTTGCGGAAAACCCCGTGCTGAACGCCTGGGCGTTGCCAGCTGAGAATGTCGTGTGCCGTTAGCGGCTCTACCATATCGGATGTCAGCGGGTTCAGGTCTCGCACCGGTTTTTCAACCGCCGCCCTCTGGCGTTCAAGGTGCCCGGGCGTCAGCTCCTTGGGCACCGATACCTCGGCCCGATTGGGTTTGCGTATCCGCTGCACATCCTTCATTTCTTCGAGGAAGGCAAGGCGTTCATCTTTACTGGTCATGACACTAACTGATTCCGGTTTGACGAGTATCAGAACTCTATCACCGCACCGGTCTACCATAAAGAAAAGCTCTGCGACGAAAATCGTAGAGCCCCTCCGGGTTCCGCTGAACTACACTGCAAGCGGAGAATAATAATGACGGAGCTCCCCGTACCTGGCTCCCAAGCTTACGGATCACGATATGGCCGCAGCAAATCAGGACACTACCCGCCCTCAGAACACCCGAGCGATTATGTCATTCCTGAGGGAACATGCCCCGTTCTCCAGCATGGACGACACCCATCTGGCCCATTTTGCTGAGCATGCGACCCTGAGGTTTTACGCCGATGGCGACGAAGTGCTCTCGCCCGACGATGGAGTGGTCAAGCGGTTTTATGTGGTCAAGCAGGGACGTATCCGGGGTGAGCGCCACAATGAAAAAGAAGACCGGGCAGAAACCACCTTTGAAATCAGCCAGGGTGAGTGCTTTCCGCTTGCGGCACTGATTGGCGAGCGCCCGACCCGAACGCTACACAGGGCTTCCGGCGATACCTTCTGCCTCAGTATTGAACAGAACGCCTTCATCACCCTGTTTTCCGAAAGCGAATCCTTTCGCGATTTCTGCCTGCGGGGCGTGAGCAGCCTGCTGGATCAGGTCAATCAGCGCATCCAGTCCAAGGCCATGGCTTCCATTGGCTCCAGCAACAGCCTGGACACCCCCCTGGAGCGCTATGCGCTGCGCAACCCGATTGTCTGCTCACCGGATCTGCCGGTTCGCAAGGCCGTAGCCCGGATGCACGAGAATAATGTGGGCAGCATCATTATCACCGATGACAATCGTCATCCAACCGGCATTTTCACGCTGCGCGACCTGCGCACCATGATCGCTGAGGAAAAGGGCCCCCTCGACACGCCCATTCGTCAGGTGATGACAGGCAATCCCTGTCGCCTGCCCGCCACAGCGGACGCCTTTGAGGCGGCAATGCTGATGGCGGAACACCATTTTGCCCATCTGTGTGTGGTCGACGAAGAGGACCGCCTGATTGGCGTGGTATCCGAGCGGGATCTGTTTTCTCTTCAGCGGGTAGACCTGGTCAACCTGGCTCGAACCATCGGCACTGCCACCCACTTGCGCACCCTGGTCAGCCTTCGCTCCGATGTCTCAAGGCTGGTCGACGCCATGCTGGCCCACGGCGCGGATTCGGGCCAGGTGGTGAAGATCATTACCACCCTGAACGATGTCACCGTGCGCAGGGTACTCGAACTTAACCTCAAGAAAAACGACCCTGGCATTCCGTTTACCTGGCTTACCTTTGGCAGTGAAGGCCGCCAGGAGCAAACCCTGCTGACCGACCAGGACAACGGTATTCTGTTCGAAACACCAGAGGGCATGACCGAAGACCAGGTGCGTGAGAAACTGCTGCCCTTTGCCCGCAAGGTCAACGACGAACTGGCGGAGTGCGGGTTCACCCTGTGCAAAGGCAACATTATGGCCAGCAACCCCAAACTCTGCCTGAGTGACCGGGAATGGGACGACTGGTTTATCCGCTTTATTGATGCCTCAACCCCCCAGAACCTGGTCTACTCGTCGATATTCCTGGATATGAGAGCGGTCTTCGGCCCCACTGAGCCACTCCATCGTCTGCTGGAGAAGGTGCTCCAACGCATCCGCAAGAACGCCCTGTTCCAGAAAATGCTCGCTGGCAACGCGCTGCAGCGAAAACCGCCCCTGACCATGTTCCGGAACTTCCGCTATCTGAACGACGAGAAGAAACACTCGCTGGATCTGAAACGTCAGGGCCTGGCGCCATTTGTGGAATCCGTAAGGGTGTTCGCACTGGCCCATGGGGTGGAAGCCGCCAATACCCTGGAGCGCATTGACGCCCTGGCCAGAAAAGACATCTTTGACGCCAAGGACGCCAACGCCTGGAAGGAAGCCTACAGCCTGATTCAGGCCATCCGTATGCGTGCTCATCAGGAAATGCTCGACCGGGGCGAGGAGCTGACCAATTACATCGATCCGGACGACCTGAATCCTCTGGACCGGCGCATACTTCGCGAGTCTTTCCGCCAGGCCCAGCGGCTCCAGCAGAAACTCGAAGTCACGTACCAACTATAGGCCCGCACACAGATCATGCTGGAATACATCAAACAGTGGCTCGCCCAACGGCGTGGCGGCACGGTCGGCGATCACGATGCCGCCAACCTGCCCAGCCCGAAAACCGTTGCCGACCAGCCCCTGTCCCGGAGCCGGCTGATTGTCCTTGACCTTGAGACCACCGGCCTGAACGCATCCAAAGATGAAGTGATCGCCATCGGAGCGGTTGCCATCGAAGGTGGCGTCATCCACCTGAAAGACCAGTTTGACCTGATTCTGCGTCGCCCTGAACTGGACATCCGGGAAACCGTGCTGATCCATGGCATCGGCCCCGAAGCCCTGACTCAGGGCTACGAAACCCAGGATGCACTGCTCTACCTTCTGGAATGGATGAACGGTGATCCGATTCTTGCCTACCACTCCGCCTTCGACCAGAAGTTCCTCGAAAAAACGCTGAAAAGCCAGTTGGGCTACACGCTGCCCCACGTTTGGATGGATGTTGCCGAGCTGATGCCGGCGTTCTTCCCGAAAGCAACGATCAAAGGGCGCGGCCTGGACGACTGGGCGGATGTATTTGGCCTGGAAATCAGTGAACGCCATCACGCCGCAGCCGACGCGCTGGTTACCGCAGAACTGGCACTGATAGCCCTCAATAAAGCCCGGAAAAACGACGTCAAAACTCTCAAAGAACTCAGTGAAAAGCTGCATTATCAACGCCGTTTACAGCATATGCACCGCTATTAGCGGAACAGGATCTACTGGCGATGTCCTTGACCAAATACAAGGCAAGTTACTGAGAGTTAGACCATTTGCCAATATCCATAAATCCATTGACCGGTAAAGTCGGAGGAGACAACAAGTCGGAGAAGTACTACATGAATAATAAATTCTCTATCCGCAACACCTCACCAAAAAAACACCCAATCTCCACAACAACAATACAGGAGTGATTGTATGTCAGGTCATAGCTACGACGCTGAAAACTACTGGAAGGCGAATCTACGCCTGATATTCGGGAGCCTGATTATCTGGGCCCTGGCATCTTACGGCTTCGCTATTCTGTTACGCCCGATGCTGGCGGGAATCCCCGTAGGCGGCACCGATCTGGGCTTCTGGTTTGCCCAGCAAGGCTCCATCCTTACCTTCATTGTTCTGATCTTTCACTATGCATGGCGCATGAACAAGATCGACGAAAAATTCGGCGTGCATGAGGAGTAAGGACAAATGAGCCAATTTGCAATCAACATTATGTTCGTAGGGGGCTCGTTCCTCCTCTACATCGCCATCGCTGTCTGGGCCAAGGCCGGCAGTACCAGCGATTTCTACGTTGCGGGCGGTGGTGTGCATCCTATCACCAACGGCGCCGCAATCGGTGCTGACTGGATGTCTGCCGCTTCGTTTATCTCCATGGCTGGTCTGATCGCGGCCGGTGGCTATGCCAACTCCACGTTCCTTATGGGCTGGACCGGTGGCTACGTCCTGTTGGCCATGCTGCTGGCTCCTTACCTGAGGAAGTTCGGTAAGTTTACGGTTCCGGAGTTCATCGGGGATCGATACTACAGCGCAAACGCGCGACTGGTAGCCGTTATCTGTCTGATCGTTGCCTCGGTAACCTACGTTATCGGCCAGATGGCTGGCGCTGGTGTGGCCTTCTCCCGCTTCCTGGAAGTGGATGCCACCACCGGTCTGATCATCGCAGCGGTTGTTGTATTCGTCTATGCGGTACTCGGTGGCATGAAAGGCATTACCTATACTCAGGTAGCCCAGTACTGTGTACTGATTGTCGCTTACACGATTCCCGCCGTGTTCATTTCCATTCAACTGACAGGCAACCCGATTCCGGGCCTGGGCATGTTCTCTACCCATACCGACTCTGGCTTGCCGCTGCTTGAGAAGCTGAACCAGGTCATCACTGATCTCGGTTTCAACGAATATACCGCTGATGTGGACAATAAACTGAACATGGTTCTGTTCACACTGTCCCTGATGATCGGTACTGCCGGTCTGCCACACGTTATCATTCGTTTCTTCACTGTGCCCAAGGTGGCTGACGCGCGCTGGTCTGGCGGCTGGGCTCTGGTCTTCATTGCCCTGCTGTACCTGACGGCTCCTGCTGTCGCTTCCATGGCTCGCCTGAACCTGATGACCACTATCTACCCGGACGGAACCCAGGCCGCTCCCATCGAATATGATGAGCGCCCGAACTGGGTCAAGGAATGGGAAGTAACGGGTCTGATTCAGTTTACTGACAAAAACGAAGACGGCCGTATCCAGCTTTACAACGACGTACCTGCGTTTGAAGCTGAAGCCCAGGCCCGCGGCTGGAACGGCAACGAACTGGTGGTTAACCGTGACATCCTGGTACTGGCCAACCCCGAAATCGCCAACCTGCCAGGCTGGGTCATTGGCCTGATCGCAGCCGGTGGTCTTGCAGCCGCGCTGTCGACAGCCGCCGGCCTGCTGCTGGCGATTTCCTCGGCGGTGAGTCACGACCTTATCAAGGGACGATTCAACCCCAGTATCAGTGATAAGGGCGAACTGATGGCTGCCCGGATATCCATGGCCGTTGCCATTGTTGTCGCCACCTATCTCGGTGCAAACCCGCCAGGGTTCGCGGCTCAGGTGGTTGCCCTTGCCTTCGGTATTGCGGCTGCCTCACTGTTCCCGGCACTGATGATGGGTATCTTCTCCAAACGCGTAAACAACGTGGGCGCGACACTAGGCATGCTGTCCGGCCTGATCTTCACTCTGGTGTACATCTTCGTGTACAAAGGCTGGTTCTTCATCCCGGGCACTAACAATCTGGCAGACACTCCCGAGAACTGGGTGCTGGGTATTTCCCCGCTGTCTATCGGTGCCATTGGTGCGATCGTCAACTTTGCGGTAGCCTTCGCAGTATCCAAGGTGACTGCAGAGCCGCCCGTTGAAATTCAGGAACTGGTTGAAAGCGTCCGCTACCCGCGTGGTGCCGGTACTGCCCAGGATCACTGAAGCGAAAGACAATCTGATTCATCGCACCTGACGACAGGTTGAAACCGAACGGGCTTCCTCAGTGAGGGAGCCCGTTCTTTTTTGAGGAAACCGTTGTATGTTCTGGACATTTGTAGCCACCGTTTTTTGCGGTCTTGGTGCCGCTGGCATCGCCATGGGTATTCGCGCGGCCACCGCCAAAAAAGCCCCGAAGTGGCTGATTCCGGTCTTTGCCGGTGCGGGCATGCTGGGTTATCTGATCTATGGAGAATACACCTGGTATGACCACAAACGAGCCATGCTGCCGGAAGAAGCTGTGGTAGTGGCCACCGAACAGGAGAGAATTTTCTTTCGCCCCTGGACCTTTGTGTTTCCCTACGTGACCTCATTCTCTGCGGTCGACAAGGAAAGTATCAGCCGTGATACCGGTGATCAGAACATTGTTCGCTTCACCCTTTATCGTTTCGAGCAGACGGTCACCGATGCGGTTTCGCACCGGATTCATCTCATTAACTGTGGCAGCCGGGAGCTGGTACCACTGGGTTCCGACGGGGCGCCGAGAGTAGATAACATGAAGTTGCTGGAGAGCGACGATCCACTCTATACCATCATTTGCAGAAGCTGAGACCACAGGAGCGGATAACAAGACCCCATGATTAGCGCCTGGCTGCTTGTCCTTATATCGATCACTTACATTTCACTGCTGTTCCTGATCGCCTGGGCAGGTGACCGGCACCCGGGGCTCTACAAGCGCCGTCTGGCCAGAACCCATATTTACGGTTTGTCCCTGGCCGTCTATTTCACGTCATGGACCTTCTATGGCGCAGTTGGTCGGGCCACCCAGGAAGGTCTGGCATTTCTCCCCATCTACCTGGGCCCGTTACTGGTATTCATTTTCTTTGCGCCGCTGCTCCGGCGCATCATCTACATCAGTAAACGCAACAACAGCACCTCCATTGCCGACTTTATTGCCTCGCGTTACGGCAAATCCCAGGTGCTGGCGGCCATGGTGGCCATCTTTGCCCTGATCGGCAGCGTTCCCTACATTGCCCTTCAGCTCAAAGCCATTGCCCTGGGGTTTAATGTCCTCTCGGGCACCGGTGACAGTTATCAGGAATTGAGTACAGCGGCCTGGA
This sequence comes from Marinobacter sp. C1S70, assembly GCF_000475355.1. Classification (NCBI taxonomy): domain Bacteria; kingdom Pseudomonadati; phylum Pseudomonadota; class Gammaproteobacteria; order Pseudomonadales; family Marinobacteraceae; genus Marinobacter; species Marinobacter sp. C1S70. The sequence continues at coordinate 6,315 of NZ_AXBW01000019.1, read as the reverse complement.
ACGACTCTGCCTGGTACATCACCCTGGCTCTGGCGGTCTTTACCGTGCTGTTCGGAACCCGGCACCTGGAGTCCACAGAACATCATCGGGGCATGATCCAGGCCGTTGCCTTTGAATCACTGATCAAGCTCATCGCCTTTGTGGCGGTGGGGCTGTTTGTTGGCTACGGGCTGTACGATGGCTTCGGGGACCTGTTTACCCGAGTCCGCGAAGCTGACCTGATGGGCACGCTTACCACAGAGTCGCTGGAAGCCCCTGCGTTCCTCACACAGACGCTGGTTGCCATGCTGGCCATCATCTGCCTGCCACGGCAATTTCACGTGATGGTGGTGGAGAACACCGATCACCGGGATTTTGAGGTCGCTCGCTGGGCGATGCCGATCTATCTGATCATCGCCAGCGCATTCGTCATTCCCATTGCCGCAGCCGGACTGTTGAGCACTCACCTGGCGGGCAGCGATCCGGACATCGTCATCCTGCAACTGCCGATCATGGCAGGGGAACACTGGCTTGCCGTACTGGCGTTTCTGGGCGGTGGATCAGCGGCGGCCGCCATGGTGATTGTCTGTTCCGTCGCCATAGCCACCATGGTGAGTAATGAAATCATCATGCCAGGCCTGCTCAAGTTCTTCCGACCAGGCATGAACCGACGAACTGATCTCAGCTTCCTGCTGCTGACGATCCGGCGGGTTGCCATCTTTGTAGTACTGCTGACCGCCTACGGCTTCTACCGCATGGCTGGCGAAGACTACAGCCTGACGGCGTTTGGCTTACTGTCCTTTGCCGCAGCGGCCCAGTTTGGTCCCGCGCTCGTAGGCGGTATTCTCTGGCGCCAGGGTAACTTCACCGGAGCTGCCTGGGGCCTTGGGCTGGGCTTCCTGATGTGGTGTTACACCTTGCTGTTGCCCGCGCTGGTGTCCACCGGGTGGGTTGCGGATACCCTGATTGAGCACGGCCTGTTTGGCTGGAACTGGACCCGACCAACGGCCCTGTTCGGTTCCGACCTGGATCAGATTAGCCATGGCATTCTTTGGAGTCTGGGGGTAAACACCGGGGCCTATATTCTGCTCTCCCTGATTACCCGGCAACGTATTCGGGAGAAGATTCAGATTGCCGCGTTCTTCCACGATGCGCAGCCCAAAGCCGAGAATGCCCAGCACCAGAGCTGGCAGGGTGAGATTCTTACCTCCGACCTGCAGGCCCTGACCGACCGGTTCATGGGGGAAGAACGTTCCGAAAGCATTTTCATGAACTACGAACGACGTAATGCCATCCGGCTCTATCCTCAGCGGCCAGCTTCCACCCACCTGATGAAGTACATAGAGCGCCAGCTGGCATCGGTGATTGGAGCCTCCACCGCCCGCGTGGTTCTGGAGTCGACCCTGACTGGCCGCGATATGCAGATTGAGGACGTGGTCAGCATTGTCGATGAAGCCTCCCAGGCCATGACCTTCAGCCGGGAATTACTGCAGTCTGCCATCGAGAACATCAGCCTGGGCGTGTCCGTGGTCAACCATCAGCAGCAACTTGTCGTCTGGAACCATCGTTATCTTGAACTGTTCAACTATCCCAAGGGGTTTGTGCGGGTTGGCCGGCCGGTTGAAGACCTGATGCGCTACAACCTCACCAACGCCAACCTGTCTGCCCGGCGAATTGACGACATCGTCGAGAACCGCTGCAACAGCATGCGCGAAGGCAAACCCATGTCTTACGAGCGTCAGCGGCCCGATGGCACGGTGGTCCGGGTGGATGGCAGTCCGATTCCAGGCGGCGGCTATGTCACCACATTCCAGGACATTACCGCCATGCGCAGGACCGAGCAGGCCCTGAAGGAAACCAACATCTATCTGGAACAAAGGGTCCGCGAGCGCACCCAGGAACTGCAGGTGATCAATGAGCAGATGCTCAAGGCCAAGTCGGTAGCCGAGCAGGCGAACCAGAGTAAAACCCGCTTCCTTGCCTCTGCAAGCCACGACCTGCTGCAACCCCTGAACGCAGCAAGACTCTTTACCTCCGCGTTGTCCGGCAAAGTGAACGAGGGCGAAACCCGAGATCTGGTAGACCACATCGACAGCTCGCTGGGCGCGGCTGAGGAGATCATCAGTACACTGCTGGACATTTCAAAGCTTGATGCCGGGGCACTTGAGCCGGATATCGGCGTGTTTCCGGTCAACGAGTTGCTCAGGCATCTGGCCACCGAGTTTTCAGCCATCGCCAAGGATCACGGGCTGGAACTGCATGTGGTCCCCAGTACCGCCTGGGTCCGTTCCGATGCGAAACTTCTGCGTCGTGTGGTACAGAACTTCCTTTCCAATGCCATCCGCTACACCGCAAGCGGCAAGATTCTGATGGGCTGCCGACGCCTGAAAGGCTATCTGCGCATTGAAGTCTGGGACACCGGACCAGGTATGTCAGATGACCAGCTTAATCACATCTTTGAGGAGTTTCGCCGATTCCAGCATGGTCGCGACAAGAAGGGGCTGGGGCTTGGCCTGGCCATTGTTGATCGTATCAGCGGCATGCTTAACCACCCCGTCACCGTGCACTCCATCCAGGGCAAAGGCAGCGTATTCGGGATCACGGTTCCGGTCGCCCCGGCCGATCAAAGCCGGCTGGATTCCCAGAAAAGCGGCAGCAGTTCAAGGCGGGTCTCCAATCTCGGGGGCCTGCACGTTCTGTGCATCGACAATGACGCAGCCATTCTGCAAGGCATGGTCGCGTTGCTGGGCAACTGGCAGTGTGATGTCACTGCCGCCGAAAGCCTGGACGATGCCCTGGACAAACTGGACGGACGCAGGCCCGATATTATACTTGCTGATTATCAGCTGGATGATAACCGCAATGGACTGGATGCCATGGACAGCATAAGGGAACATCTGGGAAGCGACATTCCCGGCATCCTCATTACCGGCTATATGGCGCCGGAGGTACGTGACGACGCAGGCAACCGGGGCTACCAGGTACTGTACAAGCCAGTGAAGCCTGCAGCCCTGCGAGCGCTCGTAAACAAACTTCTTAAACAGAAGCGGCCATGAATCCATCCGACCGGAAAGACGCAGTAAATCCGTTTGGCAAGCTTACTTTTCTTGTTGTCGACGATTTCGAGAACTTTCGGCTATCCATGCGGCAGATGCTCCGCAGTTGTGGTGCCGACAAGATTGAGCTGGTTGCTCACGCCACGCCCGCCATCCAGTACTGTACCTACAATCACGTCGATGTCGTGCTGTGCGATTACAACCTGGGGGAAGGCAAAAACGGCCAGCATGTACTGGAAGAGCTGAGGCACAAGAAACTCCTCAAACGCTCATCGCTGTTCCTGATGGTAACCGCGGAAACCTCCAAGGAAATGGTCATGGGGGCACGGGAATATCAGCCTGACGGCTATCTGACAAAGCCCATTAACCGTGCCATGCTGGAGCAACGTCTGGGCAGCCTGATCAAACAGCGCAATGCCCTGCTCCCCATCACCCGGGAGATCGATCGGGAAAACTACCCGGAAGCCATCAGTCTTTGCCTGCAAACCCTGCCCAAACAGCCCCGCTACAAAACCTGGCTGATGAAGACACTCGGGGAACTCTACTTCATGGTCGGCGACCTGGCCCACGCCCAGAAGGTCTACGATGATGTTCTGAATCAGCGGGAGCTGTCCTGGGCCCGGCTAGGCCGGTGTAAGGTGTTGCTCGCCAACCGGAACTTTGATCAGGCCGTCGACGGCCTCAAGGCTCTGATTGAAAAACACCCGGACTATATGGAAGCCTACGACCTGCTGGCCGAAGGCCTTCAGAAACAGGGACGATCGGCCCAGGCCCAACAGGTTCTTGAGAAAGCGGCTGAACACTCCCCCAACGCTCTGCTCCGCCAGAAGCATCTAGCTGAACTGGCCGGCGCAAACCAGGATATTGACACCGCCTCCCAGGCGTGGCGACAGACGGTGTCTCTGGGCACCTATTCCATACACGACAATTCAGAGCATTACCTGTCGCTCGCCCAGAGCCTGTCCGATCTGAGCGAGGGCGATCTGGACGAAGAAGGCGCGGCGCGCTCGTCAGAAGCCCTCTCTGTGCTTACGAAAATGGAGAAACGCTTCGACAACGATGAAACCATCGGGCTCAAAAGCCGGATCGTGCAGTGCCGTCTCCATGCCGGCCAGGGCCGCCACTGGGAGGCCGAGAAGATTCTTACCGCGGTCAGCTCGGAGCTCGAAAGCCTGGAGGAACTCCCGGCCGATATGGGGCTGGATTTCGCAAAAACCCTGTTCCGGATGGGCCGGGAAGATCAAGCCAAGAGAATCCTCGGCGATCTGGCCTCACGATTTGATAACGACCCCGACACCTTGCAGAAAATTGAAAACCTCCTGGACGAGCCCGTTGGCTTCCGTCAGAAACTGGAAGCGCGCAGCATGAACCGGGATGGCATCAAAGCGTTTGAGGCAGGCGACCTCGACGCTGCAGTGGAAGCCTTCAACAAAGCCCTGGCGATCGTTCCGGACCATGCCGCCCTGAACCTGAACCTGGTTCAGGTGTTGATGAAGCAATATGACCAGAGCCCGGAGCCTGCGTTACTGGCTGCCTGCCAACAGCGCCTGGATCGTCTGAGCAAGCTGCCGGAGCAGCATCGTCAACACCGTCGATACCTGGCCCTCACCCGAAAACTGAAAGGACTGACCGCATGACCGACCCAAACATCGACTTTTCGATGGTGCTGGCCTCTGCCGTGCACGACATGAAAAATTCTCTCGGCATGTTACTGAACAGCCTCGACGAACTTCGTGGTGAACATGAGCAATCCCTTGCTGGCTCCGACAAATTCAACATGCTCCAGTACGAAGCCGAGCGTATGCATAACGATCTGGTTCAGTTACTGGGTATCTATCGCCTGGGAGAAAACAATCTCTCTGCCCACATTGACGAGCATTTTGTGCCGGATTTCCTGGAGGAGCACCTCGCCAGGCATATCCCTTTGTTGCAGGGACTCGGCCTCAAATATTCAATTGCCGCAGATGACATCAATGGTTTTTTCGACGAGGACCTGTTGACCGGTGTACTCAACAACACCATCAACAACGCCATCCGTTATACCAAAAGCCAGATACGGCTTATTGCGCGCGAAGAAGACGGTTATCTGGTGCTGGGGGTTGAAGATGATGGCCAGGGCTACCCGGAAAGCATGCAACATACTGGTACCCTGAGTTTCAAGTCGCTGGACTTCAATACCGGCAGTACCAGCCTGGGGCTGTTCTTCGCCTCGTCTGTGGCCGCACTGCATAGCGAAGGCGAGCGAACCGGCTCCATCAAACTGCACAACGGCGGCAGCCTGGGTGGGGGTGTATTCGAAATCTGGCTGCCCTGACGCAAAAATGAAATGGGAGTCTCAAAAACGGAACCCGGGCCCGCCAACCCACTGCATATTTTCTGAGCTGCACTTATAGTGCCCGAGTCTTTCGGACTGATTCATCACGGCGTAACAACGTCTGTCACTTCCAGGGAGGAGCTCTCTCATGCCGCGAGGGCACGCACTGATCATCGAAGACTCGTCAACGGCCCGTATTCTGTTGTCCCGGCTGCTTGAACGAGCGGATATCTCCACCAAAGGGGTTGCCACTGCGGAGCAGGCCTTTCCCCTGCTTCAGCAGGAACATTTCGACCTTATCTTCCTTGATCATCTCCTCCCGGGCATGAATGGCTTTCAGGCACTGGAGAGACTCAAGCAACAGCCGGAGACGCGGGACATCCCGGTATTCATGTATACCTCCCAGAACGCAGAACGTTACCTACAGGAAGCCAGAGCCCTCGGTGCTGCCGGTGTCATTCGCAAGCAGGTTGACCGGGACCAGCTGATGCGAACTCTGGATATCATTCTGTCTAACGTGCCTGATCAGGAACAAAGTGAAGCCATCCGCCTGGCCGTTGAGGAAGGAGGACATCACGGGTTGGAAGCAACGGAACAGAACTCCCGGGGCATGACCGGGCGCCTGTCTACGCTGGAAATTGCCTATGAAGAGCTGGAGGAAGAAATCCGTGAGTTGCGCGCTGCCTTTACCGAATGTCAGCTACAACAGGTTCAGAAGTTAGACCAGCAACAACGGCAAATGCGCTGGCTGGGCGGCTTATCCATTGCGGGTTTGGTGGCACTGGTTTGGCTTGTCACATGGCAGGGAGGGGTTCTGGACGAGTATATTGCGCGCACCGATGAACAATTCAGTTTGCTGCATAGCATTGTTGGCGGCGTTATTGAATTAATCGGTCGATAGTGACCATAAAGGCAGAAATAAAAAAGCCCCAACATCAAGGATGTTGGGGCTTGTTTATTTAGGAG
>NZ_AXBW01000018.1:0-150583 GCF_000475355.1 Marinobacter sp. C1S70 | reverse complement strand
TCTGCCGCGCAGACTCCTAGCCCCGAACGGCTGGCGGAGATCCGCGAGGCAGGCATTCACCCCGGTTATGCGGGCAAGTACCTGGAAGATTACCGCGTACAGGAAGGGGGTTGTCATGCAAGCTGAAGCGATCAAAAGCGAGGGGCTACAACCCTATTCCCGACACATTGCAGACCTGCAAGACGTACCGCCAGAGCTGGCAGAGCTGCCGATCTGGTGTGCATGGCGGCTAGTACCAAAGCCGGGGAAGAAACCCGACAAGGTGCCGGTATCGCCTGCAACCGGGGGCAGTGCATGGCGTAAGGACAAGGCCACGTTTTGCACCACGGCTGAACAGGCTATCCACTACGCAGAAAGCCGCCGGGATCTGCACGGGGTTGGCTTTATCCTATATGACGATGCTGACCACGGGATCATCGGCGGGGATATTGACCACTGCATAGACACCGAAACCGGGGAGCTGTCAGAACCCGCCAGACGGATCATTGAACAGGCGGACACATACACGGAGGTATCCCCCGGCCTTAATGGCTTCCGGTTTATCGCCCGTGGAACCTTCGGGGGCTATACCGGCAACAGCCAAGCCGATGGCGTGGAACTGTACGAAGGGGGCCGGTTCTTGACCTTCACCGGCAACCACTGGGAAGGAAGCCCGTTCGCTATCGAGAACAGGGATTTAACGGAGCTGGGGCGGCAATACTTCGACCGTAAGGAATCGCCAGAGAATGGCCTAGAGCGCCCGCCAGAGGGTGACAGGATGAGCCTGCAACAGATGGCGTTGCTGCTGGCCTGCATCCCCAACCAAGGACAGGGGCAGGGATATGACGAGTTCCAGAAGATAGCCGCCGCCATATCGTATGAAACCGGCGAAAGCCAGGACGGATTCACCCTGTTTAACAACTGGTGCAAGCAATCCGACAAGTACAACGCAGAGAAAGCCCGAACCACTTATTTTTCCTTCACCCATGATGGCGAAAAAGTGACCACCGGGAAAACGCTGTACTTTCTGGCAATGGATGAATTGCGGAAGCTGGAAGCGGAAAAGGATTTCAGCGACCTAGACGCGGCCAATGATGACCCGTTCGACCTGAAAGCCGCCAGCGTTGCAGAGCTGTTAGTAACAGATCCGCCGGAACGCCGATGGTTGGTAAACGACCGGCTACCGCTGGGGGTGGTTGGCCTTCTGGCTGCTGCTGGCGGTACGGGTAAGAGTATGGCAACCCTGCAACTGGCTGTCAGTGTGGCCACTGGCCTTGATTGGCTGGAAATGCCAATGGGGGAACCCGGAGCGGTTCTTATGTTTAGCGGGGAGGATGACAGGGAGGAAATACACCGCCGCCTAAAAGCCGTGGTTGAAATGTACGCCGATACCATAGACCCGTTTGATGATGCCGCTTTCCAACCCTACCGGGACAAGATAGCCGAACGGCTGTATGTGTTCGACTGTGTGGGCAAGGATAACCGCCTAACCGCCAAAATGAACGGTGAGCTACACCGAACCGCATTTGTTCGCCGCGTAATCGAAGTGGCGGAGCAGGTGCCGGAATGCAAGCTGATTGTTTTAGATCCGCTGGCACGGTTTGACGGTGGCGACCCCAACGACAACGCAGACAGTACCCGCCTGATTGAGTGTGCCGAGGAAATCCGCAAGGCAACCGGGGCAACGGTATTGCTACCGCACCACGTAAGCAAGGCCAGCATGAAGGACAACGCCAGCGGACAGGAAGCCGTAAGGGGTGGTTCTGGCCTGGTGGATGGTTCCCGCTGGGTTGGTTTGCTTTCCACGATGCGGGCCGATGCAGCCGAAAAGGAATACGGCATAGAGCCAGAGGAAGCCGCCAAACTGGTGAGGTTCACCACTCCAAAGGCGAACTATTCCGCGCCGTGGGAGGGTGTATGGTTGCGCCGTATTGCAGGCGGGGCGCTGGTGCCGACTATCGTTGAAAAAGCCGAAAGCAAGACGGACAAAAAGGCAGAGGAACGCTATCAGGCGTTTTTGGTGATTGCCCGTGACCTGATTAAGAAAAAGCTGGAAAAGGGCGAATACCTGACACCCCGAAAAATGCGGGACTATGCCGGAAGGGAAGGCGTTTTTGGTATCGGTGAGCAGTCGTTGCGATCCTGCGTTACCCGCGCCCTTGAAAATGGCGAACTATTCCAGCGGGAGGATGGAACCTTAAGGCTGTTTTAGGGTGGGGTGATTTTCTCGGGTGGGGTGCTGGGGTGACCACCCCACCTAGACCATCCCACCCCAGCTAAAGCCGCGCCGCACAAGGGCTACAGCGTTTTACTGGGGTGAAATAAAAAACACCCCACCACCCCGCCGGAACCCTTGCGCCCCAAGGGCTGAGGTGGGGTGATTTTTCACCCCTAAAGGGGGTACGGGGTTTTCACCCCACCCCCGTTTTAGGCTGGCGGATCAAACCGCCAAAGCCTGAACCTGTGACCATTGCAAGTTCCCCAAAGCTGTAACCCTCTGTCCCTTGGTGATTTTATCCGCCCTTGTTTTGGTGCCTGTTATTTGGGGCCGGAATGGGGCCATAAGACAAACTGACACAACCCGCCTGTGTAATAAGAACAGCCCCGGTTATAACCTATATCAAGATGAGATCAGGGCAGAGCAATACCGCCCCTTGATCGAAAACTGTTCAATTCAGGAGGTGGCCCGATGGCCGGAAGATGGAAGAAAGGGCAGAGCGGCAACCCGAAGGGCAGGCCGCCGGGGATTGTTGATAAGCGGGCCAGTCTGCGTAAAGCGTTTGAGTCCGAAGGCAAGGCCGTTGCCGAGCGTTGTATTGCCGCCGCGTTGGATGGCGATGTTCAGGCAATGCGCATTGTTTTGGAACGCCTGGCCCCGCCCCTGAAGGCCCGTGTCGATCCCGTAGAGTTCGACTTGAACACAGAGGGCAGTTACACCGACCAAGCCCGCCAGATCATGCAGGCGGTATCTGAGGGCCAGCTATCGCCGGACGTTGGCAAAATGTTGATTGATGGCATCGCCAGCGTTGCCCGTGTGGATGAGTTGGACGAAATCCGCGAGCGGGTAGAGGCACTGGAGGCCAGCCAATGAGCCGCCAGCTAACAGACCGGCTTAGACGTCTGGAAGAGTCCCGCAACGGATCACCCGCGCATGTGTGGTTGCTTGATCTGCTGGAAGAGCTGGAAGCCGCAAAGCGGGAAGGGCGGGAAGCTGCACCCCGGAAACCAAACATAGTCGAGAACACGGAGGTCGTCACCATGCTGAATCGGTACGGCATAGCTCCGGTGATAGATACCGGGGAGCATGAGTGGTGAAGCTGTTAAGGACTCGCATAGAGCGGCTGGAAAATGCCAGCGCCCCGAAATCAGAACAGCGGGCAATCATGGCCGAACTGCGTAGAAAGCTGGCGGAGCCGGATCTGTCCGACCATAAACGCGCCTTAATCGAGGCGATCATTCACCAACAGGGAATTATTCAATTCCACCAAAGGCACGCCGCCAATGATATTGGTATCGGCGCTGATTTTTCCGAACTGTACCCAGAGGACACCACCAATGAAAACTGAAGAAATCCGAACCCAATTACAGGCCATTGAAGCCGAGCTTGCCACCCTGGCCCCGATCAGTGACAGCGAACTAGAGGCGCAAGTTGCCGCCGGAGCTGATGCCGCCGAACTGGTAGCGCAAGACAATGAACGCGCCATGCGCCGCCGTGTCCTGAATATTCAGCGCCAAGGACTGAATACCAAGCTATCAGCGGCTATTAAAGAGGAAGCAGGGCCAACGGTTGCCCAGCACCAAAAGGAGCGGGAAAAGGCCGTACAGGCCGCCAGAAAGGCGCTACAGAATGCCCATGCTGCGGCTGATGCACTGGCTGCGGCATTAGGTGACTGGGATCAGGCGGCAAGGGATGCCGAGTTCTGTGGAATCCAAGCAAACAATGCGGCCAAAGAGGCGGGTATTCCCAAGCCGGTCGAGCCGGTGGGTATTGGTAGCCAGGAGTTTGCAGAGCTGGATAAACGTGTCTATCAGGTATTGCGCCCGCAACGTGTGCCGGGTGTTCAGCTTGGTAAGCAACAGATCGAGTCGGGGGTGTAACGATGGATAAGCTAACAGCACATATCAACGATGCCGTATCAGGCGAGCGCCAAAAGCGGGAAGCAGAGCAAGCCCGCCAGCGTGAGGAAGTCGAACGGCTGAAGTCTGAGATTGCCGAGCTGAAACAGAAGGCATAGCCCGCCCTTGTTACCACTTCCCGGCGGTAAGGTGTCACCGGCCAACCACCAAGCCGCCGAGGTAGTGGTTCCCTTTCAAGCCCGCCGGAGTTCCCGCCATGAGCGCCCATGAATCCGCCCTTGATGAGTATTGTAGCCAGCTAATAGGCAGTGAGGCGGGCAAGCCAGAGCGGGCATTGTGGGCGGCTGCGTTGGCGCTGCTGATTGCGGACGGTAAGGCCCATTGGCTAGGCCGTGGAAGCAGTGCTGGGGAAGCCTACGAGTTAGAGGCCGCCTTTGATGATTTGTGCCGGTGCGGGCCAATGACGCGGCATTGTTGCCGGTGGCTGGATTCTAACCCCGTGGCCGTGTCTGAGGCGTTTATTCGTTGGTGTGAGGCTTAGGGGCTCTACAAATTATCATTGATCCAAAACCCTGCTTTCTGGATGAATGTGGCTTTTAGGTTTCCTGAAGGGTATTCAGTTTCAAAACCCTTTGTTGAGCTTTCAACCATTTCCAAGGTCTCGGAGTCTACCTTCAGCAAAGTAAGAGTTGTGAACTCTGTAGACCCTTTGGAAAATCCCTCCCCGTCTACTTCGAAATACGCAAGAACAGGCCGCTGAAACGCTGGCGATTGCACAAATTCGCACAAAGAATCGTTTCTCATGGGGGTGCCGTAACTATTGGCACTGCTGAAGCGGACTTTGATGAACGTCTGTTTTAGTGGGTTTCTAGGCTGACTGTATCGCTCTGCGATATTTTCTTGTCCTAGCTCAAAAGCGCTTTCGACCTCGCCATAATATTCCTGGTTGAGCTGTTCTGCATCCTCTTGGCTTAGTGAGCCTGACAAAATATCTGTTTTTAGTACCTTAAAAGTCTCTGGAGATTTGACGAAGTCTTTCATCATTTCAATACAAGCTTTTTCGTAGAATGACTCTACAACAGCATAATCATCGACTTGCGATATGGAGTACAGAGACCAAGTTCCCGCGCCAATTATTGCGACTAGCATCAATGCTAATATTGTTTTCATTCGTTGGGTTCCCTTTCCGCCCTAGTTGCTGGTCATAGCCTAATGGATAGGAAGGGGTATCTCTACAAGTGTTTTTCTTAGATTGAGGGCTATAGAGCGGCTATCCGCCCCCATTACGCCCCCAGCCCAGAAACGAAAAAGGCCAGCTCCGAAGAGTTGGCCTAAGTCGTTGTTTTAAATGGTCGGGACGGTAGGATTTGAACCTACGACCCCTTGCACCCCATGCAAGTGCGCTACCAAGCTGCGCTACGCCCCGTAAACTGCAAACCGCCGAGAAACAAGGTTTATCTCAGTGGCTTAGCGGGAGCGAAGTCTACACCAGCCCAAGCTAAAAATAAACACCGGGCTGGCGAATTTCTCTCGAAATCAACGTAACTTGGTCTCCCGCAGCGCCAGGATGAATTCCGGGGGCTCGAAGGTATCCGGTTGGGCGCTTTCCCAGTACTTATCGAAAACCCGAAGGCCGGTTTTGCCCTCCAGTAGTGCTCCCGGTTCGAGGAACGGAAACAGGTCCAGATAGCTATGCACTTCGGTTTTGGAGACGCGACGGACGATGTGCTCCGGGCCAAGCTCAGAGGGATGCCGGAGCCCCGAGGCCTCAAGCAGATTCTGCAGGGCATCCAGGGTGTTCTTGTGGAAGTTGAATACCCGCTCGCTTTTCAAGGGGACGTCCAGTTTATTGCCACGACGGGGATCTTGCGTTGCGACCCCGCTGGGACAGCGGCCGGTATGACAATTCAATGCCTGGATGCAGCCCAGGGAAAACATGTAGCCCCTGGCGGAATTACACCAGTCCGCTCCCAGAGCAAGGGTGCGGGCAATATTGAAAGCGGACGTGATCTTACCTGCGGCGCCAATGGCGATGTCTTCGCGCAGGTGGGTACCCACCAGTGTGTTATGAACCAGAAGCAGGGCTTCAGTCATCGGCATGCCAAGGCGATTGATGAACTCCAGTGGCGCCGCACCGGTGCCGCCTTCGCCGCCATCAACCACGATGAAGTCGGGCTTTTTGCCTGTCTTCAGCATAGCCTTAACGATGGCGAACCATTCCCAGGGGTGGCCAATGGCGAGCTTGAAGCCGACCGGTTTGCCGCCGGAGAGGCTTCGCAGCTGTTCCAGGAATTCCAGCAGTTCAATGGGGGTGGAAAAGGCGGAATGGCTGGCGGGTGAAATGCAGTCTTCGCCAACCTGAACGCCTCGGGCCTCAGCGATTTCGGGGGTCACTTTTGCACCGGGCAAAATGCCACCGTGGCCTGGTTTTGCCCCTTGAGATAGTTTGACCTCTATCATTTTGACCTGGTCCAGGGTGGCATTCCTTTCGAACATCTCGGCATTGAAGGAGCCGTCGGGATGCCGGCAACCGAAATAGCCGGAACCGATTTCCCAGACCAGATCTCCGCCGGGTTCCCGGTGGTAGCGGGAGATCGATCCTTCCCCTGTGTCGTGGTAGAAGCCTCCTTTTTTTGCGCCGGTATTCAGGCTCAGAATGGCGTTGGCGGAAAGTGAGCCAAAGCTCATGGCGGAGATGTTGAAAACGCTGGCACTGTAAGGTTTCTCGCAGTTTTTGCCGATCAGAATCCGGAAGTTACTGCTGTCGAGTCGGGTTGGGGTGAGCGAGTGGTTCATCCATTCAAAGCCCTCGTCGTACATGCCTAATTGTGAGCCGAATGGTCGCTTGTCGAGCACGTTCTTCGCCCGCTGGTAGATAATAGTGCGCTGTTCCCGCGAGAACGGCCGCTCCTCCGTATCGGACTGGATAAAGTACTGCCTGATCTCCGGGCCGATCGACTCAAACAGATACCGCAAGTTGGCCATGATGGGATAGTTTCGGCTAACAGTATGCTTTCGCTGCAGTAAATCCCAGGTGCCGAGGGCTGTGAGCGCACCAAAAATCACCGGAAACAGATAGCCTGCTCCAAGCCAAAGCGTTACCGGTAAAGACACCAGCAGCCCGGAGATGCTGAGGACATAAGCGGAATAGCGCAAAGGGAAGGTGGTGGTTTTTTCCATGAATACCTCTGGGTGCTGTCGGGCGGGTGTCGGCGAAACCTTGCAGTATAACTACGTCACTTGTTCGGGTAGTAGACCTGTTTCAGGAAACAATCTTTGCCTCTGCAAAATCTGGACTATGCTGATGTAGATAAAAAAGGCATTTTTCTTGCTTTTGATGTTTTGAGTTCAAAGTAATAAAATGACCGGCTTGTAACGTATGAATGATTGTTCATTGCGTTATCCATTCACTCAGCATATTCAGTGATCACACCAGACCAGGAGGCGCCAACGTGGGCGAGGTAGTGAAAGACGAATATCAGACGGATTACGTCGCAGGCCAGGATAATATCAATCCGTTCGGCCTGGATCTTCATAACTGGGTTTTCCCGGTAGCGGCCATCATTGTGGTTCTGTTTGTTATCGGAACATTGATGTTTCCGGTAGCGGCGAAGGAGACTCTTGATGGGGCCAAGTGGGACATTATTGCCAGTTTTGACTGGTTCTTCCTGCTCAGCGCCAACATTTTCGTGGTTGTCAGCCTTGCGCTGATCTTCATGCCGGTGGGCAAGATCCGGCTGGGTGGACAGGATGCAACGCCCGAATTCTCAACCATGTCATGGTTTGCCATGCTGTTCGCAGCCGGGATGGGGATCGGCCTGATGTTCTGGGCCGTGGCCGAGCCGGTGGCCTACTACACAGGCTGGTACGAAACCCCGTTCAATGTGGCTGCCAACTCTCCCGAAGCGCGTGATCTGGCGATGGGGGCAACCCTTTATCACTGGGGGCTGCACCCCTGGGCAATCTACGCCATTGTGGCTCTGTCTCTGGCGTTCTTTGCGTTTAACAAGAACATGCCACTGACCATCCGTTCCGCGTTTTTCCCACTGCTGAAAGACAAGGTGTGGGGCTGGCCGGGGCACATCATTGATGTCCTCGCGGTTGTGGCCACTATCTTTGGTCTGGCCACGTCACTTGGCTTTGGTGCCCAGCAGGCTGCCTCCGGCCTGGATTACCTGTTTCAGGTAGGTTCTGGCACCAATGTGCAGATGGCTATCATTGTTGGCGTTACGGCCTTGGCGCTCATTTCCGTGCTGCGAGGTCTGGACGGCGGCGTTAAGGTGCTCAGTAACATCAACATGGCGACTGCGGGGATCGTGTTGTTCTTCGTGATCTTCGCCGGTCCGACCATGACCATTCTGGAGACCATCTGGGTAACCTCTTCCACCTACGTGGCCAACGTTGTGCCGCTGAGTAATCCGTTTGGTCGTGAAGACGAGGCGTGGTTCCAGGGCTGGACTGTATTCTACTGGGCCTGGTGGATTTCCTGGTCACCGTTCGTAGGTATGTTTATCGCGCGGGTTTCAAAAGGCCGGACAGTACGTGAGTTCGTCACTGCGGTTCTGATTATCCCGACCTTGATCACCACCGTATGGATGAGTGGTTTCGGTGGCACGGCACTGGAACAGATCCAGCAAGGCGTTGGTGTGCTCGCAGACAAGGGGCTGACCGAGGTTTCTCTGGCGACCTTCCAGATGTTTGAGCAGCTGCCCTGGA
Organism: Marinobacter sp. C1S70; assembly: GCF_000475355.1. Taxonomy (NCBI): domain Bacteria; kingdom Pseudomonadati; phylum Pseudomonadota; class Gammaproteobacteria; order Pseudomonadales; family Marinobacteraceae; genus Marinobacter; species Marinobacter sp. C1S70. The sequence goes on along the minus strand of NZ_AXBW01000018.1, from coordinate 141,811 downwards.
CCGGCATTGTCTCGTTCGTCGGTATTATCCTGGTGCTGGTGTTCTTCGTAACCTCGTCGGATTCCGGCTCGCTGGTGATCGACAGCATCACCGCTGGCGGCAAAACCGATGCCCCGACGGCTCAGCGTGTATTCTGGGTGGTCATGGAAGGTGCCATTGCGGCGGCATTGATCTTCGGCGGTGGCGAAGACGCTCTGGGCGCGATCCAGGCCGTGGCCATCAGTGCCGGGTTGCCCTTCACGGCAATACTTCTGCTGATGACCTGGGGCTTGTTGAAAGGCCTCACCCATGAGAGGAAGTTGCTCCTGCAAAGGGGTGAGCTGACCTCCTGATCAGCGGGTCTGAACAAAAAACCGGAGCTACACCAGCTCCGGTTTTTTTATGCCCAAACACTGATTGTCAGCGCCGGGCAAAGCTTTCCATGGCAAACAGCGCTCGCTCTCTGGGGCTGAAATGTGGGCGCTTGAGGCTCTCGATCGCGTTGAGCCTGGGCAGCAGGCCGCAGCCGTTGGCCATCTGAATGGCCAGACCGGGTCGGGCGTTCAGTTCGAGCAGCAGTGGGCCTTCGTTGGCGTCCACCACCAGGTCTACCCCCATATATCCCAGGCCGGTGGCCTCATAGCATCGGGCTGCCATTTCCAGCATGTTTTCCCAGTCTTCAATCCGGATATTCTCCAGAGCCAGTCCGGTGTCCGGGTGCAGGGTAATCGGCCGATTGAACTGAACTGCGTTCAGGCTCTGGCCAGAGCCGATATCCAGCCCGACGCCAACAGCCCCCTGGTGCAGGTTGGCTTTACCGTCGGACGCGGTGGTTGCCAGCCGGAGCATAGCCATGACGGGATATCCCTGAAACACCACGATCCGGATGTCGGGTACGCCCTGGAAGGAGTACTTGGCGAGTGCCGGGGAGGACTGAACCAGGTTTTCAACAATGGCAACATCCGGGGTACCGGCAAGGGAATACAGGCCAGCCAGAATGTTGGTGAGGTGACGCTCCAGCATGGCGACGGAAATGCGGGCGCTGGAGGCCTTGATAAAGTCGTCGCCGTCTCGCCCGGTAATCACGGTAATGCCCTTGCCGCCAGAGCCTTTTGCTGGCTTGATGGCGAAACCGGCCAGATCCTCTGCCATTTCCCGAAAATGGGAGATTTCGTGTTGTTGGCGAACCACCTGCAGCAGCTTGGGGGTTTTTACGCCGTATTCGCTGACCGCTAGCTTGGTTTTCAGCTTGTTGTCCACCAGCGGGTAGGAGGTGCGATCATTGTACCGGGCAATGTAATCTACATTGCGCCGGTTCATGTTCAGCATCCCGAGATTTTTCAGCCTGCGTGGAGAGATCCAGTCCATATCAGTCGTAGGCCTTCATCGGGGTAAACCGCTTGAGCTCGCTGAGCTTGTAGCCGGTGTACTGACCCATCAGCAGGATCAGCCCGAGAATAACCAGATGTAACTCCGGGAAGTTGAAGGTGAGGTGGCCAGCCAGCGGTGTACTCATGGCCAGGTAGGCGCAGATGGCCACAAACAGACTGCCTGACCCCTGCACAAGCACTTCGCGGGCGCCTTCCTCTTCCCAGAGAATGGACATACGTTCGATGGTCCAGGCGATGATCACCATGGGGAAGAAGGTGACGGTCATGCCGGTGTTAAAGCCCATCTGGTAGCCAATGATGCTGAGCCCTGCGGTGATGAAGATCACCAGAATGATCAACGCCGATATGCGTGATACCAGCAGCAGGTTCAGGCTGGAAAGATAGCCGCGCAACAGCAGGCCAATGGCTACAACGGACAGAAAGGCGATCAGCCCTGGCACCAGAGTGGTCTGTACAAAGGCCACGGCGATCAGGACCGGCATGAAGGTGCCCGATGTCCGGATGCCAATGACAATCCGCATGAAGGCGACAATGAGAGCGCCGATGGGGAGCAACAGCAGCATTCGGAACATGCTCTGTTCTTCGATGGGTAGCTGGTAGAAACCGAGCACACTCAGCCCATTGGCGTTGGACTCCAGCGTTGCCAGTTGCAGCGCCGGCACGGTCTGCCGCAGCATGGAAAAGCTTACCTGGGAGTCGTCGCCACCCACCACGTCGAGGAGGGAATCTGCCCCCTGTCTCCAGAGCAACAGGTTTTCCGGTACACCTTGTTCTGCGGTGCGCGGGTCGAAGGTAAGCCAGCGCTTGCCGTTGTATATCTGTAGAAATGGCACCAGTTGTTGGCGGCGGCGGGCATCCTCAAGCTTCAGGGCATCTGCGGTGCGCGCAGCGATGCCAGCGTGGTTCAGCATCTTCACCAGCAGTTGCAGATAGTTGTCGTCAGATACCAGTAATGTTGTGTTCTGGGTGCGATTGTCTGGCTGCATCAGGCGGATCAGCTCGCGGGTCATGCTCTCCGGGGAACTGGATCGCTCGGAAGCCTGGGTCAGGAGCTCTCTTACGGCGGTGGCCTGGGGCTCTTCCCAGAAAACCGTCAATGCCCGGGGTTTACGCACTGGCGGAGCATGAATCGCGTCTTCATCCGGTACAAACTGTGCTTTGAAATAGAGAGTCTGAGGACCGGCGACGTCTCGTTTTGTCCACTGGGCCCTGCGCCCGCTGTTGCTATCCAGAATTGAGAAGCCGTAGCCGGGCGAGGCGGCCTGCTCCGTCAGGATACGGAAGCCGGGCGGTTGCTCCGGGATGTGCAGGCTCACTTCAGCCGGGCTGTTCTGGCCCTCAAAATCGACTCGCGCCTCAATCATCCAGACCGGACGTTGTTCACCGGTCATCCACGGAATACCCAGTTCCAGATGGCGCCAGGTGGCGATCGCTATCCCTGCCGCAATCAACAGGAAGACAAACACGTAAAACGGGACCCGGGAGCGTACCGTCATTCTTCCTCTCCGTTTGCCGCTTGTTCAAGGTAGGATTCGGGCAACTCGGTTGCGAATTCCTTGCCGACATCGATCAACATGACGTCTCGCAATACGTTGCGGCCAATCAGGACTTCGTAAGTCAGATTTGTCCGGTCGGCCAACGTAAACTCAGCCACCTGCTGGTGGTCGCCGATGGCAAACTGAAGCTCCACCACCACCCGGCGCTCTGACTCATCGGCACTGGACTGGATAATCTTCACTCGCCTGGAGATTTCTTTCTCCATGGCTACCCACTCGGCATCCTCAGTACCGGGAACGGGCACTTCAAAGCGCACCCAGTTGCTGCCATCCCGTTCAAAACGCTGAACGTTACGGGCGTGTATGGAAGAGGTTTCCGCGCCACTGTCGATTCGGGCGGTATAGACATGGTCGGGGCCAGCCAGGAAAAACTTTTCGACCTCACCGACAACGACTTTGCCTTTGAGGCGATCCGCCCGGCCTTTATCTTCGCGGGAAGCGGGGCAGGTAGGTGCCGCCTTTGGTGGTGGGCACGATGGCTTTTCAACCTGAGTGGCAATGGCCTGGAGAATGGTCTGGGTAGAATCCTGATTCTGCTGCAGGAGCTTTTCGTGCCTTACACCGGCATTCTGCTCCATGGTAACAAGGGTCGCACGCTGGCTTTGGACCGAGGCTCGCACTTCTTCAATATTCTCTTTCGGTACCATGAAATAACGATCGGAAGCGCAACCAGAAAGTGCGACTGCCAGCCCTGTTAAGGCAACTGCGAACAATGAGCGGGTTTGCGAAACACTGGACCCCATGAATATCCCCTGAACCGGCCGTGAGAATTATTGGCACTGGATGCCTCAGCCATTGGATGTGTTGTCAATCAGGCGGGAGAGTATACTACAACGTACCTGTGTGGTGACTTTACAGATGGTTAAGGCGCATCTTTACCGGCCCAGGAAAGGCCCCTGGCCCAGTGGCGTCTCGGATCTCAGGTACTCCTGGATGACCGGGGAACAATTCAGGTAGAACAGTAGCAGCTCCCGCTGAATATCCTGGTCCTGAATGCGCGCAGCAAAGGAAATGACTTCTTTGAGCGCACGGTCGCTGGAGGTGGTGTCTGTCGGCACCGTGAAGCTCTTTCCATAACGGCTTTTCAGCAACTGGGTCAGTCGCTCAAGGTGAAACTCGCCCGTATGGGTGATGTGAGGCAAAACCCGCACATGCTTTTCCGCCGAGCGCTGATTTTCCGAAGACAATGTCTGTTCGTCTTCCACACAGGTAGCCTGCAGGAAATCGGACCCGAATTTTCTCCACAATTCCTTGAACATGCTCCGACCTGCCAGTCAGCTTTCCGTTTACGGCTTTAGCACTCCGGTTGGGTGCTTTTTAACCGTTGTAGAGCAATTTACGCTCTGCGTCCATAGGTGGATTGACGCAATGTTGATAAATGCCAAACAGTCGAGGCCGGCCTGGTGGCACCGTTCCGCCAACAAGAAAAAAGGGTGAGCATTGCGGTAGACTGTCAGGCTTTGATCCCGGGGCCATACCCTGAACTGACCAACGAACACCAAGGAGAACATGCTGGTGCTAGATGCGCTTATCCTCACCATGGCTGAACGTCCGGAATGGCTGGCAGGCTGGTTCCTTGCTCTAGTGGCGAGTGCCGCCTCGCTTTTGGCGGGCGTGATCTGGCTGCTGTGGCGTCGGCGTCAGGATAGAGCCACCGAGTCTGCCTTGCGCGAGGAACTGGACGCCCGGGACAGGCAACTGAGAGATAGCGAGCAGGTGCAGGCGTTGCATGAACAGGAAGTTGAACACCTGCGGACCGCACTCGAGGAGCAGAAAGCCCGCTCCGGACAGCTGGAGCAGAGCATCGAACACTGGCGACAACAGTCTGCTGCCCTGGAAAACCGATTGGCGGCTCTGGCCTCGGAGTTGACAGCCAAACAGGACCGGGTGGCGCAACTGGCAAGTGAGAGCGGTCAATACCAGCAGCGGGTTGAAACGCTCTCGGAAGAGCTGGGCCAGTTGAAGGTCGAGCTACGCGAGCAGCAGGTCACTCTGGATAAGGAGCGCCGTAGTGCCTCGGAAAAACTGGAGTTGCTGGAAAAGAATCGAGATGCACTGAAACAGGAATTCGAGAACCTGGCGAACCGGATTTTCGAGCAGAAAAGTGAGCGCTTCAGCCAGCAATCGAAAACCAGCCTGGACTCCTTGCTTAACCCCTTCCGCGACCAGTTGCAGGATTTCCGCAAACGGGTTGAGGATGTCTACACCACGGAAACCCGGGATCGTCAGGCGCTTCGCAGCGAAATAAAATCGTTGCAGGAGCTGAACCGGCAAATTACCGAAGAAGCCGCCAATCTGACCCGCGCTCTCAAAGGCGACAAGAAAATTCAGGGCAACTGGGGTGAGTTGATCCTGGAGCGGGTGCTGGAACGGTCGGGCCTGCGCAAAGGGGTCGAGTACGAAACCCAGGGTAGTTACCGGGACGAAGATAACCAGTTGTTGAGGCCCGATGTCATCGTGCATTTGCCGGACCAGCGAAATCTGGTGATTGATTCCAAGGTATCGTTGGTGGCCTATCAGCAGTGGGTGACCGCAGATCAGGAGGAAGAACGCGCTGCGGCGCTGAAGCAGCATGTTGAGGCGGTTCGCAATCACATCCGTGCATTGAGCGAGAAAGATTACAGTCAGCTTAACGGGCTGCATTCTCCCGATTTCGTGCTGCTGTTCATGCCCATTGAGCCGGCATTTGTGGCAGCATTCCAGCAGGACGAGAATCTCTTCGCAGAAGCATTTGAGCGGAAGATTATTGTGGTGACGCCTACCACCCTGCTGGCGACACTGAGAACCATTGAGAATATCTGGTGTTATGAACGCCAGAGCCAGAATGCCCGCCGCATTGCCGATCGCGCCGGCGCGGTCTACGACAAGCTGCGGGTGTTTGTCGAGGCTATGGAAAAGCTGGGAAGCCAGTTACACACGGCCCAGGGCACCTACGATAATGCCATGAATACCCTGACCCGGGGCCGTGGTAATCTGATTTCCCAGGCCAATCGGTTTGTGGAGCTGGGGGTCAGGGTTAAAAAAGAGTTGCCCAAGTCGATAGTGGATCAGGCCGAGGTCGATTCTGAAGACGCCGATGAGCCGGGAGATACGCCCGCCATCGACAGGGAGCCTACGGACGCCGGGGAAGCCCGTGCAGAGGACCAACAGGAGTAGCGGTATGTTGTCATCCATGAAAAAAAGGCGTTTGCCTGGTCACAAGGCATTTGCGGGCCTGGTGTTGTCTTCTGTTCTTGCCCTGCAGGCGGGATTCGCCCAGGCATTGGCTCCGGAACACGAAATTCGCCGCTTGATGCTGGCGACTGAAGAAGCCGTTGCAGCAGAGAACTGGAGTGAGGCAGGGGAGTACCTGAACCGCCTTCAGGCCATGGAGGGAGAGAAGCCCGCCGAGTATTACTACTATCGCGGCCGGGCCATGTTGCAGGCCAATCATCTGAATGAGGCACGTTCAGCACTGGAGCAATACATTACCCGGGCCGGGGCAGAGGGCACGCATTACCAGCAAAGCCTGAAGCTGATTACCGACATAGAGAAGGCCAGCCGTGCCAGTGTTCGCGCTCTGGCCGAAGGGCAGGCCAATGCCAACGAGCCCGTGGCCGTGATTGAGCCGGCGAATGAACAGGATGTGAAGACGCTGCGCCAGCTGTATCTGGCAGGCTCGGACAGGGAGGCTCTGGTCATCCATCTGAATACTCTGCTTGAGACCGCTGGCTGGCGGCGTGACAAAACGGTGGTGCGCCTGGACAGGCCAGCAGATCGCCAGTACCAGGTGGCTCTGGATGATGGCAACATCAGTATTCAGGACATCGAGCGCAATCCCGATGGCACCACCGTTCGCAGAACCCTGTCTCTGTCGGTATTCGGTGTGAATCCTCAGTTGCGTTGGGATTGTGAACCGGTGGTCGGAGCCTGCTGGGTTTATGATCCGCGGGACGGCTCCCGGCTTTTCCAGTTGGCGGAGAATCGCGATCAGGCCCGGGACATTGCCCGAACTCTGGGGCGCTTGATCCGGAACCTGCAGCAGGGAAGTTCGTAAGGCCGGGTGTTCAGACCAGATCGCCCCGTTCGCCTTCCCGCCAGGCGCCCGGGGTGACCCCCGTCCACTTCTTGAAGGCCCGATGGAAAGTGGATGGTTCGGTAAAGCCTACCCGTTCGGCAATATCGTTGATGGGCATCTCCGGATGGGCCAGATAGTAGATGGCCATATCCCGCCGCAATAGATCCTTGATCTCCTGAAACGACGTGTTCTCCTGCTTCAGGCGGCGCCTGAGGGTTTGCGGGCTGGTGTGCAGCTCTTGTGCTATCCAGTCGAAATCCGGCATGGGTTTGGAGAAGTCACGGCCAATCAGGCCCCGAATACGACCGGTCCAGGTGTTGCTCTCATCCGGTCGTGACAGCAGGTCTGCCGGGGAGGTTTTCAGGAATTGTCGCATTTCCGGCTTGTCCCGAATCACCGGGGCGGAGAGGAAACGTTTGCTGAAGGTCAATGCCGTACAGTCGGACTCGAACGCCAGCGGACAATGAAAAATGTGCCGGTATTCGTCCCCGTGATCTGGCCTCGGGTAATCGAACTCAGCTTTCTCCAGTTCCACGGGCTGGCCAATAAGCCAGCTGCCCAGCCGGTGCCAGATCACCAGAATGCTCTCGCGCAGAAAATAGTCCGGGTCGTGGATGCTGCCTTCAATTCGCGTGACCAGGCGCGCGCGGTCACCGAAGATTTCAAGCTCCATGGAAACCATCGGTTCGAACAGCCGAGAGAACCGGAAGGCCTGTTGATATACCTCTTCCAGCGTCTGGCAACCGACCACCAACGCACACATGGTGGCGAACGTTCCGGAGCGGGCACGGCGTGGCCCCATGCCCATAAATTCATCGCCAGTGCGCTGCCAGATTACCTGCATCAGCTTGCTGAACTGATCACTGCTAACCCTTGCCATTTCAATGCGAAGAAGATCTGGCGAGATCCCGGCCTCCTGGAGCAAAGCACGGCTGTCCAGGCCCAGGCGTTCGGCGCCTGACAGGGAAGCTTCAACAAAATGTCGTGAGACTGTCAGTGTTGACATAGAGGCAGCCAGAAGAAAGAACGAACTTCATCATAAGTACCCGGCTCAACATTGCAAGCCCATGATTTGCCAACGGATGGAAGAAACGGTCAATAGGAATGAAGGAACCGGTAGTTGGCCCGGGCTGCAAAACCCGTCAGCATGAGCCAGAGTCATTGCCGCCGATCAAAAACAAGGAGATGCTTTATGGCAGCCCCGCTCGCCAACCTGAAAATTCTGGATTTCAGTACCTTGCTGCCCGGACCCTACGCCACCATGATGCTCGCCGATATGGGCGCGGAAGTGCTCAGAATTGAAGCTCCGGATCGCGTGGATCTGGCCAAGGTAATGCCACCGTTTGACGGTAAATTCAGCACCACTTTTTCCTACCTCGGTCGCGGCAAGCAAACCTTGCAACTGAACCTGAAGCAGCCCGAGAGTGTTGAAAAGGTCAAGCAGCTGGTTCCGGACTATGACATTGTGGTGGAGCAGTTTCGCCCGGGCGTCATGGACCGCCTCGGGATAGGCTATGAGGTACTCAAAGCCATCAACCCGAAACTGATCTACTGCGCCATTACCGGTTATGGTCAAACCGGCCCCTACAAAGACAGAGCCGGCCACGACATCAACTACCTGGCTATTTCCGGTGTTGCCAGCCACTGCGGTCGTGCCGACAGCGGTCCACCACCCATGGGCATTCAGGTTGCCGATGTGGCCGGTGGCTCACACCATGCCGTGATGGGTATCCTGGCTGCTGTCATCAAACGCCAGGAAACCGGTGAGGGCGCCTTTATCGACATCAGCATGACCGACGCCGCCTTCGCCCTGAATGCCATGGCGGGTGCTGCTGCCCTGGCAGGCGGACAGCCTCAGAAGCCCGAAAGCAGCATGCTCAATGGTGGCACCTTCTACGACTATTACCAGACCAGGGATGGCCGCTGGTTGTCTGTCGGGAGCCTGGAACCGCAGTTCTCTTCGCGCCTGTGCGACACCCTTGGGTTGGGCGAACTGAAAAGCTATGCCCTGAGCCAGAAGCCTGAACATCAGCAGGAGTTGAAAGCCGCTATCAAGCAGAAGATCGCGGAGTGTTCACTGGCAGAGTGGCAGGAGGTGTTTGCCGAGGTGGATGCCTGTGTAGAGCCGGTGTTGACGATTGAAGAGGCGGCGGAGCATCCGCAGTTGAAGGCCAGAGGGATGGTTGTTGATAGGGATCGCGGGGATGGTGTGGGACAGAGGCAGTTGGGAGTGCCTGTAAAGTTTTAGTAACGGTAAAACAAAAAGCCCCGGCTGAGCCGGGGCTTGATTTCGTTGGCAGATTTTATTCTTGCTGCGGACAATAAGAGGGTAGGCTGTTTGACCCGAAAGTGATAAGGGTTGAACAAACCATACCACCGAATGCGTCCTGCGAAGAAGTAGGATCTACCGGTGTTCCATGCTCCACCCCATCGAAAACTTCAGGAGCGTAGGACATCGACATAACCGCATCACTACCGAGTTCAATCAGGGGAACGGTGCCTGCTAATGGCGCAGGGAAGCTGTCCACTGGGTACGGAACATCTGTCAGCGTTCCGCTCAAAGGCGAGGGGTCGTAAGCGTCAGCGCTCAAAGAATCAGCCCAAAGCTCTGCATCCGCGGCATTTGGTATGACTGTGTCACCAATGACAACACTGATTAGGGTGTCGGTTGTCGACTGACCAATGAAATTAATTGGGTCTGCTGAGTCAACGGTTGCCTGTGCGACGTTCAAGAAGGCTTCCAAACTGGAGTCTCCCTGCTCAAGCCTAGCTTTATCAAACAGGCCGCCCAGAACGATCGGAGCAAAACTATCAGAGTTCTCAAGCAGCCTTACAATTCCGCCACCTGGTGTCAGCAAGCTGCTCGCCTGGATATTGTTTTCTGCCGAAAAAGTACTCTGCGCTGGGTTGGATGAATTTACGAAAGTAACCTTTCCTACGCCTGGGAACTCCAATGCATCAGTATTCAGCGCATCTATTAGAGACACACCGGTGATGCCGCCCAAGGAGTGGCCGGCAAAATAGACGTCTTGGCCACTCGAAACATCTACCTTTTTCACTCCTCCTTGGCCATCAGGGAAGGGAAGTTCAAGACTAGCGAGCGATGCGCGTAAGTTCATCTGATCCAGAACGCTCTGGCGCAGATTGTCGCGGGTCTTCAGGAAGTTCGATAAGTTAATAAAGAACCTACCATTCTCTTCCGCCCCAACCGGTTTGCTGGGATCAAAGACCATTGAATCTGCTTTGCCATCACTGCCGGGGAATAATCCAAAGTGGCGCTCAACAAGAACTTTTTCTTCCGGAGTTGTTTCCTCATATCTCGGAGCTAACCCCGGAATTTGGCTGCCGGCGTTTTCTACTGAATTAAGTAATGAAGTAACAGTTCCAGCGAATGTTTGTTGCTCCTCCGCTGTTGTTCCTGTAATTACGCCGCTAATTCCGCTAGCGTCTTCGTATTCTTTGGCCTTTGTAACGAAGTATGAAACCTGATTGTCTTCATCCTGCTGCAAGGCAGCTAAGGCTTCAGGAGCAAGTGTCAAAATAGCGCCTTTCGCGATCGGCTGCTGCTCTTCCGGTAGATCCGTAATGGCATCGGCTCCTAATGCATCCAGAACTGCTGCGCCAATAAGCAGTCCAGCAAGTTCACCCTGCTGTTCGATGGAGAAGGGGCTGACCCCGTGGAGGGGGTGGTCGATAGCAGCAACAACATAACCTTGTTCGGCAAGAGCGGTACCGAATGTCAGCGCCGTACTGCGATCAGTGGTGATGCCATGCTGGAACGAGACGATGCCCTTAACGTTGCTGGGATCGCTTGGGTAAAGAACCAGAATTGGTGCCTCGATATTAGGCTGGTCTGCATTCTGTTTCGGGAAAGGGAAAATATAGTTGACTGCTGTTGTTTCAGTTTGGTCGGGGTTGGCGTGAGGTAATGCAGGGGCGCCGACTTTTTGCAGCAAACCGCTAATTTGGGAGGCCAGCTGGTCATCGGCTTCCCAGTTACCAAGCATTTCTCCTTGCTCTGTGGCTCCGACCAGATCTGCCGGACTGTTGCCGAGATAGTTTGGCAGCGTGATGGTTCCCTCAATCGCGTATACAGATCGAGGGTCCTCAAGAACACTGGCAGCTAGGAGAGAAACCTGCGCAGCGCCCCTTGGAACAGGGTCGAGAGCAATGGTGCCTGCTCTATCTGCGGCGGTGGGGGTCGGAAGACCTTCTTTGAATTTGGTTGCCAGTGCAATACCTAGGCAGTCAATCGCATTCTGGCCTTGAACTGTTCCGCAAGCGCCACCAAGTATTTCCGCCAATTCCTGAGGTGTTTCGGCTGGCTCCAGTCCTAAGCTTGCGGGGAATTTAGCGACGGCGGTATCTACAGCTTTTTTGATCGTAGAATAATCCGCTGATCCCTGGGAAGATTTTTGGGTTTTGACTGCTGCGCTGACCGCAATGAAGTTCCGAACCTGATCAGAGAACCAAGTCCCTGGCTCAGCGATGTACCTCAGCACATCAGTGTCTTTGGAGGTTGTAAAGCTGTAACTGAGAGCGATTTGATCTTCGCTCAGTGGCTGGCCTATGGCTTCGGCATATTTGAGCGCCAAAGGCTCCCAAAGGCTGTTGATTAAGGTTCGCACCGGCAAAAGGTCTTGGCTCGGTAGTCCTGCCCCCGGATTTTCTGCGGTGCCTTCTGCAGTAAGGTTGGAGTAAGACGGATCCTGAATGATTGGATCACCGTTGATGTCTTTCACATCGTTAGTGACTACTACCACATAGCGTTTGCCTGGCTTCAAAGGTTCGAGCGGTAGAATGCGAATGGCGGAGGTGCCATCGAGAGTTACTACTTCGGCACGCACTTTTGGCATACCGGCGCCATCAGGAAGCCCAATTGCGAGAGTGGGGGGTTCGCCGTTGCCCAGGCCTTGTACTGGATCACCGCTGGCGTATGCCAGTTCGATAAGGTGGACGTTTTTGCCAATCTTCACGTTATCTTCGCTTTCGTCCAACAGGCCATTGGTCTGGATGACGATGGGAGCAACGGTCGATGCACCTGAAAGCTGGTTGAGTGCTGCAGTGACCGGGGGAGAAGTATTGTCGACTTCAAATGTTCCATCTGCTTCGCTGAAGCTTGTGTCTTCGTCATCTGAGCGGAAAATCAGATCGTTGGGTATCGGAAGTCGCGAGGCGCCAGGCGCAAAAAACGGAAACGTTCTATCGGCGAGCGCATCGGTATCGGCATACTGCGGCTTGGGATTATCATTGCCCCCACTGTTAGAGCCACTGAAACAGCCCGTCAACCCAAGGGAAGAAGCCACGGCAAGACTTATTAGAGTTTTCTTGAACATGGGTGGAACCTTTTCCTGTTGTTGTGTCGTTATATCCGGCGTTGACGGAACCGGTCGGCCCCAGGATTCCGCGCACAGCCTTTTCTGATTTGTTGGTTGTCTGAAATTGTAGCCAGCACTTAAAAGCCAATTTCTGTAGCTTCGACTATAGCGACAGAGTAGCAAGTGTTGATCAGCCAAAAGTGTGATTCTGCGTCTGGAAACCCTCCTCGCACCCTTGGAGTGGCCCTCAATCAAAATAGTGGCCGCTCCGCGGTTTGTCGAGTTCCAGTGGCCGGGTAATGCCTGTTTTAACAAATTGTTGCGAATTGGTTTTGCCGTCATAGCTATTTTCGCTGGCGTACATAGCATTTGCGCCTTCTGTCGCATCAACCGCTGTGACGAATTTCTGGTAAACTCTCGCTTCCTTATATAAGCAGGGGCTGCCTTGGTGGCTCCGCACACTTCCGATAATCAGAAAGCTGATGAGGCGACTATGACCACCGTGATCCGCCAGGACGACCTGATCGAAAGCGTAGCCGATGCGCTGCAGTTTATTTCCTACTATCACCCGAAGGATTTCATTCAGGCCGTGTACGAGGCCTACCAGAAGGAAGAGTCCCAGGCGGCCAAGGATGCCATGGCCCAGATTCTGATTAACTCCCGTATGTGTGCCCAGGGCCATCGCCCGATCTGTCAGGACACCGGTATCGTCACCGTGTTCGTGAACATCGGTATGGATGTGAAGTTCGAGTGCGACATGGCGCTGGACGATGTGATCAACGAAGGTGTACGCCGCGCCTACACCCATCCGGATAACGTGCTGCGCGCCTCTGTGCTGGCTGATCCTGACGGCAAGCGCCAGAACACCAAAGACAACACCCCCGCCATCATCCACTACAAGATGGTGCCCGGTAACACCGTAGACGTGCACGTGGCAGCCAAGGGCGGCGGCTCTGAAGCCAAGTCCAAGTTTGCCATGCTGAACCCGTCCGACTCGGTTGTGGACTGGGTGTTGAAGATGGTGCCGCAGATGGGTGCCGGCTGGTGTCCGCCTGGCATGCTCGGCATTGGTATTGGCGGTACCGCCGAGAAGGCGATGGAGCTGGCGAAAGAGGCTCTGTTGGATCCGATCGATATTCACGACCTGCAGGCCCGCGGTGCCTCCAATCGTGCTGAAGAATTGCGCCTGGAGCTGTTCGAGAAGGTGAACGAGCTGGGCATCGGCGCTCAGGGGCTGGGTGGCCTGACCACCGTTCTGGATGTAAAAGTCAAGGATTACCCCACCCACGCGGCCAACAAGCCGGTGGCGATCATCCCGAACTGCGCCGCAACCCGCCACGCACACTTTGTGCTGGATGGTACGGGCCCGTCCCTGCAGACCCCGCCGAGCCTGGACGACTGGCCGGAAATCACCTGGGAAGTAGGCGAGAATGTTCGCCGTGTGAATCTGGACACTGTAACTCCGGAAGACGTGAAAGACTGGCAACCGGGTGAAACCGTTCTGCTGTCCGGCAAGATGCTGACCGGCCGTGATGCGGCCCACAAGAAGATGGTGGATATGATCGAGCGGGGTGAAGAGCTGCCGGTAGATCTGAAAGGCCGCTTCATTTACTACGTGGGTCCGGTTGATCCGGTACGCGAAGAAGTGGTTGGCCCCGCTGGCCCAACTACTGCAACCCGCATGGACAAGTTCACCGACACCATGCTGGAAAAAACCGGCCTGACCGGCATGATCGGCAAAGCCGAGCGTGGCCAGGTCGCCATCGACGCCATCAAGAAGCACGGCGCGGTTTACCTGATGGCGGTGGGCGGTGCGGCTTACCTGGTCTCCAAGGCCATCAAGGGCGCCAAGGTGGTGGCCTTCGAAGAGCTGGGTATGGAAGCCATCTACGAGTTTGAAGTGCAGGATATGCCGGTAACCGTAGCGGTGGATTCCCGTGGCAGTTCCGTGCACCAGACCGGCCCGGTGGAGTGGCACGACAAGATCATTGCTGCCAAGGCGGTTTGATCTGAGTCTTTGTTGGTCCGGTAGCAGCCTTGGGCGTTCGGCTCAAGGCTGCCACTGAAAGTCCTTCATCTTTACCCTTCCTTTATACACTTCCACCCCTTCCAGCCTCAGTTTCTCGGTTTGAAGCTGGCAGGTTTCCGTGCCTTCAGGAAAGGCAATCTGGCCGTTGCTGCGGATAACCCGATACCAGGGAATGCAGTGGCCGGCGGGCAATTTGCCCAGGGCACGGCCAACGAAACGCGCCTGGCGTCCGAGGCCGGCCATGGCGGCTACCTGACCGTAGCTGGCCACTTTCCCTTTCGGAATCGTGGCCACTACCTGCCAGATTTTCTGCTCCTTTGTCGGTTCCTCTTCGGACTCGTGCATTCAGAGCTCCGGTATTGGCCGGGTTACAGGCGCAGGGCGCCGTCCACCTCGATCATGCGGCCAGAAACGTAGTCGTTCTCGAAGATAAACGCTACCGCTGAGGCGATTTCCTCTGGCTTGCCCATGCGTTTCAGGGGGATGCCGGCGGTCATTTTCTCCAGGGCTTCCGGCTTCATGGAGGCCGTCATTTCGGTTTCGATAAACCCTGGGGCGATGCCCATGCAGCGGATGCCGTAGCGGGCGAGTTCTTTGGCCCACACTGGCACCAGGGCAGATACGCCGGCTTTGGCGGCGGAGTAGTTGCTCTGGCCCATGTTTCCGGCGCGGGAGATGGAGGCGATGTTAATGATCGCGCCATGGTCGCCGTTTTCGATCATGCGGGTGGCCGCTTCACGGCCGCATAGGAAAACGCCGGTGAGGTTAACGTCGATCACGGACTGCCACTGGGCCAGCTCCATGCGCTTCTCGAGCTTGCCGTCCTTGAATTTCACCATCAGGCCGTCGCGCAGGATGCCGGCGTTGTTCACCAGGCCGTTGAGGTGGCCGAAGTCATTGATGATTGCCTGAAAGGTTGCCTCAACGTCTTCTTCTTTGGAGACGTTGCAGACATAGGTTTTGGCGTCGCCACCGGCCAGTTTGCAGGCCTCAGCGGCTTCAGCCAGCTTGTCTTCCATCAGGTCGATGAGTGCCAGCCTGGCGCCTTTGGCTGCCAGGTATTCAGCCATTGCGCGGCCGAGGCCCTGGCCGCCACCAGTGATTGCGATAACAGAATCTTGAAGTTTCATGGTTTGCCCTAATTAAGTTCAGAGGTGTTTTACGTTCTCTGTGTGTCTGCATCGTTTTTATGGGGAGGCATTTTGCCCGTTTTCTTTTTTCTTTTCATCGTTATGCCCATTGCCGAGCTGGCGGTACTGATTCAGGTCGGTAGTGTTATCGGCGTGTTGAACACGGTCGGGCTGGTGTTTCTGACCGCTGTAATCGGGGCCTGGTTGCTGCGCCAGCAGGGCCTGGCGACCTTGTTGCGGGCCAATGAGCGCCTCAACAGCGGCGAGTTACCGGCCAAGGAAGTGGCCGAGGGGCTGATTCTGGCGGTCGGCGGCGCTATGTTGCTCACGCCGGGGTTTATCACCGACACCTTCGGCTTTTTGTGCCTGTTGCCGGGCTCTCGACATTGGCTGGCATCGCAGGCGCTGAAGCGGATGACGGTGGCGGGGCAGAATCAAAGCCGGAGTTTCTTTTTCAGGGCGGGCGGCGGTGCAGGACCCTTTGGGCATGGCCCTTTTGGTCCGCAGCGACCGTTCGACCGTGATGCCAATGGCGACATCATTGAAGGCGAATACCAGGATCAGACACGGAATGATCGGGGTCAGATCCAGCACGGTCAGCCTGATCAGGATGAGCAGGAAAAAAAGTGAAATTTTTTTCGTTGCGGGTGTTGAAAACCTTTCGCTCAACCCCATTAACACAGCACAGATTCGTCTCAGGCTGAAAACC
Organism: Marinobacter sp. C1S70; assembly: GCF_000475355.1. Taxonomy (NCBI): domain Bacteria; kingdom Pseudomonadati; phylum Pseudomonadota; class Gammaproteobacteria; order Pseudomonadales; family Marinobacteraceae; genus Marinobacter; species Marinobacter sp. C1S70. The sequence goes on along the minus strand of NZ_AXBW01000018.1, from coordinate 125,642 downwards.
ACTGTCTATCAGTGGCTTGGATGCCGAGGCAATTTGTCGGGTCCGGATCTCCGGCCAGACATTTTTAACATGCAATTGTCATTGCCACATTAATCTGACTATTGGAGAAACAGAGCAATGAAAATTCGTCCGCTACACGATCGTGTTGTCGTACGCCGTAAGGAAGAAGAAGAGAAAACTGCGGGTGGCATCGTGCTGCCGGGTAATGCCAAAGAAAAGCCTTCCCAGGGCGAAGTGATCGCTGTGGGTAATGGCCGCATTCTGGATAACGGCGAAACCCGTGCACTGGCGGTCAAGGTGGGTGACACCGTGGTCTTCGGCCAGTACGCCGGTAACACCGTAAAGGTTGACGGTGAAGAGCTGCTCATCATGAGTGAGAACGATATTTACGGCGTGCTTGAGTGATCGCAACAGCGACAGGCACGAACGCTCATTAATCCGATTGGTTCAATTTTCGGTTTAACGAACAGGAATAGAAGACATGGCAGCAAAAGACGTTAAATTCGGTGATAGCGCCCGTAAGCGCATGGTAGCAGGTGTTAACATCCTGGCGGACGCCGTCAAGGTAACGCTGGGCCCGAAAGGCCGTAACGTGGTTCTCGAGAAGTCATTCGGCGCACCGACTGTCACCAAAGACGGTGTTTCCGTAGCCAAGGAAATCGAACTGAAAGACAAGTTCGAGAACATGGGCGCCCAGATGGTTAAAGAAGTGGCTTCCCAGGCGAACGAAACCGCCGGTGACGGTACCACTACTGCAACCGTTCTGGCCCAGGCTATCGTAAACGAAGGCATCAGGGCCGTGACTGCCGGCATGAACCCGATGGACCTGAAGCGTGGTATCGACAAGGGTACGGCTGAAGCCGTTAAAGCCATTCGTGAAATGGCCAAGCCCTGCGACGACAGCCGCATGATCGCCCAGGTTGGCACCATTTCCGCCAACGGTGACGAGGCCATCGGCAAGATTATTGCAGACGCCATGGAGCGCGTAGGCAAAGAAGGCGTAATTACCGTTGAAGAAGGCCGTGGCCTGGAAGACGAGCTGGACGTGGTTGAAGGCATGCAGTTCGACCGCGGCTACCTGAGCCCGTACTTCATCAACAACCAGGACAGCATGTCTGCAGAACTGGATGACCCGTACATCCTGCTGGTAGACAAGAAGATCTCCAACATCCGCGAACTGTTGCCGGTGCTGGAAGCTGTCGCCAAGGCTGGCAAGCCGCTGCAGATTATCGCTGAAGACATCGAAGGCGAAGCGCTGGCAACCCTGGTTGTGAACAACATGCGTGGCATCGTTAAGGTGAACGCGGTTAAAGCACCTGGCTTTGGTGACCGTCGTAAGGAAATGCTGCAGGACATCGCTATCCTGACCGGTGGTACTGTGATTTCCGAAGAGGTTGGCCTGACTCTGGAGAACACGACTCTGGATGACCTGGGTACTGCCAAGCGCGTTAACGTCACCAAGGAAAACACCACCATTATTGGCGGTGCCGGTGCGCAGAGCGACATTGAAGCCCGCGTTGAGCAGATCCGTAAGCAGATCGAAGACAGCACTTCTGACTACGACAAAGAGAAACTGCAAGAGCGCGTAGCCAAGCTGGCTGGCGGTGTTGCCGTCATCAAGGTAGGCGCCGGCTCTGAAGTGGAAATGAAAGAGAAGAAGGCTCGCGTTGAAGACGCGCTGCACTCCACCCGCGCTGCTGTTGAAGAAGGCATTGTGGCCGGTGGTGGTGTTACCCTGATCCGCGCCATTGCGGCCCTGGACAAGGTAGACGCTATCAACGAAGAGCAGAAAGCCGGTGTTAACATCCTGCGCCGCGCCATGGAAGCGCCGCTGCGTCAGATCGTATTCAACGCAGGCGGTGAGTCTTCTGTCGTGGTTGCCAAGGTCAAAGAAGGCGAAGGTTCCTTTGGCTTCAACGCGGCAACCGAGCAGTATGGTGACATGCTGGAAATGGGTATCCTGGATCCCGCCAAGGTAACCCGTTCTTCCCTGCAGGCAGCGGCTTCTGTCGCTTCTCTGATCATCACCACCGAGGCGATGGTTGCAGATGAGCCAGAAGACGAGAAAGCCGGCGGCGGCATGCCGGATATGGGTGGCATGGGCGGAATGGGAGGCATGGGCGGCATGATGTAATGCCGGCCAGATCCCGAACAGGTCTCAGTTTCTGAGGCCTGGCCCGATCTACCCCTGAAAAACCCCGCGCTGGTTCACACTGGCGCGGGGTTTTTCGTTTTTTTGTCATGAACTTGCCCAATGGCTTTGTTAGACTCGGCTACCGGTTTTTAAATGTGCCAATTGCAATGACTGAATCCCGACCAAAATCCTTTCTCGGCCCTGGCAAAGTGGTTCTGCTGCTGTTGCTCGGTCTGTTGGTTTACGGGATCACTCTGATTGTTCTGGTTCCGGCTGGCTGGCTTTGGCAGCAGGCATCGGCGCAGGTACAGTTACCAGACCAGGTCCGGGTGCAGCAGGTATCCGGCCGCCTGTGGAGCGGCGCTGCCGGCGTGGTTGTGGCCGGTTTTCCGGCGAGGTTGCAATGGCAGCTGGGCTGGCCCTCGCTGACTGGGTTGACGATACCGCTGGAGTTTTCTGTGTCTTCGTCACAATCCCGCGTGGAAGGGGTTGCCAGTGCCGGTTGGCAGGGTAATTTTGAAGTCAGTGCCAATGGCGTGGTAGCGGTTGCCGAGTTCGAGCAGCTCATACGCCAGAGCGGTGGCGCCATGATTGAGGGAACCGTGTCTGTGGATCGCTTCGAGATGTCCTGGGCAGACGGTCGCCTGAAGTCAGCAGACGGGCTCGGGCGCTGGGGCGGTGGCACGGTTACCTGGCCCATGGGTAATCAGACAGGCCAGGCTGAGTTTCCACCCATGCAGGCGAACCTGGATACCGTGGACGGAGGCGTTGCGCTGGTGGTGGCAGAGCAGGGGGCAAGCGGGCCGGCGGCTGATGCCAGCATTCTCTGGGATGGCATGATGGAGCTGCGGGTCTACAAACGCATGGTCGATCTGGCGCAACAGCCCTGGCCAGACTCCGCAAGACCGGGTGATGTGGTATTCCGGGTCCGGCAGCCATTGCTGCCCGGAGGGCTGTAATATGATGAAGTTGCCCGTTCGGAGTCAGGAACGTTTGTCGCGTACATTGGCGAATGTGCTGTTGCTTGCGCTGGTGCTCTACCTGGCGGTCGAGCTTGCCAAAGTGACCTGGTTGTTCGCCTGGAATGACCGGCCCGTACCGGAAATCTTTGGGCAGGCGGCGGCCGGTAATGACGCTCGTAACAGCGTGTCCGGGGCTCCGATCGCCGGTTATGAATTCTTCGGGCGACCGGAAAATCAGGCTGGCGTGGCCGATGTGGTGCGTCGATCGGCACCGGAAACCGGGTTGCGCCTGAGGCTGGAGGGTGTGCTAGTCGGGCAGCGTCCTGAGGACTCCGGTGCTATAGTTGCCGGAAGTAACGGCGAAACCGAATACTATCGGGTTGGCGACCAGTTGCCGGGCAATGCTGAGCTGGCGGAAGTCGAAGCTGGACGAATCCTGCTACGCCGGGGAGGAAGGTATGAATCCCTGGCGTTTGAGGAACAGATGGATACCGGAGCTCTGGTTGCGGAAGAGCCTGTGCAAACGGCAGAATCGCCGGATACCTACCTGGAAGACGCCAGAGCGCGGCTGGACAGTGAAGGCGTGGCTGCATTGGCAACCTACGGTCTGCAGCCTGCAGAGGATCGCGGCGGGTATGTGTATGATGGCTCGAACGCCATGCTGAACGCCGTGAATCTGCGTCCGGGAGATATCATTACCTCGGTGAACGGTCAGCCTCTGGGCGACATCGAGCAGGACAAGCAGCTGCTGGACAGTTGGCGCAGCCAGCCGCAGCTGGATATAGAAATTGAACGTGACGGAACCCTGCTGACGGTCAGTTACGCCATACCCGAACAATGGCGCTGACAGGGTACTCAAAATAACAGGACGATATCGCCAGATGTATAACCACAAGATCAACCTCCTCCAGGCAATCATGTTCGCGCTTTTATTGCCGCTGGCTTCGCTGGCTCAGGCGCAGGAAGAAACCTGGAGGCTGAACCTCAAGGATGCGGACATTCGGGCCTTTGTCACCCAGGTGGCAGACATAACCGGCTACAGCTTTGTGGTGGATCCCCGGGTTAAAGGGAAAGTGACGGTATTGTCCAGTGCCCCCATGAACAAGGACGAAATATACGATCTTTTCCTGGCAGTGCTGAATGTGCACGGTTTTACTGCGATCCCCGGAGAGGAAGTCGTCAAAATTGTCCAGCAGGTCGATGCCAAACAGTCTGCAGAGAACCTGAACAGGTTTCCGCAAACGCCTTCCGAGCAATTGATTACCCGTGTTATCCAGATTGATAATGCCAACGCCCTGGAACTGGTTCCGATTCTGCGTCCCCTGGTCGCCAAATACGGCCATTTGGCGGGCGTGGCTGCGGCAAACGCCCTGATTGTCAGTGATCATGCCTCTAACATCGCTCGCATTGAACAGATCGTGCGGGAACTGGACAGCCCCTCTAAATACGAAGTGGAAGTGATTCAGCTGCAGGAAGCCTGGGTTGGTGACATGGTGACCCTGCTGCAGGAGCTGGCACCGGAAGAGCTTGGCCGCGCTGGCGGTGAGAATGCCGCACGCAAATACAGCGTGACAGCCGACGAGCGCAGCAATCGATTGATTCTGCGGGGCGACGAAACCTTTCGGGACAAGATGCGCGGTTTGATTCTCCAACTGGACCAACCGTCTGCAAGTGGCGGAACCACCAAGGTGATTCGTCTTCGTCATGCCGATGCCAAGACCCTGACCGAAATACTCAAAGGTGTGATGGGTGAGGTAGTGAAAGAGGGTAGCGCTGGCGGCAGTTCGGGTGGCTCTGCCGGGAATCCGGGCAGCAGCTTTTCAGTCTTTGCCGACGAAGGGCTGAATGCTCTCGTCGTCCGGGGGGACCCCTCCCTGATGCAGGAAGCCGAGCAGATTGTAGCGCAGCTGGATGTGCGCCGTGCCCAGGTTATGATTGAAGCGGCCATTGTGGAAATCAGTGATGAGCTGGGGGATCAGCTCGGGGTGCAACTGGCGGCTGGCGATGAGTCTGCAGGTTCGTTTCCTGTACTGGGGACTAATCTGACGAGCAGTCAGGGTATGGTTGGGCTTAACTCAGTAATTGGGGCGTTGGTGGGTGACACCATCCCACAACTCGCAGGTGGATTGACGGTCGGTGCGGGACAGCGCGATGAGGACGGCGTTACTTGGGGTGTTCTTATTCAGGCGCTTTCCTCCTCGGCGGCTGCAAACCTGCTGTCCACACCCAGTATCATTACTTTGGATAATCAGGAGTCCGAGATTATCGTCGGACAGAACGTACCGTTTCGTACTGGGCAGTCCACTGTCACCGGAGACGGGACCACCAACCCGTTTACTACCATCGAAAGACGTGATGTGGGCCTTTCACTCAAAGTGACGCCGACCATAAGTGCAGATGGCTTGGTGCGACTTGTGGTTGAGCAGACGACTGAAGACATTTCCACGACCGCTGTAGATAACGCTTCTGATCTGATCACCAACAAACGTGAGATCAAAACTACCGTGCTGGCGGATGATGGTGAGACCGTGGTGCTGGGCGGTCTGATCAAGGATGATTATCAGGTCAGCAAGAGCAAGGTGCCGCTGCTGGGCGATATCCCGGTACTCGGCCGGCTGTTCTCTTCTGAATCCGAGACCCGCGTTAAGCGCAACCTGCTGGTTTTCCTGCGCCCCACGATTATGCTGGGTAAGGCAGATGCCGTGGCGGCGACCACTGAAAAGTTTAACCGCCTCTGGGATGTGAACCTGGAAGTGCGCGAGAAGCTTGGCTTGCCCCAGGAAGAAACCGATCCGTCAGTCGATATGCTGTTTGAAGGCCGTCGGCAGTAATCAAATGGTTCTGGCCAGACAGCGTGGATAACCACGCTGTCTGATACTCCCGTTGGCGATGTGAAGTGGAGCAGTGCTTTCGATTGCCCTCAGAGCGGGGGCATAGGGCAGTCCAGTTGGTCAGCGACCAGTCTCATTAATTCGTATTCCTTAACTTCCACCTTACCGTCGTGGCTGATGCAATGTCCGCAGGCATCAATAATGGCAGGCTTCAGCAGTGGTGAGAGCTGGCTGAGAACATTCAGAGCAGCTCTCAGGTTCTGCATGGTGATCTTGCTGTGCAGGGTTTCGTCGTTTCCATTGCCGAACCCGGATATAGCCTCCTGATAGAGCGCTTGAGCCATTTCCGGTGCTTCGCTACCCGCTCGGGCGAACAGGCTCAACACCTGCTCAATGGCGGGCTTCACTTGCCGGAAGCTTCGGTATTTTACGGGCACGACCTGCCCGGAGCCACGGCCCAGGTGCCGCCACAGGAAGGTGGTGAGTGCGAGTTCGAACAGGGTCACCCGGTTGTCCGCCTGAACCAGCGTCTGAATATTTGCGAGAAGGGTATCCCGCTCCTCCGGATCGAGCTTTCGCAGCGCCGGCATGGCCAGTTCAAGCATTGGAAAACGTGCGCGTTCGCCAAGTTCCTTCAGGGATGGCAGTAGTTTGCCAAGCAACTCGGGTTGTGCGCCCAGCACGGAGTGCTCTGGAATGAGAGCAAGCCTCTCGGTTTGCTCGACGTCCGCCAGTTCGTAAATCACCAGGCCATAGCAAAGCTGTACAGCACCAGCCCGGGTGTATAACAGGTTGCGAAAGGTCGATGGCAGCCTCTGCAGGAGGTTGCTGGCGAAGCGCTCGCTGTCCGCGGAAACCGTGCCAACGCGGCTGGATAGCGCAGGGCCTGCCGTCGGAGATTCGTTGCTCAGGGAGCTTGCCAGAGGGGACAGGCTGTACTTTCGGGTGCCTTGAGCGGGTTCGACCACCTGGCTTACCAGGTCTCCGATGCCTGCCTTCTCCGGACTGGTGCCTTGCCCCTGCAAACGTGATCCCGGTTCGGTATCCCTGAGCCTGCTGCGCAGGCGGGCCATCAGCCCTGGCTGGATGGCGTTGATCCGCTCGTCAATGGGAGGGTGGGAAGCCAGCAGGGAAGTGAATTTCATCCGTGCCGCCTCGCCGAAGCACATGTGGTTCATATCGCTGGCGTGGCTGGTGGTGTCCAGATACCCGCCTTTCATTCCGATTTTGAACAGGGCTGCGCCAATGCCTTCGGGGTTACGGGTGAACTGAACGGATGAAGCGTCGGCCAGCATCTCCCGTTGGCGTGAGACGGCCGACTGAATGAGCCGGCCAAAGAACACGCCGACATAGCCGATCACCATCAAGGCCAACCCGATAAGGCCCATGGCAGCCTGTGCCCGGCCGTCCCGATTTCGGCTGCGTCCACTGCTGTAGAAGCCAGCTCTCAGGAGAAACTGGCCAATCTGGCCGATCATCAGGATGCCGGCCAGCAGGGCGATCAACCTCACGTTGATGCGCATATCGCCGTTGAGGATGTGGCTGAATTCGTGGCCTACCACGCCCTGGAGTTCGTCACGGTTCAGCTGTGTCAGGGCCCCATGGGTGACCACCATCACCGCTTCACCAGGGGTATAGCCGGCGACAAAGGCGTTGATGCCGGTTTCATGGTCCATCACGTAGAGTTCCGGTACCGGCACGCCGCTGGCAATCGACATTTCTTCCACGATGTTGCGCAGTTTGCGTTCTTCCGGATCGCGGGTATCCGGATCAATAGCTCGAGCGCCCACCATTCGTGCTACCCGGGTGCCGCCTCCGGCCAGATCCACCCAGCGTACCAGGGAACCGATGCCAATCAGCGCGACCACCGCACCGGCGGTCGTCAGGCCGTGGCTGGACAGCAGCCAGTAATGGAAGGGCAGGGCTGAGGTCTGGCTGCGGGTGACCATGTAACCCACCAGGCAGACCGCCAGAGTAATCAGGGTGACTGCGGTTAGAAACAGAACGACCAACAGGCCAGTGTTGCGCCGGGCATTGGCCTGGCGCTGGAAGAAACCGGGGCTCGCCATGAATCAGGCCTCAGAAACTGACTTTCGGAGCCTGGCGGGCCTCTGGAGATTCGAGCTGCAGCTGGGCGGTTTCCTTGAACGCAAACAGGCCGGCCACGATATTGTTAGGGAACTTCTCGCGGAAGATGTTGTACGTCATCACGCCATCGTTATATGCCTGGCGCGCGAACGCTACGCGGTTCTCGGTGCTGGAGAGTTCTTCCATCAGTTGCTGGATGGTCTCGTTGGCTTTCAGCTCAGGGTAATTCTCGGCCACGGCGTAGAAGTTGGCGAGGGCTTTGGTCAGCAGGTTCTCGGCACTTCCAAGGCGTTGGATCTTGGTACTGTCGCCTGGGTCTCGGGCGGCATCTTTCTGAGCACTGACCGCGTTATTGCGCGCTTCCATCACCTGGGTGAGGGTGGACTTTTCATGGTCCAGATAGGCTTTGGCGGATTCCACCAGGTTCGGGATCAGATCGTGGCGGCGCTGCAGCTGGACATCAATCTGGGCAAAGCCATTCTTGAACTGGTTGCGCAAAGAGACGAGCTGGTTGTAGATAAACACCAGATAGAGGATGACAACGGCAATTACTACAAGACCGATGACAGTCGTTCCCATGACTACTCCTAAGGGCTAAAGGTTCAGGCGTTATTTTCCACGATCCGGGCGTGGAAAGTCTGTACGAAATTCTCAAAATCTCTGGGTAACAGGGGCTTGGAGAAGAAATACCCCTGAGCAAGCGCGCAGCCACGCTGGCTGAGGTAATACTCCTGCTCTGCTGTTTCCACACCTTCTGCGACGACGGTCAGATTCAGGCTCTTGCCAAGGTCGATGATGGTGTTGGCAATTCGGGTATCTTCCTCGTTGATCAGCAGGTCCCGAATGAACTGCTTGTCGATCTTCAGATGCTGTACCGGCATCTGCTTCAGATAGGTCAGCGATGAATAGCCCGTGCCGAAATCATCAACCGCAATACTGATGCCGGCCCGATGCAGCCGATGCAGCTTGGCGACCGCATCGGTGAGGTTGGTCATAAAACTGGTTTCGGTCACTTCCAGTTCCAGGCGTCCCGCCGGAATATTATGACGTTTCAGGGTGTTGAGAATATCGTCAACAATGGATTCCTGGCGTAGCTGAACGGCGGAAAGGTTCACGGCGATTCTGAGGTGAGTACCTTCGGATGCCCAGCGAGCGGCCTGCCAGCAAGCCTGATCCAGGACCCATTGACCAATCTCGACGATGGAACCATTCGCTTCCGCTACCGGAATGAAAAGGTCCGGGGGAATCATGCCGTGTTCAGGGTGTTCCCACCGCAGCAGTGCTTCTGCACCAATAACGCGCCGGGTCTCCAGATTGATCTGTGGCTGGTAGACCAGATGGAATTCGTGGTTTGCGAGGGCCTGGGCCAGGTCCTTTTCCATCTGTTTGCGTTCGCGAATTTCCTTGTCGATGCTGGCCACATAGAACTGGAAGTGGTTGTGCCCGGTCTGCTTCGCCAGTGCCATGGTTTGTTCGGCGCTCTGGAGCAAGCGATCGGCCTGGTCGGCATCTGACGGAAACAGGGAAATCCCCAGGGTGGCGGTCATGGAAATCCGGTGGTTGCCCGAATTGATGGGGGAGCCGATGGTAGCGAGTACCTTCTCGGCGGTTTCTGCTGCCTGGAAGCCATCGCGCAGGTGCTTTTCAACGATGACAAACTGGTCACTGCCCAGTCGGGCGACATTGAATCTGTCTGAGGAAAGATTGGCGGTCAGGCGACTGGCGACGGTTTGCAGGATGGTGTCCCCGGTGCGGAAACCGCACTGCTCATTGACGGATTTGAAGTCGTCAATACCGCAGACCATCAGAGCGATAGAGCTGTGGCCTTCCTGGGCTCGTTCAATAGCGCCTTGAAGATCTTCCATAAAGGCATCGCGACTGGGCAGGCCTGTCAGTGTGTCGTAACGGGCCAGTCGAGTGACCCGGTCCTCTGCTTCCCGATGTTTTTTCTGGGTATCTCCGATGGCTACGAGCAGATTGTTGGTGGCGTTAACCCAGAGGCCAAGCTCGTCGGCCCGGTGTCCTTCCGGGATCGAAACCAGGCGATCGTCCGGGTGTGCCGGGTCTACCTTTTTGACCGACTGCACAATGCGCAGCAGCGGGCGGGTCAGCAGCAAATGGAACACCACGAACAGTACGATGCCAAGAATGAGTGCCAGGGCAATGCCTGATGCAAACGTCACCAGTGCTCGGCCGAGCCAGGTTCGAGCATAGGGGGCGGTGTCGTAGTGAACCTCAAGATAGCCGTAGACAAGATCCGGATTGCTGCCTCGCGTGAGACTCTCGCGGTATTCGCGAACCTGGCCGAATATCGGATCAGTTAAAGGGCGAAACGGGGAGTCCTGCAGAGGCCGTAGCCGATCACCCAGTTCATCACCGTCGGGATGGGTGATTTTGGCCATGTGAATGGGTTCCAGGGCGAACAGTCCATCCACCACCTGTTGCGCGAGCGTGTCATCAATGCTGAAAACGGCCTGGGTGGCGGAGTCTTCCACCATGGCCAGGGTCTGGGCCGCATCACGCTCCAGTTCAGCGGACACCCTCTTTGCATCCAGCACCACCTGTACCGCGCTCATCAGAATACCGCTCAGCAACGCGACGAGCAGTACCCATCGGAGAATGCGGTATCCGAGGTGGTTCTCTACTTCAAAGGTTTTTTGCATCCGCTGTTCTTGGCTCATCTGTCTGATTGGTTCTGTCGGACTCTGCGACAGGATCTATCACGCGGCACATGACAGTATGGTTCAGATTCCTTTCAACTTCATGGAGTATGGACGATTTTTTCAGAGTTTCTTGTGGATGCGTGTGTCGATTTGTTTCGGTTTCGTCGCATTCAGATACAGAAACGCCCGCAGGGGTTCCCGTGCGGGCGTTTGGTCAACGGTGAGGCGGTTGCTACCTACCGTTGTTCCGACTGGATCAGGCCAGGTTTTCGTTCACGAAATCCCAGTTGACCAGGTTCCAGAACGCTTCCAGGTAATTCGGACGGCTGTTCCGGTAGTCGATGTAGTAGGCGTGTTCCCAGACATCAACGGTCAGAACCGGCTTGTCGGCGCCGGTCAGTGGGGTTTCGGCGTTGCTGGTGTTGGCGATGGCAACACTGCCGTCAGCTTTTTTCACCAGCCAGGTCCAGCCAGAACCAAAGTTGTTGGCGGCCTTGTCGTTGAATTCTTTCTTGAAGTCTTCGAAGGAGCCAAAGGCCTTCTCGATGGCTTCTTTGGCGGCGCCGGTGGGCTCACCACCACCGTTCGGGCTCAGGCAGTGCCAGTAGAAGGTGTGGTTCCATACCTGGGCTGCGTTGTTGAACAGCGGGCCGCTGGCGCTCTTGATGATGTCTTCCAGAGACTTGTTGGCATTCTCAGTACCTTCAACCAGACCGTTCAGCTTGGTTACGTAGGTGTTGTGATGTTTGCCGTAGTGGTACTCAAGGGTTTCCTGAGAGATATGCGGTTCCAGTGCGTTTTTTTCGTAAGGCAGTGCGGGAAGTTCAAATGCCATGAGGTCGTTCTCCCTGGTTCTCTCTGTTTATGTGAGTTGACACTCTCGCAATATAAGGGCGGTTTGAGTTAAATCAACCCTTTGTTGTGAGAGAGCTTTTAAACTCGGGGCTGCCGGGCAGAAACTGAGCGCAGTTCCGGACCCGCCAGACCAGCTCTTCATAACTGTCTGCCAGAATGTTCACATGCCCGAGCTTGCGCCCTGGGCGCTCCCCTTTATTGTAGAGGTGAAGATGAGCGTAGGGCAGTTCCAGCATCCGTTCAATGTCGCCGTGCTCGCCGATGATATTAATCATGCAGCTCAGGCCGCGTGCCTGAACATTGCCCAGAGCGTGTCCGCTGACCGCGCGAATGTGATTCTCGAACTGGCTGGTCATGGAACCCTCAATGGTCCAGTGCCCGGAATTGTGGACCCGTGGAGCCATCTCGTTTGCTACCAGGCCGTCCTCGGTCTCAAACAGTTCCAGAGTCAGTACGCCCACATAGTTCAATTCGTTCAATAGTGCCTTGATGTACTTTTCAGCATCTTGCTGGATGTGGGGTTGCAGTCCGGGTGCCGGGGCAATGGAGTAGCGCAGTATGCCCTCGTGGTGGCTGTTCTCGGCAATGGGGTAAAAGGCCACATCGCCATCCTCACCGCGAACAGCGATGATGGACACTTCGCGTTTGAAGTTAACGAACTTCTCCACGATTACCCTGGGGTGGCCGATGGCGGTCCAGGCTTCTTCTGCCTGTTCCGGATCTCTCAGGACGGCCTGGCCTTTGCCGTCGTAGCCCTCAGTGATGGATTTGGCTACCACCGGGCAGCCAAGTGCCTCGGCAGCGGCTTTCAGGGAAGCGGCGCTATCAGCGATTTTCCATTCCGGCATTGGAATGCCAAGCTGGCCGAACAGGGTTTTCTCTGCCTCCCGGTTCTGGCAAACCTGAAGTGCCCTGGGGCAGGGGTGAACCGGCTTGTGTTGGGCCAGCTTCTCCGCCACTTCAACAGGCAGGTGCTCGAATTCGTAGGTTACGCGGTCGACGCGGGAGAGGAAGTCGTCCAGGTAGCTGCCGTCGCGATCCACAATGACTTCCCCCAGACCAGCGCTGGGGCTGCCGGACATGTCGTAGAACACAAATTCCTTTGCGAGGGGGTATCCGGCAAGGGCCAGCATGCGCCCGAGTTGGCCGGCTCCGAGTACACCGATTCTCATCTGGTTCTCCTGCTCTTTATTTGGGGCGACGCCAGAGCGGGCCGGGGAGGGCTTTCCAAAACTGTTGAGGGCCATGGACGGCCCGAAACAAGCGCACAGCGAGGTGCTTGTAGCGTGTTTTGGAAAGCCCTCCCCGGCCCGCTCGCCTGGTCTCGGTAATAGGTTATTGATCCCTGGGGTCAGGGTTGTCCAGAATCGTCTGGGTCTGGTTTTTCCTGAAGTCTTCCACTGCCTGGCGAACCTTGTCGTCGAACGTGCCAACGATCTGTGCTGCCAGCAGGCCTGCGTTGGTGGCGCCGGCCTTGCCAATCGCCAATGTGCCAACAGCAATGCCGCCTGGCATCTGCACGATGGAAAGCAGCGAATCCAAGCCATTCAGTGCTTTTGATTGTACGGGCACGCCCAGCACCGGCAAAGACGTTTGTGAGGCAACCATGCCCGGCAGGTGCGCCGCGCCGCCGGCGCCACCGATGATGACCTTCAGTCCGCGATCGGCCGCGGTCTTGGCGTAATCAAAAAGCAGATCCGGTGTGCGATGGGCGGAGACAACCCGGGTTTCGTAGGGCACGCCGAGTTTGTCGAGCATATCGGCAGCGTGTTCCATGGTGGGCCAGTCAGATTTGGAGCCCATGATGAGTCCAACAAGCGGCTGCATAAGCAACAGTCCTGTGATAATTGGAAAGCCGGCCATTGTATGTTCTGGCCAGTTGCCGTGCAACACGGCAAGCCCGGGCGTCCGGGTGCCGGAGCGCTTTCTTTAAAAGCCTTCATTTTAACCTGTCCGTAACTGCAGGTATTATCGTCGGTTATACAATTAAACCATCCATTTCCAGGAGCTGTAATGGAACCCATCCGCCCGGACGAAGATGAGCTGAGAGCAGAACCCCCGATCGGCGCCGGGGAAGCGCGAACCCCTCGTGCCAGTAAAGAGCGTGAGGCCGGGCGTGGGGCTCCCAAAGCCAGGCCGCCAGGTGCAGCTGCGGGCTCTGGCGGAGGCGGTGGTCGTGGTGGACGAGTTCTTGTCTGGGGGGCGATTTTCGGGCTTGCGGTGGCTGCTGGCGCAGGGTGGTATAGCCAGAGTCAGCGCATCGCGGCGCTGGAGAGTCAACTGGAAGAGGCGGATTACTGGGCGCGGCAAAGTAAGCTGGCGCTGGCCCGTTTTGAGGGCGAGCTTTCGGAAACCGGGGAATCCTTGCAGGAGCGGGGTGCCTCTCTGGAGGAAAAGATAGCGGCCAATGCGGAAAAGGTTGAGACCGCCAACAGTGAAATCCGCAAGCTCTGGGTGGTTGCCAGTGAGCGCAACCGGAAACAGCTTGAGGAGCATGGTCAGCGGCTCTCGGTGCTGGATCAGAATCTGGCCGAGACCGGCAAATCGGTGTCAGATCTGGAAACCACGCTCGAGCAGGTTCGTACCACGTTTGCTGGAGATATCGCCCAACTGAGCCAGAAGCTGGAGACGTCTGTGGCTGCGCTGGAGCAGGCAAATAGTGAGGCGACGTCGCAACTGACCAGGCTGAGTCAGCAGATCGGTGATATCGATCAGGTGGTAGAGAGCCGTATCCGCCGGTTTGAGCAGGAGCAGAAACTGGGTATCGATGGTATTGAAAGCCGGCTGTCCTCCGTCGAGGCTCGAACGGACGGCCTCGCAGGAGCCGGTGATGTTCGGGCGCTGCGGAATCGACTGGCAGAACTGGCCCGGACCGTGGAATCCATCGATGCTTCCCGTGCCCAACTTACCTCACGCCTCGTGCGCCTGTCGGAGGAGGTCAATCAGCTCAGGGCGTCGAACTCAGGGCAGTAACGGTTGTCGGGGGTGAATGTAACGGTTTGTATTCATCCCTTGCGGTAGCTCTCATTTCTTGTGGTGGCCAGTTGTTATGATCGTCCCTACTCGATAAGGGATGAAGAGTGCATAACAATGAAAATCCGAGTGCCTTTCGTTAAAAGTGCCGCCGTTGTGGCGTGCTTTCTGGTGTTGTCTGGCTGCACCGTTTATCAGTCTATCGGCAAGAGTGTGGGTGGCTTTCTCCACCCGGTGTCGGGCCATGATTTCGTGCATATCGACACCGATCAGTGGGATCAGGGCAATGCCTTGTTGTATTTCTACCGTACCCACTCCCAATGGGCGGCGGATGAGATCGAGTCTCCCAGCGTCTATATTGACGACAAGCACTATTTCAACATTCGCAATAACAGCTTTACCTGGCTGGAAGTGAGCCCCGGTGAACGGCACATCGCCATGCGTCGGCCTTTGCTTGGGCTTGAAGGCCTGAACTCCTTCAGTTTGAGCCTGATTGCGGATGCCACTCTGAAGGTGGAGCCTGGCAAGATCTACTACCTGAGATACAACGAACTGGAGGAGCCCTCGCGTCCTCATCCGGACCTGGATCCGGAGCACCCGCTGGCCTCCGGCGAGCTGCAACTGGTTACCCGTGAATACGCCATGCAGTCGGACGAAATTGTGTCCACGCTGTTCCTGAACAGCGATCTACTGGCGCCGAACCATGCCGCAACGTCGATTGTCGAAGTTAACGAAGATACCGACTACGAGAAGCGGAAGCTGGCTCTTGAGCAGGAGCGCGAGCTGGAGATTGAGCGTCTGCAGCAGCAGGGTAAATATGAGGAGACCTCCTGGTTCTGGCCATTCGGGGGTGGGCCAACGGTACCGCTGGAAGCCGATCGCAAGCTGAAGGCGCTGGAGCAGGAGTATGCCCAACTGGAACTTGAGCGCGAGCGCAGGGAAGAGGCAGAATCGGGAGGCTGGTGGATCTTCTAGGCAATGTCTACACTGGGGATGGTGTAGTGAAGAGAGATAAAAAAAATGTCCTTCAAAGATACGTTCCGGCTGCGTATTGGCAGGCTGGCCGGGCAGGTTGGTCCGTTGCTTGAGGAATCCTGGCGGGAGGCTCGGCAACGCCTGGATGACCTTAACCAGGCGCTTGCCAGTCAGGCGGTGCCTGGCGAGCGCCGGGCGCGAGTGAGTGAGCTGGCTCTGAAGCGAAAGGGGCAGCAGGCAGGCCAGAAGTCTGCGGAAATACGGCACTTCCCTGAGCAGGGTAAAACAGTACAACGTTCTGATTTTGATCAATAAATGTTCGCCTGAGAGCGTCTCGGAAAAAAGTTCAGTATTTTTCGGAAAAACATTTGACACAGTGAGCGAAATGCTTAAAATGCGCGTCTCACTTGGTTGAGACAGCAACGCTGACTCAGCAGGCGCCAAGCGCAGCAAGTGACTGTTTTGAGCCTGAAGTAAAGTAAGGCAGCGAAAGTGGGTGGTTAGCTCAGCTGGGAGAGCATCGCCCTTACAAGGCGAGGGTCGCAGGTTCGATCCCTGCACCACCCACCACTTTCAAAACAGAGTTCAGATTCGGCAAAGCTGAATCGATGCGGAGCGGTAGTTCAGTTGGTTAGAATACCGGCCTGTCACGCCGGGGGTCGCGGGTTCGAGTCCCGTCCGCTCCGCCACCTTACCCTGGGTGGTTAGCTCAGCTGGGAGAGCATCGCCCTTACAAGGCGAGGGTCGCAGGTTCGATCCCTGCACCACCCACCAGATTCTAAAAAGCAGACCAATCTGGTCTGCTTTTTTTATTCCCTCAGAAAACGCCAAGCTCCTTTGGTGAGCCGCAAAAAGGCCGGGCAGGGTTACCCTGACCGGCCTCTTCCTGTAGTGCCTTTTCTGAATTACTTGCCGATCAGGGATTGGCCACATACCCGAACCACGTTCCCGTTCACGCCCGCAGACGCTGGGTTGCAGTACCAGGCGATAGCCTCGGCCACATCAACCGGTTGCCCGCCCTGAGACAGGCTGTTCATGCGTCGACCGGCCTCACGGATGGTAAACGGCATGGCGGCGGTCATCTGGGTCTCAATAAAGCCCGGGGCAATGGCATTGATGGTGATGCCGTTCTTCAGATGACGGGCCATGGCTTCGACATAGCCGATCACGCCGCTTTTGGCGCAGGAGTAGTTGGTCTGGCCGAAATTGCCTGCGATGCCGCTGATCGAAGAAATGCAGACGATGCGGCCGTTTTCCCGTATCAGTTTGCGCTCAGCCAGTTCCTCGTCAATCAGCTCTTCTGCGGTCAGGTTGACGGCAATGGTCATATCCCAGAAATGTTCGGGCATGTTGCCTAGGGTTTTGTCTCTGGTGATGCCGGCGTTGTGGATGACGAAGTCGACACCGCCGGTTTCCTTTTCGATAAAGTCTGCGATCAGCTTTGGCGCCTTTTCGTCGGTGATGTCGCAGGCGAGCGCCTTGCCTTTCAGAGCGCCGGTTACTTTCTGCAATTCCTCGAGTGCCGGCGGAATGTCGAGCCCGATGACGGTTGCCCCATCTCTGGCGAGGGTTGCAGCGATAGCGGCGCCAATGCCTCGGGACGCGCCGGTCACCAGGGCCACTTTGCCTGCCAATGGTGCGACCGGATTGGTGGCTTTGGCTTCGTCGGCTTTGCCGATGCGAACCACCTGCCCGGAGACGTAGGCTGAGCGTGGCGACAGGAAGAACCGAACCGAGGAATCCAGCTGGTTTTCAGCATTGGGTGCTATCCAGACCAGGTTCGCGGTAGCGCCCTTTTTGCCGATCTCTTTGCCAACGGCTCGTACGAAGCCTTCCAGTGCCTGTTGTGCAGCGGCCTGGGGCGCCTTGCGGCAAGTGTGCGGGTCCTGGCCAATCACCAGAACCCGGCCATTTGTCGCCAGTTTCCGGATAGTGGGGTGGAAAAAGTCATACAGGGCGCGCAATTCATCCGGTTTCTGCAGGCCGGACGCATCGAAAATCAGTGCCGAGAACTTGCCGGAGACCTCGCCGGTGATATCCAGTGCCTGAGCCTTGTTGCTTGTCTTGGCCGATTCGGCCAGGGTTTCCGGCCCGGTGGCGTGGTGCAGGGTGGCCG
Organism: Marinobacter sp. C1S70; assembly: GCF_000475355.1. Lineage (NCBI taxonomy): Bacteria > Pseudomonadati > Pseudomonadota > Gammaproteobacteria > Pseudomonadales > Marinobacteraceae > Marinobacter > Marinobacter sp. C1S70. The sequence goes on along the minus strand of NZ_AXBW01000018.1, from coordinate 108,045 downwards.
GGCTGGCGCCAACAATGCTGCCAAGGGTGGCGATGGCGCGGGCACCATTGCCGGCTCCAATGAGGACGTCGCCCTCAATAAAAGGCTGATCCACTCGCTTGAGGCGTTTCAGCGGGGCCGGTGACGGCAAGCCAAGAGACTGGGCGGCGGTTTTTCCCACCGGGGTATTCACGAGTTTGAGGTAGAGGTCAGACATGTTTTCTTCCTTGTGCATCTGGTTGATTGCAAATTAGCCTAAAGGGTAAGGAATCTTCCAGCTATTGTATTGACTGAACGCAGGTTGTGCGTTGTCAGAGTTGCCAATGAGAGACTGCCGTCAGGCGCTAGACTCATCAACAGTATCGGTGAACCGAAACAGAATCATCTGACTCACAAGGAAATACAGCGATGGCACAGGCAAAGAAAACCTCAGCACCCGTGAAAGGGGCAAGCCAGGGCATTCGACGGGTTGCCGTTATTGGCGGTAACCGTATTCCGTTTGCCCGCTCCAATACTGCCTACAGCAAGATCAGTAACCAGGAATTGTTGACTTCGGCGCTTCGTGGGCTGGTGGATCGCTTTAATCTGGACGGCATGAAAATGGGCGAAGTGGTCGCGGGCGCCGTGATCAAGCATTCCAGGGACTTCAACCTGACTCGTGAATCGGTTCTCAGCTGTGGTCTGGCACCTGAAACACCGGCCTACGATATCCAGCAAGCCTGCGGAACCGGCCTGGAAGCCGCGATTCTGGTGGCGAACAAAATCGCGTTGGGACAGATCGAGTGCGGCATTGCCGGCGGCACCGATACCACGTCTGATGCGCCGATCGGGGTGGGCGAAGGGCTCCGGGAAATCCTGCTGGACCTCAACCGTGCCAAGACCACCAAGGAGCGCCTGAAAATTCTTGGCCGTTTCCGGCCGAGCCATCTGGTGCCGGAGATTCCGGAGAACGGCGAGCCCCGTACAGGCATGTCCATGGGGGACCACTGCCAGGTGACTGCCAAAGAATGGAGTATCGCCCGTGAAGATCAGGATCGCCTGGCCTGGGAGAGTCATCAGAAGCTGGCAAAGGCCTACGAGGAGGGCTTTTTCGACGATCTGATGACTCCCATGGCCGGTCTCGATAAAGATAATATCCTGCGTCCGGACACCACGCTGGAAAAACTGGCCACCCTCAAGCCCTGTTTTGATCGGGAAAACGGCACCATGACTGCAGCCAACAGCACGGCGCTGACCGATGGCGCGTCGGCAGTGCTGTTGGCCAGCGAAGAGTGGGCAAAGGCCCATAACATGGATGTCAAAGCCTGGCTGACCTTCTCCGAAGTGGCTGCTGTGGATTTCGTCGACAAGAAAGAGGGCCTGCTGATGGCGCCAGCCTATGCCGTACCCCGGATGCTGGAAAGGGCCGGCCTGACCCTTCAGGATTTCGACTTCTATGAGATTCACGAGGCATTTGCGGCACAGGTTTTATCTACCCTGAAAGCCTGGGAAGATCCGGGATTCTGCAGGGAGCGCCTCGGGCTGGAAAAACCATTGGGCACCATTGATCGCGACAAGCTGAACGTGAAGGGTTCGAGTCTGGCCACGGGGCATCCGTTTGCCGCGACCGGAGGCCGTATTGTCGCCACGCTGGCCAAGCTGCTGGAGCAGAAAGGTAGTGGTCGTGGCCTGATCTCAATCTGCGCCGCTGGCGGCCAGGGCGTGACGGCAATTCTGGAGCGCTGATCCGGGCGGGATAGGTAATAACCGAAATGCGCTTTGACAGCTGGCGGCCAGAGCTATAGTATTCGCGCCACGTTGATCGGGCCTCTACCTGATTGATGAAAAGTTTGATGCGGGATGGAGCAGTCTGGTAGCTCGTCGGGCTCATAACCCGAAGGTCGTTGGTTCGAATCCAGCTCCCGCTACCAAAAAAGAAAAAGGCAGGTCAGTTACCTTCACTGATCTGCCTTTTTTGCTTTCTGGGCGGCAGATTATTCCCATGGCCATTATTGCCGGGTGATGCCCCTTTCTGACCAAGCAAAAGGAGCCCAAAGATGTCTTCCCGGCGACTTGGCGTTGTACGCCCCCTGCTGCAGATGGGGTTGATTCCCCAGATTACCATCGGAATCATTGCCGGCGTTTTGCTGGCCGTGATTTGGCCTGATACTGCCCAATCGGTTTCTCTGCTTGGCCAACTGTTTATATCCGCCCTGAAAGCGGTTGCGCCTATCCTGGTGTTTGCGCTGGTGACGGCAGCCATTGCCAATCACCAGCAGGGACAGCCAACCCACATTCGTGGGGTGTTGCTGCTCTATGTGATCGGTACGCTGGTGGCGGCTGTGGTAGCGGTGATCGCCAGCTTTGTCTTCCCCACGGAACTCACTCTGGAGCTTCCGGAAGTCAGCGGCAACCCGCCTGGCGGGGTCGTCGAGATCCTGCGCAATCTTCTGCTGAGCGCGGTGACGAATCCGGTCAGCGCCCTGATGGAGGGGAACTTCATTGCTATTCTGGCCTGGGCCGTTGGTCTGGGATTAATGCTGCGCCAGGGCCGTGACGCCACCCGGCAAGTGGTGAACGACCTGTCCGATGCAATTTCCGGCATTGTCCGGGCCGTTATCCGGTTTGCGCCCCTGGGAATCTTCGGGCTGGTTGCCAATACCCTGGCCGATGCCGGCATCGGCGCGCTGCTGGAATACGGCCGCCTTCTGGCGGTCATCGTTGGCTGTATGCTGTTTGTGGCTCTGGTGACCAATCCGTTGATTGTCTTCCTCCACACCCGCCAGAATCCTTACCCCCTGGTATTCGCCTGTTTAAGGGGCAGTGCCATCACCGCCTTTTTTACCCGCAGTTCCGCTGCCAATATCCCGGTTAACCTTAACCTGTGTGACCGGCTGGGGCTGGACCCGGATACTTACGCTATTTCCATCCCGCTTGGTGCCACTATCAATATGGCCGGTGCCGCCATCACCATCTCCGTGATTACCCTGGCGGCTGCGAATACCCTGGGTATTCCGGTGGATTTCCCGACCGCACTGCTGCTTTGTGTGGTTTCGTCTATTGCGGCCTGCGGGGTTTCCGGCGTGGCTGGGGGTTCACTGCTGCTTATTCCGCTGGCGACCAGTCTGTTTGGTATCTCCACGGAAGTGGCCATGCAGGTGGTTGCCATTGGTTTTGTCATCAGCGTGGTTCAGGATTCCACCGAAACCGCATTGAACTCATCAACCGATGTTCTGTTCACCGCGGCGGCCTGCCGTTCGGCAGAGGCTCGTGAAGCAGCATGACCATCGGGCGCAGAAATCTGGTGTTTATCGGCATGCCCGGCAGCGGCAAAAGCACCGTCGGGGTGCTGGTGGCGAAACGTCTGGGCCTGGGGTTTATCGATACCGATCTGCTGATACAGGAGCAGGCCGGGCGAACGCTGCAGGAGATCGTTGACCAGGACGGGTATCTGGCCCTGCGCCGGATTGAAGAGCAGGTACTGCTGGCTCTTGAGGTTGAAGGTCAGGTCATCAGCACCGGTGGTAGTGCGGTGTACAGTGAGGCCGCGATGACACACCTGAGGCAGAAGGGTACCGTGGTGTTTCTCGATATTTCTCTGGATGAGGTACGCAGACGTATCGGCAATTACAGTCTCCGCGGTATCTCCCGTCGGCCCGACCAGTCTCTGGAAGCGTTATTTGAAGAGCGTTTCGCCCTTTATACCCGCTACGCGGACCTGACCATCAAGGGCCAGGGGTTGAACCAGGAACAGGTCTGTCAGGCGGTCATCGATGGGTTGCCACAGTAACGAGCAATTCCTGTCAGGGCAGATTCTCGCGCCAGTGTTTGACCCGGACCTGGTCCTTGATGGCGTCGACCACCTCCAGTATCAGGTTGATTAGCGCTTCGTTTTCGGCCTCTTCCTGTTGTTGGCCAGGTTCGGGCAGCAACACGTTGACGATATCTTCAATAAACGCATGGTTAGAAGTGGAGGCCAGGTCTTCGAGAATCTGGTGAATCACATTGGCGACAATATCGCCCACCGCATTCTCCAGCGTATCCTGGATGGTTGGCCCCACCACTGGCAGGTAATTCAACCGGGATAGCTCCAGATTCTGCTTCAAGGCCTGGTCCACCCGGTTTTCCAGGTAGGCCCTCAATGCGCCGCGATTTGGTACGTAACCCTCCTTGGCTGCCACTGCCACCCGTTCTGATATCCAGTCTGACAGCATTTCCCGCCGCGGATAAAGAATATCCTGCTGGATACGCTCAAACAGAGGCGAGCCCCGCCGAACTTCTTCCTGAACACCGCTGAGTACTTTCAGGACAATCCGGTCAGAAAGCTCCTCCATGAAAGCTTCGTAGTAGAAATTAACGAACCGGAACAGCCGGGTGTTGGTGAAATCGATGATCTTGTACTGATGCAGCCGGTAGATAATAGAGATCACCCGAAGGATTCTCAGAAACCGGAGGCTGCCAACCGGAATGCAGCCCACCAGATCGTACCAGTGGATGAACGGATAGAAGTACCAGCGGTCGTAGACTTTTGCCCTGATTGAATAACCCCAGCGCAGTACAAATTCGCTCAGGAAAATGGCCACGAAGATCAGGTCGTAGAAGATGAAGCGTTCATGAATGGGGTGGTAGGCAGATTGCAGTGCCGGCGCGTAGTCTTTTAGGAGATTCTGCACAGCCACAAAGTTGTAGATGGAATCCCAGATGATGAACGAAAGGTTGATGATCAACAGGCCAAGCATCAGAAAGTCGATCAGGAACCAGATCAACTGATGACTGGATTTCAGGTTTTCGCGGTTTACATGAAGCATCCGTAGGACCTGTCTATGGCACTATAAGTATCTGACAGGTTAGCCTATTTCTGGAACAGGTACGAGGCTGACGGTAGCAACAGCAATGGCGTTATGCTGCTAATCTTAATACGGCGGGCATGGATAGCGCCCCGGTCTTGCGGGTAAACTCTCGCCCCTGTGACAGGGAACACTCACTTTATCTGGTCAGGGCAGCCATCCTTTGATGCGGTTATTCGGGACTCACATTCAAGCAGCGATCAGGCCGGTGATATGGTTGCTGTTATTGCAGGCGAGCTCGGGATTTGCCAACCAGGTCCGGGTAGAGGTTGAGGGGGATTACGACCAATTGCAGGAGAACGCGGAAATCCTGCTGGGTGAGGTACAGGACAGAACCGCTGACGGATTGCGGCTTTACGCCTCCAGCGCCGCCGCCCAGGTGGAAGAAGCGGTCCGGGCCCTCGGATACTACAATCCGACCATACGCTGGCAAGTGAATGAACAGGATGAAGCGCCAGCGGAGCTGGTGCTGACCATCGTTCCCGGCGAGCCCGTGCGCGTGCGATCCCGGCAGGTCGATATCCAGGGGCCCGGGGCCGACGATCCGGACCTGGTGCAAAGCCTCCCGGAGCGTCCCCGGGAAGGTGATATCCTGAATCATGGTGAATATGACGGTTTGCGGCAGGCGATCCAGAACCGGGCAGGGCGCCTGGGCTATTTTGATGGTGAGTATGAGACCCGAAAGCTGAAGGTTGACCCGGACGCCAACGCCGCCGATATCCTGCTTACCTATCGCACCGGTGAACGCTACCAGCTGGGTGAAGTCACCTTTCTGGAAGGCCATGGTTTTGATGAGCAGTTGCTGCGGCAATTTGTGACCACAGAGCCGGGCGAGCCGTTTCATGCAGACAAGGTGGCCCGGTTGAACCGGGATCTCTCCAACAGCGGCTATTTTTCTGGCGTCGACATTGATGCCTCTCCTTCCCAGGCAGAGGATCGTGTTATTCCAGTGACAATCGGTCTCACTCCAAGGCCTCCCAGATCGGTGTCTGCGGGCGTCGGGTTCTCGACCGATGTGGGGCCGCGTTTCCGCGGCAACTGGCGTGAGCACTATATTAACTCCATGGGGCACAAGAGAGGGGCAGACACCGAGCTATCTGAACTGCGTCAGAGTGTCAGTGGTTGGTACGAACTGCCTCTTGACCCGCCCATGACCGATTCCATCCGTCTGGGCACCGGGTATCAGCGGGAACATGTGGAAGACGTTGAGTCCGAACGCCTGACCTTCGGTCAGCAATGGAACCATCAACTGGACAACGGTTGGATGCAGGTGTTGTCGATGCGCTGGGAAGGCGAGCGCTTTCGCATTGGTGACGGTGAGCGAGGGACCTCCAGCCTGCTTCTGCCGGGTGTGAGCTATTCGAAGCTGCAGGCGGATTCGCCACTGGATCCGTCCCGGGGATTTCGTTTACAGCTGGATGTCACCGGGGCCCACCGGGCGGTGCTTTCAGATGCGGATATTCTGCATGTCAATCTGCTTGCCAAGGGTCTGTATACCCTGGCTGACAACCATCGTTTTCTTGCCCGGTTCAACTTTGGCGGTGTTGCCACCAACAATTTTTCCGATGTGCCGCCCTCTCTGCGGTTCTTTGCCGGCGGTGACCAGAGCGTACGAGGGTATGGTTATGAGACGCTTTCACCGGAGGACAGCGATGGTGTGGCCGTTGGCGGTCGATATCTCATTGTGGGGAGTGCTGAGTACCAGTATGAGTTTGCCAGGAACTGGCGTGTGGCCGCCTTTGTGGATGAGGGTAATGCCGTGAACGATGTCTTTGATCCGCTGGCGACCGGTGTTGGGGTGGGGATTCGTTGGGTCAGCCCCGTGGGGCCGCTTCGCCTGGATGTTGCCAGGGGTTTGAATGAGGAGCTTGGCGGTGGCTGGCGGATTCACTTTTCCATGGGGCCGGAACTGTGACCGAGGCGCAATCCAGAAATACACAGGCCCCGGATGCCGAACCGGATACCCGAAAATCCCGGCATTGGTGGTTCTGGCCGCTGGTGATTGTCCTGGTACTGCTGCTGGTGCCCCTGTTGCTGGTGGTTGCAGTTCTGCTGGCCCTGCGCAGTGAGACGGGAACCGCCTGGGTCATTGAACAGGTACCAGGCCTGCGGACGGAAGCTGCCGAGGGCTCGATGCTGGGGCAGTGGCGGGCCGATGGCCTGGTCTGGCAGGGCTATGGTGTTGGCGTTCAGGTGAGCGAACCGGAAATTGACTGGTCACCGTCGTGCCTTTTTGAGCTGACGGTATGTCTGGACACGCTCAAGGCGGCCAGTATCGCGGTTACTGTGCAAGAAACCCCCGGCCAGGCTGATCAGCCACGAGGTGATATCCGGTTGCCTTCCGTCAATCTGCCCCTGGGTGTGAATATCCGTGAAGTCCGGCTCGGGGCACTAACGGTAAATGACAACCTGGTCTGGAATCGGGTCGAGCTGGATTCCCGGGCGTCGGGTGCCACCCTGAACATTGACCACCTTCTGTATGAACGCGGTGATATTCTGGTGACCGCCGATGGCCGAGCCGAGATGCGTCGGGACTGGCCATTGAATCTTTCAGTCAACGTTACCTTGCCACCACCGAGCGGAGACGACTGGCAGATTGCCCTGGATCTGTCCGGCAGCGCCCGGGATCTTCGTGTGGCAGGCGCCAGCAGAGGCTACCTCGACGCCCGCCTTGAGGGGGAGATGGATCCGCTTGATGCCGATTTGCCGGCTACCCTGAAGCTTCAGTCGCCGGAATTTCGGCCGCACAGCGCCGTGCCCGAAACCCTGACGCTGGACCAATGGCGGCTGGAACTCGATGGTAGCCTGGCTCGGGGCTTCGATACCCGAACCCGGGCGATGCTCCCGGCGTCCACCGGGCCAGTGGAGGCGTCAGTTCAGGGCCTGGTGACCCTCCAAGGTGCTTCCGGCGTCGAGGTTACGATGATCGCGCGGGATCGGGAGGGCAATTCCGATGGCCGCTTCGGTGCGAACGGCAAGGTATCCTGGCGTGACGGTATTGATGCCAGCGCAGACATAACCCTGGAGGAGTTTCCCTGGTACGGCCTGATTCCGGGCCTGGAGCCGCCACCGGTTGTGCTGAAACGTCTGGATGGCCAGGTTCAGTATGGTAATGGTCGTTATCAGGCAGCGCTGGATGCTTCAGTGGCGGGGCCCCTGGGTGAAGCCGAACTGACATCCCGGCTGATAGGGGATCTGCAATCGGTGAGCCTTAGCCAGCTGGACATGACCACCGGTGCCGGCGCGCTTTCCGGACAGGCAGAACTGGTGTTTTCCGGGCCGCTGAGCTGGGAGGCGCAGTTTGAGCTCGATCGATTCAATCCGGGCTTTTGGGTGCCGCAACTGGAAGCGCGTTTGAATGGAACGGCGGCTACCCGAGGCCAGTTGCGGGAGGGGGCGCTGCCCGAATTATTCGCAGATCTGGATCTCAGCGGCCAATGGCGGCAGCAGCCGGCACAGGCAAAAGGAACCTTGTCCACCCAGGGGCGAGACTGGGTTGTGCAAAACTTCAACCTGTCCGTCGGGGATAACCGGCTTGAGGGCAGTGGACGGTATGGCGAATCTCTGGCGGGCGACCTGCGCTTTGATCTTGCCGCACCGCAACAACTGTTGGCTGGTCTGGGTGGGGAGGCTGCCGGACGGCTTCGGCTGGCTGGCTCGCCGGAAGCTCCGGAAGCTGAGCTCTCACTGACGGCGGGCAATCTGGCCTGGCAGGATCAATTCCTGGTTACCGAGGCGCAGCTTGAGGCGGGACTTGATAGTGACGGGGTGCTGGACCTTGATCTGTCGGGCACTGAGCTGCGTCTCGCTGGCCAGGAACTCGACAAGGTTGTAGCGTCCCTCAGCGGCACCCGGGAGCGCCACACCCTGGCTTTGCAAGTCGATCATCCTGAAGCTTCGGTTGAGCTGGAATTCGCGGGCGGGCTGGGAGAGAAACTACCGGATTGGCGCGGACAGCTGACCCGGGGTCGGATTTCCGTACCAGAGCCAGGGCAGATCTGGCAGCTGGATACGAGAGCGGATCTCACCTACGTGGCCGGGACTCTTGAACTTGGCAGTCACTGCTGGCGCTGGCAGCAAAGCTCGGTCTGTGCGGCTGACCAGAGACTGTGGCCAGACTCCCGCATTGCTTATGAAGTGCGAGGTTTCCCGGCCAGTGCTTTGGCACCGTTGTTTCCAGAGACTTTTCGGTGGCAATCGACTATAGACGCCGACATTGCCGTAGCACTCACGGATGCGGGTCCTGATGGCACTATCCGGATTGATGCTGGCGCCGGCGAGTTCGGGGTTCTGGTGCTGGACGACTGGCAGCCCATCACTCATGACCAGCTAGTGGTTGAGGCTAATCTTAAACCGGATGAGGCCAATGTCAGCCTGGATTTCAGCGGCCCGGAACTTGGCCAGTTTGACCTGGATCTTGCTGTGGATCCTCTGGCCAGTGACCGCACGGTTGATGGTGAATTCCGGCTCCAGGCCCTTAATCTTGCCTTCCTCTCGGCATTTACCGGTATTGAAGACATTCAGGGGCGGGTTAATGGCAGTGGTCGTTTGAACGGTCCCTTGATGAAGCCTGACGTCACCGGCGAGCTGGTGCTTAGTGAAGGGCGAGTGTTTGATCCTGGCCTTCCCCTGCCACTGGAGGAATTGCTTGTAGTGCTTGAGTTTAGGGGGCAGTCGGCCGATATCAGCGGGCGCTGGAAAAGCAATGATCGCAGTAAGGGCCAGGTCTCCGGGAGCTTGGAGTGGGCACAGTCGCCGCAAGTCGCGATCAACCTGAAAGGCGAACGGCTGCCGGTGACGCTGGAACCTTATGCCCGGTTGGAGGTGGCGCCGGATCTGGATATTGCCTTCAAATCTGGAGAGCTGTCGGTCTCCGGCCGCGTTGAGGTGCCCAGAGGCGAAATCGAAATCCAGAGCGTTCCCCCATCGGCGGTATCGGTTTCCGAGGATGAAGTCATCGTGGGTGTCGAACGGGAAGAACCTGCCATTCGGTCGATGCTGATGGATGTGACGGTGGTGGTCGGTGAGGATGAGGTGTCGTTTGCCGCGTTTGGTGTCACCGGCAACCTCGAAGGCACGTTGCGCATTGGCAACAACATGGATACGCGGGGTGCGCTGCAGTTAGTGAATGGTCGCTATGAAGCCTTTGGCCAGGAACTGGACCTGCGCCGGGCACGGATTCTCTTTGTAGGTGCGCTGACCCGACCCTATTTGGACATTGAGGCAGTCCGTGAAGTTGATACGGTGGTTGCCGGGATCCGGTTATCCGGCCCGGTGGATGAGCCGGAAACGGAAGTGTTCTCGGAACCGTCGATGCCGCAGAGTGATGCCTTGTCGTACGTTATTCTTGGCCGTCCGCCCCGGGGCCAGGGGGATGAGGGGCAGATGAGCCGGGCTGCGTTGTCACTGGGTCTTACCCAGGCCAGCAAGATCACACAAGGTATTGGAAACGAGCTGGGTATCCGTAACCTGACATTGGAGGCGGAGGGTTCAGGGGAGCAGGCCTCCGTGGTGGCGAGCGGCTATATCACAGACGAACTAAGCCTCCGTTATGGTGTTGGCATATTTGAACCCATTACCACGGTAGCCCTGCGCTACGATTTGGGCCGCTACTTCTATCTGGAGGCCGCCAGTGGTCTGGCGGCCTCACTGGATATTTTCTATACACGGAACTTCTGAGTGGCCAGGTCAGTCCAGCTCGAAGGTGGCGCTGACGGTGGCCTGGATTTCCCTGGGGCCCACGCTTGAAACGGCGTCACCGACCATTTTCGATTCCGCTTGCATCATCGGTACCGGACGATGGCCGCCATTCACATTCAGACTGACCACTTCGCCACAACGTTGCTCGAGTTGCTTGGCGACAAACTCGCAGCGGCTTCTGGCATCGGCGATGGCCCTTGCCAGAGCCTCGCGTTCCAGCCCCTGCTCGTCTGAGTGGAAAAACTGGTGGCTGCCAAGATGATATTGCAGCCCCAGCTTGTTGGCTTCACCAATCAACGGATTCAGCAGATCCAGATCGTTGATCGAGAAGCTGACGGTCTGGCTTGCCACCGATACTCGCTTCGGATCCTGGCCTTGTTCCCGTACAGGAAGCATGCGAGTGTAAACGCTGAGATCGGCATCAGAATAGTCGTCCAGCTCATTACGATAGGCCGCAATGGCCTGGCGCCACTCGTCCATGGTGTCGGACACCTGTTCAGAGGCCTTTGCGGCATCCGGGTGCTCGGCCGTGACCGAGAACTGTAGTCTGGCGCTGTCTGGTTCGTAACGAACAATACCTTCGCCACTCAGGCTCACTTCTCCGGCACTGGCTGCCGCGGGTATTACGGTGACGGCGGCGGCGAGCGCAAGTGGCAGTCGACGTTTGATCATGGTCATTCTCCTTATGAGTGGAACTCCTGGCCTTCCCGGTTATCCAGTCGTTCCAGTTTCCGGGCCCGGGCAGCGTGCACAAAGTGGCTGAAGATGCGACGGTGCCCGGTGTGGTAAAGCAGGTATTCGGGGTGCCATTGCACTCCCATCAACCATTGTCGGCCGGTGTTTTCGATGGCCTGCACAAACAGGTCGTTGTCCACGGCCGTCACTCTGAGATTCTGTCCAAGGCGCTTGATGGCCTGGCTGTGAATGCGGTTGGCGCCAATCACGTGGCTGTACATCAGGCCTCCCAGACGGCTGTCCCGGACCAGGCGAACCGTTTGGAGGGGTAATAACAAAGGTCGATGTCGGGTATGTACCCGCAACGGGGTAACGTTCTGGCACAGGGACCCGCCGTGAAAGACGTTGATAAACTGTGCACCGCGGCAGATACCCAGCACCGGAATGTTAATCGCCTCCGCCTGGCGGAGAAGCTCGGTGTCGGTAGCATCCCGTTTCAGGTCATACCTGGCCGTCACCTGGGGTTGTTGACCATAGCGGCCCGGATGCACGTGGGTGCCGCCCGAGAGTACCAGCCCGTCCAGTAGTTCGACGTTGGTACGGTCGCCCGGGCGGATGTAGTGTGTTCTGGCGCCATGCAGGCGCAGGCCCAGGCTGATCAGCCGATGGGCCATACTTCGCCGGGCCGGGCCACTGATGCCGATGGTGAGGCCGGGGATGTCCGTTTCGCTTTCCCAGTCAGACATAACCGTGCTGATGCAGCCATTCATCGGTGGTCTCACGCCAGGAGCGGGTGAGATTGCGGAAGCTGAACTTCCGGGAGTCGTGGAATTCGCCCCGCAGGGCATCAAGATCCTGACGGTTGTTGGCAAGCTGCTCCAGCACTACCCAATCGTTCCAGACTGTGGAGAAGTGCCAATTGGGATTGTCGATATCACAATCCGGCAGCCGGTAGTGCAGAGTAGGACGACTTTTGATCCTGGGGTCCTGAACGTATTCGGACAACAGCGATTCGTTCAGATGAGCGAACAGTGGCAGAAGATCCAATGCCTTGTTCCGGGTAGGGTTGTAGTGCAGATAGTCCCTCATCAGTGTGTCCAGGTCAGGACGGTAATCGTCCGCCATCAGCTTGTCTGTGTAGCGGCTGCTCCAGGGCTCGATGTAGGTGGTGAACTTCCGGCTGATATCCAGCTGATGCCGGGACTTGAGCCAGTCATACAGCAGTGCGAACGCCTGCAGGTAACGTACCAGGGTCTCTGGTTCAAGATCGGGCAGTTCCGGGTTAAGTTGAAGCCCGAACGCAAAATAGATGGCCTCCCGGCTGCCTTCAGCACCCAGGTCTCGCAGTTCGTCTACCAGATTTTCGATCATGCCCAGAGCCGACATTGCGAGCGGTGGCCCCACAATCTCTAACGGCACAATCTTCTCGGCGGCAAAATCAATGACGTCCATGGCGTGGTTGCCGAGTTCCCGAATGGATTCCGGGAGCCGCTCGTCGGCAAGATCCAGGTCTTTGATAGGATCAGAGTCCAGCTCAATGGTGAATGCTCCGGCGTCCGTATCCAGTCGGGTGACATAACGGGATGTCAGCTCCGGCTCGCCCCCAAGCAATCGGGCGGCATGCTGGACCAGGGCCTCGTAGGTCAGGCCGGACAGTTCAATCTCAACCCCGACTTTTCGTTCCTGGCCGTCCCGGTTTGTCGTTTGTTCCGGCATCTTGCAGCGGTCGTGTGCGGTCATGGTTGTGTGTGGCTTCCCTGTGTCTGGTTTGCGTCACCATAACATACAGGCTGTTGGTCGCCCGTTACAGGAAGGAAACGAAACGTAGAGGGCTTTACACTGGATAAAACACTGTATATAGTCAGTTCACTGTATAAAAAAACAGGATCGAAATTCCGGAGCCCGACTGATGAAACTGACCGCAAGACAATCCCAGGTGCTGGACATTATCCGACGTTACGTGGATGAAACCGGCTACCCGCCCACCAGGGCTGAAATTGCCGCAGAGCTGGGATTCCGTTCCGCCAACGCGGCGGAAGAACATCTGAGGGCTCTGGCAAGGAAGGGCGCCATAGAGATGGTCCCGGGGGCCAGCCGGGGCATTCGCTTGCCGGAGGCCGAAGAGGATCTGGGCCTCCCTGTCATCGGGCAGGTTGCCGCCGGCAGCCCGATTCTGGCGCAGGAACATATTGAAGATCACTGCACGCTGCAGCCGGGCTTCTTCTCTCCTTCAGCAGATTACCTTTTGCGGGTACGGGGGATGAGCATGAAAGACATCGGGATTCTGGATGGTGACTTACTGGCGGTGCACAGTACCCAGGATGTCCATAACGGTCAGATTGTTGTCGCTCGTGTCGGAGAGGAGGTCACCGTCAAGCGTTTCCGCAGGGAAGGCAACAAGGTCTGGCTGATTGCAGAGAATGAGGAGTTTGCTCCGATTGAAGTCGATCTCGCGGAGCAGGAATTGTTTATTGAAGGTCTCGGCGTAGGCGTTATCCGCCGCTCCGATCTTCACTGAATACCGTATTCGGCAGCGCATGGCGCAGGTAGGTGAGTAATGGAACAGTTGAGCTTCACTCAGAACATGGCATTTCAGCCGGCAGCTGTTGTTGCGGCTGGCGCGGTTTCCTCTGGCCAAAGGGCACCGGCGGCCAGGGCAGCAGCGTCCGGTTCGGAGCGACGTTCAGCGTCTGGCTTCGGTGGCAATGTTACCGAGATTATTCTTCCGGAGGAGCAGGTGGAGAATTTCCAGTTGCTGCTGCCAATGCTCACACAACTCAACCAGGAGAAACGTTGGCTGGCGTGGATTGATCCTCCCCAGTCCCTGGTGGCCAAGTGGCAGAAAATGCACGGCATTGTGGCCAGTGAGATTCTTGTGTTGCGGTCAACGGCAGAATTCCCGGCACAAGAGTTGGCTGAGCGAGCGCTGGGCGCAGGCACCTGCCATGCCGTTGTGCTCTGGACTCACAAGCTGGGCCGTGCAGCGCTGGAAACCTTGCAAAAGGCATCTGCCAAGGGTAATAGCCACGGTGTGGTGTTGCGCCAGAGATAACGGGTGCTCAATGCAAGGTGTAGTGGGGCTGATTGTCGGCGAACTCGCCTTCGTCCTCTTCCCAGTCAATGTCGTGGCTGATGTTGCCAGCGGCCTCGATGCCAGCGGCAATCATCGCCTTGGCGACGTTCATGTCCCGGTCTTCCAGCATTTCTCTGGCCTCGTCAGAGAATGAGATGCGCACAAGTGGAGCTGCGTCGTCATCAATCCGGCGAAGCGCGTAGTCGCCGTCGGCGAGTTGTACAATTTCAAAAAACGAAGGTGACATTCATTCAACCTATATCTGCTGTCAGCGTATGTTAATGGATTGGCTCCGGCAGGCGGATTACCACTCGCTGTGTTGCTCGTCTATCTCTCTGGTCAATACGGTCATGGCAGCCAGTATCTTGTTCAGAGCCTGAATGGACCGATCTGGCCCCTGATCCGCCGAAACCGCAATGATGTTTTCTTCCGTCACGGTTTTCCGTGTCTTGGGCGGTTCTCCAGCGGCAGCCTCCAACTGATTCAGCTGTTGCCACCAGCTGCCTGGTGTTTCAGCCAGTTCCTTCAACATCCCGCCTTCCGCAATCGCATAGGGAAACAGCGCCTCCAGCTCGTCAATGGAGGCCGGTCTGTCGACCTTGTTCTGGTGACATCGGGCAATCATTACCAGCAGGAGTCCGCGAGCCCGCAGCAACAACTCAATGGCACCTTGCAGTTGGGCTTCTCGTTCTGGCGCAGTCGCCGCTTCGTCTTGTTCAACCCGGACTAGTAACGTTTTGGCCAGAAACAGCTTTTGCGAAACCAGGGTGTGCCATTGTGATGCCATGAGGAAACCTGCGAACGAAAAACCAGAGAAACAGGGCCGGTAAAACTTTGGGAGTTTATCATTTTTGGCTGTTTATTTCTCGCTCTATCCGCTTTGTGGAAATGCTCTTGTCACAAGAAACTACAAACAACCACTTGAAACGGGCGTTTGAAACTGGCACAAAGAGCGTCAAATTGGGTGAGTATTGACCACTCATGTGACTCACGCTGGAGGTTGAGGATGCGAAACCGATTTATTGCTGCCATCGCAGTTGCTGTTATGGGGGCGTCCAGTCCGCTGCTGGCAAAGGTAACACAGGCTGAAGCCGCGCGCCTGAACAATGAGCTGACACCGGTTGGTGCCGAGCGCGCGGGCAACGCGGCGGGCACCATTCCAGCCTGGGATGGCGGGCTTGCCACGCCACCGGCGAATTGGCGCGAGGGGTCTGTAGAAATCAATCCGTTCCCTGGCGATGACGCCCTGTATGTGGTGACGGGGGATAACCTTGATCTTTACCGGGATAAGTTGTCGGACGGCCACATCCGGATGCTGGAGCAATATGGCCCGGCATTTTTCATGCCGGTGTATGAAACACGTCGGACAGCGGCGTTTCCCGAACATGTATACGAGAAGTTTCGCCAGAATGCCCTGACCGCCGAGCTTTTGGATAATGGTAACGGGGTAAGAGACACCATCATGACCAGCCCGTTCCCCATTCCGAAGAATGGTCTGGAAGCGATCTGGAACCACATTCTCCGGTATCGCGGTGAGGAAGTGTCCTTCCGAAGTGCTTCAGCCACTCCTCAGGAAGACGGTTCTTTCAACCCGGTGGTCAACCACTACGATTATTTCTTCGCGTACAGTCAGGTAGGCGCGGATCTTGCCGATATCGACAACAAGATCTTCTACCTGAAAACAGAGACGATCGCCCCGACCACGCTGGCGGGCACCATCACCCTGGTGCACGAGACTCTGGACCAGGTTCGTTCACCTCGCCTTGCATGGCGTTATGACGCCGGTTCCCGACGCCTGCGCCGTTCTCCGAACCTGGCCTACGAGACAGACCTGCCGAATTCGTCCTCTCTGCGTTCGGTAGACCAGAAAGATATGTATAACGGCGCTCCAAACCAGTATGACTGGGAACTCAAAGGTAAACGGGAGCTGCTGGTTCCCTACAACGGATACAAGCTTCACGATTCCAGTGTTCGCCCTGAGGATGTCATCCGCCCCAACCACATCAACCAGAGTCTTGCTCGCTATGAGCTGCATCGGGTGTGGGTGGTAGAGGCCAAGCGTCGTACCGGTATTGGCCATATTTACGAGCGCCGTGTGTTCTACATTGACGAAGATAGCTGGCAGATTCTGGTCTCTGAGGAGTACAACGAGAAAGGCGAGCTATGGCGCGTTTCCGAGGCTCACAATATCAGCTACTACAGCGAGCCGGTCTTCTGGACCACCATGGAAATGACGTATGATCTGAAGGCAAACCGTTATTACATTGATGGTCTGGACAATGGTTACCCCGCCTATGATTTCGCGCCGGGGTATCGTGGTAACGAGTTTACCGCCTCTGCGGCCCGTCGCGCTGCACGGCGTTAACCGTCCGCTTGCGGGGCGCCATCGCTTCCGGTGGTGCCCTTTCGTTGGCCAGTCTGTCCCGCAGACCACGGAGATTGCTGATGGCCAACCCTGAAAACCTCCTTTCCGATCTGGATCAGCTTCAAGACGAATTAACCCTGGCCCTGGACAACCAGGATTGGGAACGATTGGGCCAGCTTAATGCTCGGGTTCGACCGACGGTGGAACCGTTGATGGCTGAGCTCGAGCAGGGCCGACTTGATGCCACACTGGTGCGAGAGCGACTGGAAGCGCTGAATCGTTTTGTGGCCGAGGCCGATGCCGCCGCTGTGAAGGCCCGCGACGAGGCGAAAGCCTCATTGAAGGGGGTCAGCCAGAACCGTAACGCCGCCAAAACCTATCAGAACGTCTCCTCGAATCGTCAAAGATAGCGTCATAAAATTGACTCGGGCCGGCATACGGTCTTAAATACCGCACAAATCCATGAAGAGATTCCTGTGAATGTCCAAAAATAACAAAGTGCTGGTGCTGAGTGAGGATGAAACCAGGCGACGAGATCTGGTCACCATTCTGGAGTTTGTCGGTGAAGAGCAGGTGATTTCCGGCGACGAGGCTTTGGCGCTTTTGGCGAGTGACGATGATCAGGCCTGGGATAGTGTTTCAGTGGCGGTCGTCAACGGCACCGAATCCGGCGCCTGTTCCGCCATAGAGCAGGTATGCCGGGCCATGACGGGTGTGCCAGTGTTGCTGGTTGGCGACCCTGAGCTCAAGGGTTTGTCAGAGGACGATGCGGCACGAGTGATTGCGCGGATGGAATGGCCGCTGAACTACACCAAGTTCGTGGATTCCCTGTACCGCGCACAGATCTATCGGGACCAGTTCAGCCGCAACCAGCAGCGCGGCCAGCAGCGTGGTGTGCAGCTGTTCCGCAGCCTTGTGGGAACCAGTCGTAAAGTCCAGCAAGTGCGCCAGTTGATGGAGCAGGTGGCCGACAAGGATGTGAGCGTGCTGATTACCGGAGAGTCCGGTACTGGGAAGGAAGTGGTTGCTCGCAATCTGCATTACCATTCTTCCCGCCGCGATAAGCCCTTTGTGCCGGTGAACTGTGGTGCCATTCCGGCAGAGCTGCTGGAAAGCGAGCTCTTTGGCCATGAGAAAGGCGCGTTTACCGGTGCCATTACGGCGAGGGTAGGGCGCTTTGAGATGGCGGAAGGCGGAACCTTGTTCCTGGATGAAATTGGCGATATGCCCCTGAACATGCAGGTGAAGATACTGCGGGTTCTGCAAGAGCGCACCTTTGAAAAAGTGGGCAGTAACCGCACCCAGACCGCTGACGTACGGGTGATTGCGGCGACCCACAAGCATCTTGAGGACATGATTGAATCCGGTGATTTCCGGGAGGATCTGTACTACCGGCTGAACGTGTTCCCCATCGAAATGCCGGCACTCCGGGAGCGAGTCGAAGACATTCCACTGTTGATCAACGAGCTGATTTCCCGGATGGAAAAAGAGAAGCGTGGTTCATTGCGGATGAACTCGGCGGCCATCATGAGCCTGTGTCGTCATGATTGGCCGGGCAATGTCCGTGAGCTGGCTAACCTGGTGGAGCGTCTTGCCATCATGCATCCCTATGGCGTGATCGGAGTGCAGGAATTGCCGAAGAAGTTCCGCTATGTGGATGATTATGACGAGAATCGCCCGGTAGAGGATTCCGGTATGCCCTCTTCCATACCAGGCCTGGTGGGGCTGGATGCGCCAGCGTTGCTGCCGGTGAACGGCATTGATCTGAAGGATTATCTCTCCAATCTTGAAAAGCAGTTGATTCAGCAGGCTCTTGATGAAGCCAGCGGCGTAGTAGCCCGCGCTGCCGAGAAGCTGCGGATACGGCGCACGACGCTGGTGGAGAAAGTGCGAAAGTATGGTCTGAGGGACGACTCAGAAGAAGCCTGATGACACCGGGGTTGCCGGTAAAAGGTGGCGTCAAAGGTTTGTAACCTGCGACGCCATTGTTGTTTCTGGCCGACGGTAATTCGTCACCCTGGGTATCGTTGATTTCGTTACTGTTTGAAAATAAACAATAAATACTAATTGGCACGCTGTTAGCTTTAACCTTTCCGAACAAAAGTATTGATGGCCCCGCCGGGCCTGTCAGGGGGAAAGGTTATGAGCCACGCACATGTCGTTATGGAGTCCCGCCACCAGCCGGATGCCAACGCTGCGGCTGATGTCAACGACAAGGTGACAGCACTGTTTCCGCAGCAGGACGATGAGGCTGTAGATTCTGCGCTGGAACTGTTCAATCGCATGTCTCGGCAGATTACCGATTCCTATCGCACACTCGAGTCTCGGGTGAACCAGCTGTCGGGTGAGCTGTCTTATGAATCGCGGCAGCGCCAGCAGGAGCTGGAGCAGAAAGAGCAGCTGGCAGATCGCCTGTCTACCTTGCTCAATGCCCTGCCTGCGGGTGTGGTGGTGCTGGACAAGCATGGCACTGTCAGCCAGAACAACCCGGCCGCCATTGCCTTGCTCGGCGAGCCGCTTGAGGGCGAGCGCTGGATTGACGTTATCCGCCGCTGTTTCGCGCCCCGTAACGACGATGGCCATGAGGTGTCCCTGAAGGATGGTCGCCGGGTCAGCATTGAGATCCGTACCATGGAGAATCAGCCGGGTCAGTTGATCCTGCTGACCGATCTGACTGAAACGCGCCAGCTCCAGTCGCAACTGGCTCATGCCCAGCGCCTCTCTGCCATGGGTAAGATGGTTGCGTCCCTGGCCCACCAGATTCGCACACCGCTGTCCGCCGCCATTCTCTATGGTGGTCATCTGAGCCAGCCGGATCTCGATGAGGAGCTACGTCAACGTTGCGCTTCCCGGCTGATGTCCCGCCTGACCCATCTGGAACAGCAGGTTCGCGACATGTTGATCTTCGCCCGCGGTGAAACCCGACTGGCGGAAGAGCTGGATTCGTCGCGCCTGGTGGAAGCGCTCGAGTCTGCTGTTGATGGACTCAAGCTTGCGCCAGGCGTGCAGGTGACCCTGGACAACCAGGTGCAGACGCCTTGCCGGCTGATGTGCAATCGCGATGCCCTGGTCGGCGCCTGTACCAATCTTGTGAATAACAGTCTGGAGGCGGGGGCAGCCGACGTTTCAATCGTCGTTTCCGCTACCTCTGGCCGCCTGGAAATCCGGGTTTCCGATAATGGACCTGGGTTCGAGCCTGGTGAGGCAGGTCGGATTATGGAAGCCTTCTACACCACCAAGTCCCATGGCACCGGCCTCGGGCTGGCCGTGGTGCAGGCTGTGGTCAAGGCCCATCAGGGCGAGTTTTCGATTTCATCCCCCGGACAGCAAGGCGCCGACGCGATAGTTCGGCTGCCTATTCTGACAGCCCGGTTTTAAAGAACAGGTTGGAGGTGCATAGCATGGCAAAGGCCCAGATTCTGATTGTGGAAGATGACCACGACCTGCGCGAAGCTTTGGTAACGACGCTGGAACTGGCGAAATTCCAGGTGCGGGAAGCGGCCAGCGCTGAAGATGCGCTGGCAAGCCTGGCCCGGGCGCCGGTCGATATGGTGGTCAGCGATGTCAATATGCCCGGCATGTCCGGCCATGAGTTGTTGGCGGAAGTTCAGCGCTTGTATCCGGGGCTGCCCATGATGCTGATTACCGCGTACGGCCAGATCAGCCACGCGGTGTCTGCCATGCAATCCGGTGCCATCGATTATCTGGTCAAGCCGTTTGAGCCTCAGGTTCTGGTGGAAGCGGTCAGTCGGGTCGTGGGCGGAAGCCGCCAGAAGGCTGGCGATGAGCCGGTGGCTGAGGATCCTGTCAGCAAACGCATGTTCCAGTTGGCCGCGAAAGTGGCGGCCAGTGATTCCACAGTGATGATTTCCGGTGAGAGTGGTACCGGTAAAGAAGTGTTGGCCCGCTATATCCATCAGCAGTCACCCCGAGCGGATGAGCCGTTTGTCGCGATCAACTGTGCCGCTATTCCGGAGAATATGCTGGAGGCCATACTGTTCGGTCACGAGAAAGGTGCATTCACGGGTGCCGTTGCAGCCTCCCCAGGTAAATTCGAGCAGGCCAATGGCGGAACCATCCTGTTGGACGAGATTTCCGAAATGGATCTTGGTTTGCAGTCCAAGCTGCTGCGAGTGTTGCAGGAGCGGGAAGTGGAGCGCGTCGGTGGTCGCAAGACCATTCAGCTGGATGTTCGTGTGCTGGCGACCACAAACCGTGATCTGGCGGACTACGTGCGCGAGGGCAAGTTCCGCGAAGACCTTTATTATCGATTGACGGTGTTCCCGATGCGGTGGCAGCCCCTGCGGGAGCGGCCGCTGGATATTCTGCCCCTGGCCCGCTCACTGCTGAAAAAACATTGCCGCAAGATGAAGCTGACCGGCATCACCCTGGCCGAGGATGCCCGTAAGGCACTGATGGCTCATGCCTGGCCGGGTAATGTCCGGGAACTGGACAATGCCATTCAGCGGGCGCTGGTGTTGCATCAGGGTAATGTAATCCACGCCGGCGATCTTTGTCTGGAGCTTGGGATTACCGGTGCCGCTGACTTTGCTGCACCCGCCGAGCCGGCCATTTCCGCCAGATCCATTGAGGTCCCAGCGGCCGACTTGCCAGACCCCGAGGCGGGGCTGGAAGCGGATTCAGCGGCTGATGAGGCGATTGGCTCACTCGGAGATGATCTGCGCCAACAGGAGTTCCGTATTATTATCCAGACCCTCAAGAAAGAGCGTGGCAGGCGCAACCGGGCAGCGGAGCAGTTGGGCATCAGCCCGCGAACGCTTCGTTACAAACTGGCCCAGATGCGAGATGCCGGTATCGATCTTGATGCGGAGCTGGCCATGGCCTGAGTCAGGGCCTTTGTTGTCGACCTGATACTCCTTCGGGCACCCTTCGGGGTGCCGTTTTTTTACCCGCCTGCCTGGTCTTCTTTTTCGGTCTGGTTTCACTCCTGTCAATTCTTTGTCACGTAGACGCCTTCCACTGTAAAATGATTTATTAACCCGTTGAAATAAATGGTTTAATTGTTTCTGGCCTGTTGCTTGCTTTCAGTTCATTTGAGTCAGCAACAAGTACAGGCCCGACGGGGCCGCCGGGAGAGTGTGATGGTTCAACGTGCCGACATAAACAATGTTCTGTCTGAGATCCGGAATCTGCGTACCCAGATGATGCAGAACCAGAGGATTGAACAGGATCAGTCCGTACGTGGCCGCATCGATGGCCCACGACAGGTTCAGGAAACCCAGGAAGTTCCCAGCTTCAGCGATATGCTGGGCAAGGCCGTCAACAATGTACACGAGGTCCAGAGTCAGGCCAGTGAACTCAGGACGGCCTACGAAATGGGCGATCCAAACGTGGACATTACCCGGGTAATGATTGCTGCCCAGAAATCTTCCGTGTCTTTCGAGGCTCTGACCCAGGTGCGTAACCGGGTCGTGCGCGCCTATGAAGACATCATGAATATGCCGATCTGATAACGGAGCAACAGCATGGCAAGCGTACCCGCGGAAACCGCCGCCTCTGACCTGCCGGCTACCCAGGAGAGTGATACTCCTGAGAGCCGTAGCAATCTTTTGCTCGGGTTCAACCGATTGAATCTGCTCCGCCAGGTCGGGCTTATGGTGGGGCTGGCCGCCAGTGTGGCACTGGGTGTGGCTGTGGTGCTCTGGGCTCAGGAGCCCAATTACCAGCCGGTGGTGGGGGATCTGTCTGCCTACAACCCGCAGGACGTGACCACCATCCTCGACAGCAATGGTATCGATTACAAGATGGACCCCCGCACCGGAGCATTGCTGGTGCCGTCTGAACAGGTCTATAGCGCGCGCCTCAAGCTTGCTGCTGAAGGCGTAACCGACCAGAAGACCATGGGTTATGAGTTGCTGGACCAGGAACGTGGTCTGGGAACGTCCCAGTTCATGGAAACCATCAGCTACCGGCGCGGACTGGAGGGCGAACTGGCCCGGACCATCGCCGCCATGCGTGGTGTTCGAAATGCCCGGGTGCACCTGGCCATTCCCGAGCGTTCGGTGTTTATCCGGGATGCCCGTGAACCGACCGCCTCGGTATTCCTTGAAGTGTTTGCGGGCCGTCGCCCTGAGCCTGAACAGATTCGGGCCATCGTCAACCTGGTGGCCGGCAGCATTCCGATGATGAACCGGGATCAGGTGACCGTGGTTGACCAGAACGGCAATCTGTTGACGGGCGATGAGGTTCAGGCCGAAACAGACCGGATGAAAGACCAGTATGAATACACGTCCAGGGTTGAAGAGCGGCTGACCCGCCGTGTCGCCTCATTGATTGGCCCGATTGTCGGGGAAGGGCGTTACCGCGCGGAAGTCACCGCCGACCTCGACTTCTCTGCGGTCGAGCGTGCCGAGGAGTTATACAATCCGGAGCAACAGGCGGTGCGCAGTGAGCGCGAGTTGTCTGAGCAGCGTGTGGCGGGAGCCCAGGGTGGCATTCCCGGTGCGCTGGCCAATCAGCCGCCAGGGGCTGCGACGGTTCCGGAGCAGGCCACTGCCGCCCCAGGGGAAGATGGCGCTCCTGCAGCTCCGCCGGTGAATGTCCGGAGTGAATCCACCCGGAACTATGAACTGGATCGTACCGTCAGCTACACCCGTCAGGAGCTGGGTGCGGTCAAGCGGGTGACCGTGGCCCTTGCCGTGGATGACATGAAAGTGGTCGACCCGGAAACCGGCGAGGTGAGCTATCAACCCTGGCCAGAGGCCGAACTGCAACGGCTGAGCATGCTGGTGCGTGATGCGGTTGGCTATTCCGCGCCCCGCGGAGACAGCGTTACCGTCATGAATACGGCGTTTGCCCCAGAGGAAGCGGTGGAGTTTGAAGCTCCGGGCTTCTGGGAGCAGCCCTGGTTCTGGGATTTGATGAAGCAGGTATTGGCAGGACTGGTCATTCTGATTCTGGTTCTTGGCTTGCTGCGCCCCACCCTGAAGACGCTGTCCGGTGGCGGCCGCCGCGAGCGTGGTGAAGGCGGAGAAGAGGGGGAGTATGGTGGCCTTGCTGATATCGAAGGCGGGCAGGCACTACGCGATGCCATGTCGTCTCAGGATGACCTGCTTTTGCCGGGCGCCACAGACAGCTATGATAGACAGTTGAATGCACTCAAAGGCCTGATTGCGGAAGATCCCGCCAGGGTTGCACAGGTTATGCGCCAGTGGGTGAACGTCGATGACTGAAGAAAACGGCCAGTTGCAGGGGGATGCCCCGAAAAAGCCGCAGCGCAAGATTCCGCGAGTGGAGCAGGCAGCGATCCTGCTGATGTCTCTGGGTGAAGCGGACGCTGCTGAGGTGCTCAAGCACATGGGGCCGAAAGAGGTTCAGCGGGTTGGCGTCGCCATGGCGCAGATGAAAGACGTCAGCAAGGACGACGTCACCTACGTGCTTAACCAGTTTGTGGACGCTGTCGGCGGCCAGACCGGTTTGGGGGTTGGTAATGACGATTATATCCGGGCGATGCTCACCCAGGCGCTGGGTGATGACAAGGCCGCGAGCCTGATTGACCGAATCCTGATTGGCGGCAATACCACCGGCCTGGATACTCTTAAGTGGATGGAGCCCCGGGCTGTGGGCGATATTATCCGTTACGAGCATCCCCAGATTCAGGCCATTGTTATCTCCTACCTAGACCCGGACCAGGCCGCTGAAATTCTTGGCACACTTGATGAAAAAGTGCGACTGGATGTGATGATGCGGGTGGCGTCGCTGGAAAGCATTCAGCCACAGGCCCTGCAGGAACTGAACGACATCCTTGAGAAGCAGTTCTCCGGTGGCGCGGCCTCCCAGACCAGTCGGATTGGTGGTGTGAAGCGAGCGGCCGATATCATGAACTTCATGGATCGCGGGATTGAGGGCTCGTTGATGGATTCCATCAAAGACATGGATCCTGATCTGGCGTCCACCATTGAAGACCTCATGTTCGTGTTTGATAACCTCAAGGATATCGATGATCGGGGTATTCAGGCGCTGCTTCGAGAGGTGTCCTCCGAGGTGCTGGTGGTTGCGCTCAAAGGTGCCGACGAAGCCGTCAAGGAGAAGATCTTCAAGAACATGTCCAAGCGTGCTGCGGAGTTGCTGCAGGATGATCTGGAAGCCAAGGGGCCGGTCAAGGTCAGCGAAGTCGAAGCGGCCCAGAAAGACATTATCACCGTTGCTCGCCGTATGGCTGAAGCCGGCGAGATCTCGCTGGGTGGTAGTGGCGAAGAAATGATGTGATGAAAGATTCCGATCAGGACAGCAAGCGCATACCGAAAGAACAGATGACCGCCTGGGAACGGTGGGAATTGCCTCTGCTTGATGAGCGCGGAAACCAGGTTGTCGAGGAAGAGGAAGTCAAGCCGCTGACCGCGGCCGACCTGGAAGAGATTCGCCAGGCTGCCCGCGAGGACGGTTTTCAGGAGGGCCGGCAGGCCGGTTACGCGGAAGGCTTTGAACAGGGTCGCGCAGACGGGCACAAAGATGGCTACGCCGCAGGCGAGGCGGAGGGGCGGAGCGAGGGCGAGCAGCAGGCAGCGGAGCAGACGCGTCAGGAAGTTGCCTCCCGGATGGAACGGCTGGAGCATCTGATGGGAGAGCTGTTGTTGCCCATCGAGCGCCATGAAGACGAGCTGGAAGCGGTGCTGGTCAACCTCACTACGGTGTTGGCCCGGGCGGTGGTCTTCCGTGAGCTCAGCATTGATTCCTCCCAGATTCGCCAGGTGGTGCGTCGGGCTCTGTCGTCACTGCCCTCTACCGCCGATAATCTACGCATTCATATTCACCCCGACGATATCGAGCCGGTACGGGAAGTCACAGAGCGCCTGGAATCACCGGCGGTCCTCATTGAGGACGACTCTCTCATGCCTGGTGGTTGTAAAGTGGAATCGCGCCATAGTCTGGTGGATTACACCGTGGAGAAGCGCTTCCAGCGGGTGGTTCAGGGTATGCTGGAAGAACAGCTGGCGGAGCCTGCCGGTCCGGATCAGGAGGAGCTGGCACCCAGTATGGGGGAGCTGACCGATTTTCACCGGGATGTGCTGAGTGATTCGGGCATGACATCACCGCCAGAATCCGAGTCTGACGAATTCAACGACCAGGGCCGGGACGATGACGTCACGCCTGGCTGAACGGTTACGGCAGCTTCAGGGGGCCATCAGCGACGAGCCGGCGCCAGAATTGTCTGGACGGCTTACGCGCATGGTGGGTCTCACGCTGGAGTGCGTGGGTTGCCCGATGGTGGTGGGGGACCGTTGTCTGATTCAGGGTGATAGCGCCACCAGTGTGGAAGCGGAAGTGGTGGGGTTTGAGGAAGATAAGGTCTACCTGATGCCGCTGACCGCCATCGAAGGTCTCAAGCCCGGAGCCCGGGTGATTCCTCTGGCCTCGGCCAGCAGGGTACCGGTTGGCCCGCAAATGCTGGGGCGAGTGGTGAATGGTGCTGGCGACCCGCTGGACGGCAAGGGACCGTTGCAGGCAGAGGCCAGAGTGCAGCTGACCGGCGACATCATCAACCCATTGAACCGGGCTCCGGTGCGCCAGTCCATGGATGTGGGAATCCGTGCAATCAACGCGTTGCTGACCGTAGGGCAGGGGCAGCGTCTCGGCCTGTTTGCCGGCAGTGGTGTCGGTAAGAGTATGCTGCTGGGAATGATGACCCGGTTCACGGATGCAGACATTACCGTGGTTGGGTTGATTGGTGAACGGGGCCGGGAGGTTAAGGAATTCATCGAGGACATTCTCGGCGATGAAGGCCTGGCTCGTTCCGTGGTTGTAGCCGCTCCGGCAGATGACTCGCCGTTGATGCGCCTGCGCGCTGCCATGCTCACCACCCGAATTGCCGAATACTACCGCGATCAGGGTAAGCGCGTTCTTCTTTTAATGGATTCTCTCACCCGCTATGCCCAGGCACAGCGGGAGATCGCCCTGGCCGTAGGCGAACCACCGGCGACCAAGGGTTATCCGCCCTCGGTTTTTGCCAAGCTGCCGCAACTGGTTGAGCGCACAGGCAATGGCCGACCCGGCGGTGGTTCCATTACTGCGTTTTATACCGTTCTGACGGAAGGCGACGACCAGCAGGATCCGATTGCCGATGCAGCCCGGGCCATCCTTGATGGTCACATCGTGTTATCCCGGCGGCTGGCGGAAGAAGGCCACTATCCGGCCATAGATGTGGAAGCTTCCATCAGCCGGGTGATGCCCCAGGTGACTGACCCGGAGCACTTCTCCCGGGCCCAGAGGTTCAAACAGGTCTATTCCCGTTATCAGCAGGCCCGTGATCTGATCAGTGTGGGTGCCTACGTGAAAGGTTCCGACCCGGAGACTGACTTTGCCATCCAGCACATAGGTAATATGAGCCAGTTTCTGCAGCAGGGGCTGAATGAGAGTGCTCCCCTCACGGAGGCGATTGAGCAACTGATGGCAGTAGTGCCTGAACGACGTTCACCGGAACGAAGAAAGACGGCGGTGCCGAACCCCGCCGGCAATCGGGATAATGTCTGATGCTGCGATCGAAACGGCTTGAAGTTGTCCTCTCCCTTGAAGAGCGGAAAGAACAGGAAGCGTTGGAACGCCTTGGTGAGGCCCGTAAGCAGGTGGAGGCGCATCGCGAACAGGTGGAAAACCTGGAGCGCTATCAGCAGGAGTATCGTGACCAGATCCGCGCGAGCCAGCAGGGTGTTGTGCCTGTGGCGCGGCTACAGGCCTGGCAGGCTTTTATCGCCCAGCTGGACCAGGTGATTGCCCAGCAACAGCGGCAGCTGCAACAGGCGGAACAGGTGTTTGAAGCCAGGCGCCGGGAGTGGCAACAGGCCTGGGAACGTCGCCGTGGTATGGAAAAATACATTGAGTCCTGCCGCCAACAGGAACAGCGGGAGCGGGATCTCAGCGACCAGAAACTGGCGGACGAAGCTGCCGGTCGGGCCTTTGCCCGGCGACAGCGATAATTGTAGTCCCCGGTGATCTGTATCAGATAACCCGGGTGCAATTTCCGTTTATTTGGCTATCCTTTACCAGATAAGCTTGCCATCAATGGCCGGCGGCAAAGGAAAGTCATTGGTGGAATGTGCCGGGAGGTTCAGGAATGCCTATAGAGACACATCGGAGCGATGACGGCAAGACACTTACGATTTGCGTGGAAGGCCGGTTTGATTTCAGTACCCATCAATCCTTTCGGGATGCCTACGAGCATAGCGAACCCACCGTCAGCCACTACGTCATTGATCTTTCAGACACCACCTACCTCGACAGCTCGGCTCTGGGCATGTTGCTTCTGTTAAGGGATCACGCTGGCGGCGATGGCGCCCGCATCTCCATCGAGAACTGCAACAGCGATGTTCGCAGAATACTCTCCATCTCCAATTTCGAGCAGTTGTTCAGCATTCGCTGAGGCGATTCCCTTGAAGGTACTTCTTGCCGAGGACAGTGCCAGCGACAGGTTGATTCTGGCGCGGCTGGTAAGCCGCCTGGGCCATACCGTGATTGAAGCCGAAGACGGTACCGAGGCGGTGGATCTGTTCCGGGAGACCCAGCCGGATCTGGTGTTGCTGGACGCCCTGATGCCGCGGATGGACGGAATGGAGGCCGCTCGTCAGATCAAGGCTCTGGCAGGCGAGCGCCTGGTGCCGCTCATCTTTCTCACCTCCCTGTCGGGGGCGGGCGATCTGGCCCGGTGTCTTGAAGCCGGCGGCGACGACTTTCTCGTCAAACCCTACAATCGCGTGATTCTTGAAGCGAAGATCAACGCGTTTAATCGTATGAGGGGGTTGCACCAGGCATTGTCGGACCAGCGTGACCATATTCGGCGCCAGAATCAGCAGATGCTGGACGAGCAGCGAACGGCTCGGCGGGTGTTCGATAACATTGCCCATACCGGTTGTCTGGATGCCCCCAACATCCGCCACCATGCATTCCCCCTCTCGGTTTTCAACGGCGATGTATTGTTTGCGGCTCAGCGCCCCGGGGGCGGCACTCTGGTGTTTCTGGGTGATTTCACCGGGCACGGATTACCTGCCGCCATTGGCGCCATGCCGGTTGCTGAAATCTTCTACGGGATGGCGGCCAAAGGCTTTGGCGCCCCGGATGTCCTCCGGGAAATTAACCGCAAGCTTCGGCGAATACTGCCGGTAGGCATGTTCTGTTGTGGTTTGATGGTTGAGGCTGACTTCAAACACAACAGCCTGCGTGTCTGGAATGGTGGCTTGCCGGATGGCTGGCTGTTGCGTGCCGGAGGCGACCGTGTCGCCATTCCGTCCCGGCATCTGCCGCTGGGTGTCCGGGAGCCGGACCAGTTTTCGGCCTCCATGACGGTGCTGGACGCTGCACCGGGCGACTGGCTGGTGATGATGACCGACGGGCTCCCCGAAGCACCCAACAGTGCGGGTGAAAGTCTGGGCGAGGAAGGTGTCCTGAGCGTGCTGGCCGGGCTGGAAACAGGGCAGGAGCCGTTCGAGGCCCTGCTGGCGAGAATGCAACAGCATACCGGAAAGCCAGAGCTGGCCGATGACCTGACGCTTTGCTGTTTGCAAATGGTCCGGGCGGAGGCGCCAGAGGCAATGCCGGACAAGATTCCGGAATCGGCGCTGACTGGGCCGGCGGACTGGCACTGCGTCTATGAGCTGCGGGAACAGACCCTGGCAGACTTCAATCCACTGCCGCTTATGCTGCATATCTGTATGGAAGTGCCCGGCCTGAGGAGCCGCAGCGGCGAGGTCTACACCCTGTTGTCGGAACTCTATAACAATGCCCTTGAACATGGCGTTCTGGCCTTGTCCTCTGAGTGGAAGACGTCACCTGGCGGCTTCAGCCGTTATTACCAGGAGCGAACGCGCAGACTGGGTAACACCGATGGGCATTTCGTACGGTTTTCTCTTGAGCATCAGCCCAGGGAGGGTGGAGGTACCCTTACCGTTGTCTGTGAAGACAGTGGTGATGGTTTTGATTTTACAGAATATTCGGACACAGTGGCGCACCAGCAGATGGCTTCGACCGGCCGATATGCGGGGCGGGGGCTTGAGATCCTCCGGCGTATGACGCGAAATCTGAAGGTTCATGGCCGGGGAAATCGTGTGGAAATCGTCTATGATTGGTGGTTTCCCGACGCGACCATACCCACTGGCGCCTGAGTGGCGACAAATGAGGATAGCGAATGAACGACAAACCCCATCTTGACGTGGAGGCACTGGCCGAACTGCAGGATGTGATGGAAGATGAGTTTGATGTCCTGATCCAGACCTACCTGGCAGACTCCCGTTCACGCATTGACGACCTGAGAGATGCGCTGGCAACGGCTGACCCTGAGCACTTCGCCAAGACCGCGCACAGCTTCAAGGGCAGTTGCATCAATATCGGTGCTCCCAGGCTCGGAGGACTGTGTTTTGAGGCCGAGCAACTGGGCAATGACGCCACTCTGGAACAGGCCCCTGCAGTGCTTGAACGGATTGAGGCCGAGTTTTCGGAGGTAGCCCAGCGTTTGCTGAACTTTGGCCAGGAGGCCTGAACGTCAGCCCGTGTGAAGGTTTGGCACCGCTTTTGCAGCTCGCAGGAAGACGCTCCGAACAGGGGCTACCTGAGATCTAAAGCGGCAAGAGGTTGCCATGCAACAGACCATACTTCCCCAGGCACCGGCGAAAACGAGTCAGCCAGAGGTCGGTGCAGCGAATTCGCAGGGCCGGAAGGACCCGGAGGCCGGTGACAGTCGTTTTGACGAGCTGTCCAGGGCCGAGCAGAAGCGGATGGATGCCAAGCGCGCCGAACGTCGGGATCAGCCTGATGCCGCGCAGGAACGCAAGACAGCCGACCGGACTGATGAGAAAGCTGAAGCCTCCAGTGCCCGGCCAGAAAAAAACGATACGCCCACTGACCAAACGCAGGTAGCGGACTCCGATTCACCGGCCCGTCCTTCCTCGGCCAGTGACACCAGCAATACCAGCGATACTGAGGCAGACGATGCCCTGGTCGTTGCCGAACCGCTGATGCCCCTGACATTTGCCAATCTTCAGTCGCTGTATCCTGCAGCCGCCAACCAAGCCGGTACGGGCGGGCCTGAGAGCCTGGCTTCAAGTATGGCGCTCACAGGAACTCAGGCCACTTCCGGACTGATCAAGGGCCTGCCGGGGCAAACAACTGCCGGGGGAGGCAGCACCGCTCTGGCTCCGGGCATGCAGCTAACAGACCTGCTTGCCGGTGCGACAAGCGCTGAGAGCGCCCGCCCCGTTGATCCGACCAGTCTGCTCTCCAATCCGAGATTCCAGAGTGTAATGGAAACCGCAGCGCAGCAGGCAGCACAGCCCGGAAAACTGGCTGCGGACGGCAACATTCCGCTCCGGGGCTACACCACCTCGGTGGATGTGCCGGTTGGACAGGCGGAGTGGGGCGACAAGGTCATGGGCAAGCTCAGTTGGCTGACCGCCCGCAATATGTCGGTTGCCGAAATACACCTCACCCCTCCGGATATGGGGCCAATGGAAGTCAAGGTGAAAGTCCACAACGATCAGGCCAGCGTCACCGTGCATGCGGCCAACCCGGTGGTGAGGGAGCAGCTCGAACAGCACTCCCATCGGCTCCGCGACATGCTGGGTGAACAGGGGTTGTCCCTGGGGCAGTTTGATGTCTCTGACCAGGGCGGTCAGCAGGCCGGTGGCGAGAGTGGTGAGGCCGGTGAGGGCGATGGTCGGTCTTCTGGTGGATCATCACTGGCCAGCCACGATGCTGATGCAGAGTCGTTGAGCACCGGCCAGCTTGATCTGGGCTGGCGGGGTGAAGTGGACGTCTTTGCCTGAGCCCGGATGATTTCTGACCAATTCAGCCTGCTGTCTTCCGACTTCTTTGCCCATCCCCTCCGGCAACGCTAAACTGCGGTTCTGACAACAGGGGATGGGCTGTCTGGCCCGGCCTTTGCATCACATCGGAGAAAGGTTGTTCGGAGCTTCCCGGACGCCAAAAAAGTGACAAGCGAGTGTTATGGCCGAAAATACTGCGACCGAAGCGCCTGCCAAAAAAGGCAAGCTGAAACTGATCATCATGCTGGTGATCATCATTATCCTGGCGGTGGGTCTTTCCGTGGTCGGGACACTCTGGTTCCTGGGCGGAGGATTGCCCGGCGCAGATGATGACGCCGAAACCACGACTTCGGCAGAGCCCGCGTTTGTCGCCAGCAGTTATACCGAAATTGAGAAAGCCCTGGTGACTACCGTTCAGGCGCAGGGTCGCCAGCGCTATGCCCAGGTCTATGTGTCATTCGAAGCCAAAGATCCTGCGGCACTGGCCGCTGCTGATGTTCATATGCCACTTATCCGCAGCCAACTGGTGATGGTGCTGGGCAGCAGCGACTTCATGCAGTTGCAAACGCCGGAAGGTCGTCAGACGCTGGCCGACAGCATGCTGCAGACTGTGAACCAGGTGCTGGAGCAGGAAGGGGAGCCGGCAATCGACCGGGTATTGTTCCGGAATTTTGTGGTTCAGTAATCATACCGGGCGGATAACCAACAGTTAGGGGCAGGAACAGGTATGCAGGATTTACTGTCACAGGACGAGATCGATGCCCTCCTCCACGGGGTGGATGA
The DNA here is from genome assembly GCF_000475355.1 of Marinobacter sp. C1S70. Taxonomy (NCBI): domain Bacteria; kingdom Pseudomonadati; phylum Pseudomonadota; class Gammaproteobacteria; order Pseudomonadales; family Marinobacteraceae; genus Marinobacter; species Marinobacter sp. C1S70. The sequence goes on along the minus strand of NZ_AXBW01000018.1, from coordinate 75,876 downwards.
TGGTGACATCGATACCTATGAAGAGACCGATGATACCGGCGTAAAGAACTACGACCTCGCCAGCCAGGATCGGATCGTCCGTGGCCGCATGCCAACGCTCGAGATGATCAACGAGCGTTTTGCCCGCTATACCCGTATTAGTCTGTTCAACCTGCTGCGCCGCAATGCCGATGTCTCCACCGGCGGTGTCCAGATCATGAAGTTCGGTGAGTACATCCATACCCTGTACGTACCCACCAGCCTTAACCTGTGCAAGGTTCGCCCGTTACGCGGTACATCCCTGTTCGTGCTGGACGCCAAGCTGGTGTTCAAACTGGTGGACAACTTCTTCGGTGGTGAGGGCCGCCATGCCAAGATCGAGGGTCGGGAATTCACACCGACCGAAACCCGAATTGTGCAAATGGTACTGAATCAGGTCTTCCACGATATGAAAGAAGCCTGGCATGCGGTCTTGCAGGTGGAATTCGAATACCTCAGCTCGGAAGTCAACCCGGCCATGGCCAACATCGTCAGCCCGAGCGAAGTGGTCGTGGTCAGCACCTTCCATATTGAACTCGATGGGGGGGGCGGCGAACTTCATTTCGCACTGCCGTATTCCATGATCGAGCCAATCCGCGATGTGCTGGATGCGGGTGTGCAGAGTGATGTTGATGATGTCGACGAACGCTGGGTAAACGCCTTGCAGGAGGACATCAAAGAGGTCAATGTGCCCATCAATACCACCGTCTGCCGGCGCCGCATATCGTTGCGTGACATTGCCCGGATGAAAGCTGGCGATGTGATTCCGGTAGAGATTCCCGAGCACCTGACGGTGACCGCCAATGGTATTCCAATCTACAAGGCAACGCTGGGCACCCGCGACGGTAAGCTGGCGCTGAGGATTCACGACCGGGCCAAGTTGCCCAAGGTAAAGAAACAACTGAAGGTGGGACGCAATGGCTGACGACGACAAGAAAGACGAGCAGGAACTCAGCGAAGACGAAAAGCTGGCGGCCGAGTGGGAAGCGGCAATGGACGAGTCTGGCGATGCAGAGGGCTCCCGGGAAGACGAGTGGGCAGCGGCTATGGCTGAGGCTGAAGGTGGCGACGACCAACCTGAAGCCGAACGCCAGGACGTGCGTACCGCGCACATGGAGGAGTTTGGCGCGGACCAGGGCGCTGGTGGTGGCGAGTCTCCGGACATCGACGTGATCCTGGATATCCCCGTCACCATCTCCATGGAAGTGGGCAACACCCAGATTCCGATACGCAATCTGCTCCAGCTGAACCAGGGCTCGGTGATCGAACTGGACCGGCTGGCGGGCGAGCCACTGGATGTGTTGGTCAATGGCACCCTGATCGCCCACGGTGAGGTGGTCATGGTCAATGAGAAGTTTGGTATCCGGTTGACGGACGTGATCAGCCCGGGCGAGCGAATCAAACGGCTGCAGAAATAATATGACAAGACTGACGGGCTGGTTGCTGTTGTGGGCTCCGCTGCCGCTGTTGGCCGAGGAAACGGCAAAGGCGGGCGAAATCGCCACCTTTGGTGGGCGTGCCCCGGATACTGTGGCGACGATACTGAGCCTGGGAGCGGGCCTGCTGGCAGTGGTGGCCATCATTTATGGTTGTGCCTGGCTGATCCGTCGGATGGGCGGCATGACCGGTATGAACAACAACGCCATCAAGGTGGTGTCTGTGCTGGCTATCGGTGCCAGGGAACGTATTGCGCTGGTGGAAGTGGGGCAGCAGCAGATTCTGCTTGGTATTACTCCCAGCACGATCAGGACCCTGCATGTATTTGATCAGCCGGTGGTGGATGCCGGCAATGCCGGCTCCAGTGACTTCGCCCGCAAGCTGCAGTCCATGATTGGCAAATCCTGGTCAGCGCCAGAGAGGAAAGACTAACGTCATGGTGGTGGCCATTCTCAAACGCGGTTTTCCCTGGCTTGCGCTGATTGCCGGCCTTTGTCTTCCCGCCCTGGCCCAGGCTGATCTGCCCGGCATTCCGGCATTTACGGTTGAGCCCGGCGAGAACGGCACCGAGGAGTACTCGGTAACCCTGCAGATCCTGGCGCTGATGACCGCGCTGACCTTCCTGCCGGCCATGCTGATGATGATGACCTCGTTTACCCGGATCATCGTGGTCTTTGCGATTCTTCGTCAGGCTCTGGGGCTACAGGCCACACCCTCCAACCAGATTTTGCTGGGGCTGGCGCTGTTTCTGAGCATTTTTATCATGAAGCCGGTACTGGAAGAGGCGAACCGGGTGGGCCTGCAACCTTACCTGCAGGAAGAGGTGACTTCACTGGAGGCAGTGGAACTGGCCAGCCAACCGTTTCGCAAGTTTATGCTGGAGCAGACTCGAGAAGACGACCTGGCGCTGTTCATGAGGATTGCCGATGTTCAGTATGAAACACCGCAGGACGTGTCTTTCTGGATTCTGATGCCGGCGTTTGTCACCAGTGAACTGAAGACGGCGTTCCAGATCGGGTTTATTCTGTTTATACCATTCCTGATCATCGACATGGTGGTGGCCAGTGTTCTGATGGCCATGGGTATGATGATGCTGTCACCCATTATCATTTCGCTGCCGTTTAAAATCATGCTGTTTGTGCTGGTGGATGGCTGGGCCCTGATCATGGGTACCCTGGCCGCCAGCTACGGGATCTAGGAGGCAATCATGACTCCGGAAACGGTTATCGACATACTGCGAGAAGCGCTCTGGCTGATTGTTTTGCTGTCTGCCGTCATCATCGGGCCGGGGCTGGCGATTGGTCTTGTGGTCAGTACCTTCCAGGCTGCCACCCAGATCAACGAACAGACCCTCAGTTTCCTGCCTCGCCTTCTGATCACACTGATCGTGATCATTGCCGCCGGGCCCTGGATGCTGACCACCTTGCTGGACCACGCCAACGGGCTGATCTCCCGCATTCCCTATCTGATCGGCTGAGCCCATGCTGCCGGCGGAGTTCAGTGCAGATCTGATCGGCCAGTGGGTGGGGCAGCATATCTGGCCATTATTCCGGCTGGCCAGTTTTCTCATGGTCATCCCTATTTTCGGTACTCAACTGGTGCCTGCGAGGGTGAGGCTGGGGCTGGCGCTACTGATGACGATCCTGATTGTGCCCATGATCCCTCCCGTTCCCCAGGTGGAAGCGCTAAGTGCCGACGCGGTCGTCATCACGCTGCAGCAGATCCTGATTGGTATCGGCCTGGGCTTCGCGCTGACCGCACTCTGGCAGTTGTTTGTGATCGCCGGGCAGATGATTGCCATGCAGATGGGCCTGGGCTTTGCCTCCATGGTAGACCCCGCCAATGGTGTTAACGTGCCAGTGTTGGCTCAGATCTACACCATCACCATTACTTTGCTGTTTCTGGTGATGAATGGCCATCTGGTGGCCTTCGAGGTGTTCATCGAGAGTTTCTACACCTTGCCTATTGGCCTGGAGGGGCTGGGGCAGGATGGCGTGTGGGCTCTGGCCCATCGCATTTCATGGATGTTTGCCTCTGCCATGTTGCTGGCATTGCCGGCCGTGACTGCGGTTCTGATTGTGAACATCTCTTTCGGTGTAATGACCCGTGCGGCGCCTCAGATGAACATCTTCGCCCTCGGCTTTCCGATTGGCCTGATTTTTGGGTTGTTTGCTATCTGGGTCTTACACGCCAATTTCCTGCCACACTTCGATCAGTACACGCGGGAAACGTTTGATTTCATGCGCGCTCTGCAAGGGCAACCCTGACCATGGCCGAAGAGAACGACAACAGTCAGGAAAAAACCGAAGAGCCTACCCCCCGACGCCTGGAAAAGGCCAAGGAGGAGGGCCAGACGGCCCGTTCCAAGGAACTGGCCACCATGGCGGTATTGCTGGCCGGCGCTGGCGGGCTTCTGATTTTTGGTACGTCGCTTGGCGCATCTATTGAGTCCATCATGCGCGACTCCTTCGTAATCGAGCGCTCAGCAATTTTTGATACCCGGCATATGAGTGTTCAACTGATACTGGCGGCCAAAGAGGCCGCCTGGGCGCTGTCACCGATACTGGTGATGTTGCTGATTGCCGCCATTGCCGGCTCCATTGGCATTGGCGGTCTGCTGTTCAGTGCCAAGGCCATCGCACCGAAATTCAACCGGATGGATCCGATCAAGGGCCTGGGACGAATGTTCTCCATGCGCTCTCTGATCGAGCTGGTCAAGGCCATTGCCAAAGTGGGCCTGGTGATGGCGGTCGCCATCCTGATTCTGAACCTTCGCACCGAAGACTTGCTTGCGATTGCCGAAGAGCCGACCGTACCTGCCATGGAGCACGTGCTGTGGACCCTGGGCTGGAGTTTCTTCTTCCTGTCCTGCGCCACCATTGCCATTGCCGCCATCGATGTGCCTTTCCAGATCTACGATCACCAGAAAAAGCTCCGTATGACCAAGCAGGAGGTCAAGGACGAATACAAGGACACCGAGGGCAAGCCGGAGGTCAAAGGCAAGATTCGCCAGCTCCAGCGGGAGATGGCCCAGCGCCGGATGATGCAGGATGTTCCCAAGGCCGATGTGGTGATTACCAACCCGACACACTATGCCGTGGCATTGAAGTACGATCAGAAAACCATGGGCGCGCCAGTGGTGGTAGCCAAGGGGGCAGACGAGGTGGCCTTCAAGATTATGGAAATTGCCAGGGAGAACAAGGTCGAGGTGCTGCGAACACCGCCGCTGACACGGGCGGTGTATCACAATACCGATATTGGTGAAGAGATTCCGGACGGCCTGTACATGGCCATTGCTCAGGTGCTGGCCTACGTCTTCCAGTTGCGTCAGTTCCGCAAGGGCCGGGGGCCGAAGCCCGGCATGCCGGACTTCCCGATTCCGCCCGATATGCGGCGTGATATCTGAAGCCCTATATTCCGGGGACCGGAATAGAGGCAGGGTATTGCTTTCCGCGGGGTCAGCTGGATTCGTGCTCGTGAATCCGCTTGCCCCAGGCTTCCCGTTCGCCCGGCAGGATCAGGTTAAGGATGATGGCAACCACTGCGCACAGGGCGATGCCTTCCAGTTGGCCCAGCGCCATGTTGCCGATACCAAAGACCAGGGTCACGCCTACGATCACCAGATTACGGGACTGGGACAGATCCACCTGATGTCGGATCAGGGTATTCAGGCCGACAACGGCGATTGAACCGAACAGCAGGCAGAGGATGCCGCCCATAACCGGTACCGGAATGGTCTGCAACGCGGCGCCGAACTTGCCGACAAACGCCAGAACAATGGCAACCACCGCCGCCCACCACATAACTCTCGGGTTGAAGTTCTTGGTCAGCATCACCGCACCGGTTACCTCGGAATACGTGGTGTTGGGAGGACCGCCAAGCAGCGAGGCAGCGCTGGTGGCCAGACCATCACCCAGCAGGGTACGGTGCAAGCCCGGTTTTTCCAGATAGTTCTTGCGGGTAACGTTACCGATGGCCAGAACGTCGCCGATGTGTTCGATGGCCGGTGCGATGGCGACCGGAATCATGAACAGGATAGCGCCCCAGCTGAACGCCGGTGCTACGAAGTTTGGCATTGCCAGCCACTCAGCCTGCTGGATCGGCGTTGTGTCAACAATGCCCATGATGGCAGAGAGAAGGTAACCCACGAGGACACCGAACATGATCGGGATCAGCCGGAAAATGCCCTTGGCCCAGACCGACATGATGATGGTCACGGCCAAAGAGATCATGGCAATCCATATGGCAGTGTTGTAGGGCACCAGCTGAGTCTGGCCGTCACCGGTTTTGCCTGTAGCCATAAACACTGCTACCGGAGCCAACCCCAGGCCTATGGTCATGATGACCGGTGCAATCACCACCGGAGGCAGCAGCCGGGTAATGAAGCCGGTACCACGCAGGCGAATCGCCCCGGACAGAATGATATACAGAATGCCTGCGGCCATCAGGCCACCGAGGGTTTCTTCCAGGCCAAAGCGGCCTTTGGAGGCCAGCACGGGCGCGATGAACGCGAACGATGAAGCCAGGAAGATCGGGATCTGGCCACCGGTGACAATGTGAAAAATCAGAGTGCCCAGGCCGGCAGTGAACAGCGCGACGTTCGGGTCCAGGCCGGTAATCAGTGGCATCAGTACCAGGGCGCCAAAAGCCACCAGCAGCATCTGGGAACCGGCAATAGCCTGTTTCCAGACCGGATCGTTGTTATGGTCCTGCATGCTCAGACGTCCTTCTGCTTGGTGCCGAAGATCTTGTCGCCGGCATCACCCAGGCCCGGCAGAATGTAGCCTTTCTCGTTCAGGCGCTCATCCACCGACGCGGTGTAGATGGACACGTCCGGGTGTTTTTCCAGAACCTTTTCCACGCCCTCCGGCGCAGCCACCAGAACCAGGGCCCGGATTTCGGTGCTGCCGGCCTTCTTGAGCAAATCGATGGTGGAAATCATGGAGCCGCCGGTAGCCAGCATCGGATCGATGATCAGGGCCATGCGCTGATCCAGCTCGCCTACCAGTTTTTCCAGGTAGGTTTCCGCTTCGAGGGTGTCTTCGTTGCGGATCTGGCCAACCACGCTCACCCGGGCCACCGGAATCAGGCTCAGGACACCGTCCAGCATGCCCAGACCGGCACGTAGGATGGGCACGATGGTTACCTTCTTGCCGTGGATCTGCTCCACGGAGACCGGGCCGGCCCAGCCCTCAATGGTTTTTTCCTGAAGATTGAAGTCTTTGGTGGCCTCGTAAGTCAGCAACGCGCCAACTTCCTGTGCCAGCTCTCGGAAGTTTTTGGTACTGATGTCGGCGCGGCGCATGAGGCCGAGCTTGTGGCGGATCAGAGGGTGCTTCACTTCATGGATCGGCATGGGGTCACCTGTGTGTTCGGGTTTCTGGCTTGAATCGGGATAATGCAAATGGCGAAAGGATACCGTATCTGGGCCGCTGCGTCAGGCGTTGAAAGGTGCGCAGACGTCAAATTTTGCAAGGGCTGGTACGGTTCTTGCGATACCACCCGGAAAGCGACCCCTGGTGTCAGATTTTCGACCCGGAAAATGCCCGCAGGCACAGATACGTGGAGACAGACCCGGCATGGACAGAGCTCTAGTCCTTAACAACGTCAAATCCCTGACGCGGGGGAACCTCGGCATCCCCCTGATGCTGATGGGGCTGCTTGGCATGATGATTCTGCCCATGCCTGCGTTCCTGCTGGATGTGTTCTTCACCTTCAATATCACTCTGTCCATCGTCATTCTGCTGGTCTGTGTGTACGCCATGCGGCCGATGGAATTTGCCTCGTTTCCCACGGTATTGCTGGTGGCCACCCTGTTGCGGCTGGGCCTGAACGTGGCGTCCACCCGGATTGTATTGCTGAACGGCCATGAGGGCGGTGATGCTGCCGGTAAAGTCATCGAGTCCTTTGGTGAAGTCCTGATTGGGGGAAACTACGCTGTTGGTCTGGTGGTTTTCGCCATCCTTATGATCATCAACTTCCTGGTTGTCACCAAAGGTGCCGGCCGGGTGTCTGAGGTCAGTGCCCGCTTCACTCTGGATGCCATGCCTGGCAAGCAGATGGCGATTGATGCCGATCTGAATGCCGGGCTGATCAATCAGGACGAGGCCAAGCATCGCCGTTCGGAAATCGCCCAGGAAGCCGATTTTTACGGTTCCATGGACGGTGCCTCGAAGTTCGTGAAAGGCGATGCTGTTGCCGGTTTGCTGATTCTGGCCATCAACATCGTTGGTGGTGTGGCTATCGGCATGATGCAGCACGGGTTGGATTTTGGTCTGGCAATGGAGCGTTATGCTCTGCTGACCATCGGTGATGGTCTGGTGGCCCAGATTCCCTCGCTGTTGCTCTCCACGTCGGCCGCCATCATGGTTACCCGGGTAACGTCCAGCCAGGACATGGGTGGCCAGATCATTCAGCAGATGTTCAGCGCTCCCAAGGCGTTGGGTATTGCGGCGGGTATCCTGATTCTGCTGGGCCTGATTCCGGGCATGCCCCACATCGCGTTTCTCGGCCTTGGTTTGCTGGCCGCCGGCGCAGCCTGGTTTATCTGGAAGAAACAGCAGCAAACGGTTGAGGATGAAGGTGGCTTTGTTGGTCGTGGCGGCATGGCGGGTGGTGCGGCCCGGCAGGGTGCGGAAATTTCTCCGGATCGTCCGGGCGGCGAGGGGCAGGCACTGCCGGCGCCGGGGGAAACCCGCGAGCTCGGATGGGATGACGTGGCCACGGTGGACATTGTCGGGCTGGAAGTGGGCTACCGCCTGATTCCGCTGGTAGACAAATCCCAGGGTGGACAATTGCTCAGTCGGATCAAGGGGGTTCGTAAGAAGCTTTCGCAGGATCTGGGCTTCCTCATGCCCTCGGTGCACATTCGCGACAACCTGGATCTTATGCCGAACGTCTACCGGATTACCCTGATGGGCGTGACCATTGCCGAGGCCGAGATCCATCCGGAGCGGGAGCTGGCCATTGATCCGGGGCAGGTGTTTGGCAAAGTTGAAGGCATTGCCGGCAAGGACCCCGCCTTCGGCCTGGACGCCATCTGGATTGAGTCCGATAGGAAGGATCAGGCCCAGACCCTGGGTTACACCGTGGTGGATGCGAGTACCGTGGTGGCGACACATCTGAATCAGATCCTGCAGAAACACGCTCATGAACTGATTGGCCACGAAGAAGCCCAGAAGTGGCTGGACCAGTTGGAGAAGATTTCGCCCAAGCTGGCGGAGGAACTGGTGCCGACCACGATTTCCATCAGCATCCTGTTGAAAGTTTTGCAGAACCTGTTGAAAGAAGAAGTGCCGGTGCGGGATATGCGCTCCATTGCCGAGGCCATCGTGAACGTGCATCCAAAGAGTCAGGACCCGAAAGTACTGACCACGGTAGCCCGCCAGGCGCTGCGCCGGATGATTGTTCAGAGTATTTGTGGCAACGACGCCGAAATCCCTGTTATCACGTTGGATCCAGACCTGGAACAGTTATTGCTGAAGTCTGTTCAGCAGAGTCAACAATCCGGCGGTCAGGATGACATTGGTCTGGTGCTTGAGCCCAACATGGTGGAAAAGCTGCAACGATCCCTTCAGGACAGCGTGCAGCGCCAGGAAATGCTTGGCAAGCCCGCCATCCTGCTGGTTTCGGGGCCCTTGCGGCCAGTATTGGCGAAGTTTGCCAGCTACGGGGTAGAGCGTTTGCATGTGCTCTCTTACCAGGAAATCCCGGATAACAAACAGATCACGATAGTCGCTTCTGTGGGTCAATAAACCGACGGAGCATCGCGGAAAGCCAGAGTGCTTGCCGGTGGGAGGATGAAACAGCATGAAAGTAAAACGGTTTTTTGCGCAGTCCATGGCTGAGGCCCTGAAGCAGGTAAGCCACGAAATGGGGCCGGATGCCGTTATTCTGTCTAACCGCCGCGTTGATGGTGGCGTTGAGATCGTGACGGCACTCGACTACGACGAAAACATGGCGCGCCAGCGTCTGGGCGAAAGGGCGGTTGAAGCCACCAACGGCTCCCGGCTGGCCGAGATGCAGGCGGAGCAGCATCGTCGGCTGGAAGAGGAGCTGAACCGGTCCCGCAGTCGCATTCGTGAGGTTCGGGAAAAGCGCGCAGGAAGTGGCGCCTCAGGTGGCGTGGCGTCGTCCTTGTCTTTCGAGACGGCCGATTTTCCGGCGTCACGTCTCAGTGATGAAGCGCTGGCAAAGCCGGTTGCGGGTAGCGAATCAGGCGCCGGTGGCTATGCCGATGAACTGGCCAGTATGCGTGCCGAAATCAGCTCTCTGCGTGATCTGGTCAGTGGTAAGGCTGCGACTGCCACGCCGGCCGGTAACAGCGCAGTTCAGCAACGATTGGCCGAGCGCCTGCAGGAGTTCGGTTTGGGCGCGGAGCTGGCCGGCTCTCTGTCCCGTCGGCACCGGGCCGGGCGTCTGGAGGACGGCTGGAAGCAGTCACTGAAAATGCTGGCGACCGGCGTTCGTACCGGTCGCGAAGACTGGCTTGATGCCGGCGGTATCTATGCCCTGGTCGGGCCAACCGGGTCTGGCAAAACCACCACCATTGGCAAGCTGGCGGCTCGATACGTGCTGGAGCATGGTCCGGATTCGTTGGCCCTGGTCACCACCGACCGCTACCGTGTGGCCGCTCATGAGCAGCTGTTCGTGTTCGGCCGCATCCTGAATGTGCCCGTGCGTGTGGTGGATGAGAGCCATTCCCTGGATGACATTCTTGATGAATTATCGGATCGACACCTGGTGCTGATTGACACTGCCGGCCTGACCAGTGCCGACCGCGGTTACCAGGAACAACTGGCGGAGTTGGCTCGCAGCGATCACAATATCCGTACACATCTGGTGGTCTCCGCCACCAGTCAGCCACGTATCATGAAATCCGTGTGGCATTGCTATAAGATGGCAAGCCTTGCAGGCTGCATCATGACCAAGATTGATGAGGCCCTGACCCTGGGCGAAGCGCTCGGGTTCGTTATGGAGACCAGCTTACCGGTGGCCTGGTACACCGATGGCCAGAAGATACCGGAAGATCTCCAGAGGGCGGAGGCCATTCCGTTGGTGCGCCTGGGCGTAGAACGGCTTAAGGCTGTGCAGAGCGCACAGGCAGTCGCCGAAGGTGCCTGAGCCTCGTTGGCGACAGAATAAAACACCGGCACGCGTGCCCGTACAAGAACGTAGTAAGAGACTGATAACAGTATGAGCAGACCACATCCGGTTCAGGTGATTGCGGTTTCCGGCGGCAAGGGCGGTGTCGGCAAGAGCAATGTTTCGGTCAATCTCGGTATCGCCCTGGCCCAGAAGGGGCGCCGGGTTGTCTTGCTGGACGCGGATCTCGGGCTCGCCAACATCGATGTGTTGCTCGGCATTACCGCTAATCGAAATCTGCAAGACGTACTCAGCGGCGATTGTGATCTGAAAGACGTGCTGGTGAATGGTCCTGGTGGTATCAAGATTGTACCGGCTTCCTCCGGCACCCAGCGTATGACCCAGCTCAGCGCCATGGAACATGCCGGCCTGATCAACGCTTTCAGTGAGCTGGGCGATCAGATTGACGTTCTGATTGTGGATACCGCCGCAGGTATTTCTGAATCGGTGGTCAGCTTCCTCAGGGCATCGCAGGAACTTCTGCTGGTGGTCTGCGACGAACCTACCTCCATTACCGATGCCTACGCGCTGATCAAGCTGATGAACCGGGATTATGGCACGAACCGCTTCCGTATCCTGGCAAACCAGGTCCGCAATGAGCAGGAAGGCCGCCATCTGTTTGAAAAACTGACCCGGGTCACCGAGCGTTTTCTGGATGTGGCACTACAATATGTAGGTATCGTGCCTTACGACGAGGCCGTCAAGAAAGCCGTCCAAAGACAGAAAGCGGTATTGGATGCCTATCCGAGGGCGAAAGCCTCGCTGGCTATCCGGGCTCTGGCCGAAAAAGTGGACAGTTGGCCTTTGCCGTCCTCTCCCAGGGGGCATCTCGAATTCTTCGTGGAGCGGCTCGTCGAAGTCTGATCTGAATCCAGTCCTACAAGAAAACCGGATACATGACATTGGCGAAAAATCTGGGAATTTACCATCAGGCCGGCGCCAGGAGCCCTTCAGCCCTGATTGAAGAGCATGCGCCGCTGGTCAAGAAAATCGCCCTTCATCTCATGGCCCGGCTGCCGCCATCAGTGCAGCTGGAAGACCTTATGCAGGCCGGTATGATTGGCCTGCTGGAGGCCGCGCAGCGCTATTCTTCCGGCAAAGGTGCCACCTTTGAAACCTACGCAGGGATTCGCATCCGCGGCGCCATGGTGGATGAGATCCGCAAAGGCGACTGGGTGCCCCGCTCAGTGCATCGCAACGCCCGGCGAATCGCCAGTGCTATCAAGCAGGTGGAAGATCGTACCGGGCGCGAGGCCCAGGATGCCGAAGTAGCTGAAGAGCTTGGCATTGGTCTGGACGAGTACCATGCCTCACTCGCCGACGCTAACAGCGGTAGACTTTTTAGTCTTGATGAGCTCAATGAATCCGGCGAGCTGCCGATAGAAGAAGCAGAAGCGAGTGATAATCCGCTGGACGGTATTGCTTCAGGCGCTTTCCAGCGAAGTCTCGCAGACGCCATTGAGCAGTTGCCTGAGCGTGAAAAGCTGGTATTGAGCCTGTATTACCAGGAAGAGCTCAACCTCAAGGAAATCGGTGCGGTGCTAGGGGTCAGTGAGAGCCGGGTAAGCCAGATTCACAGCCAGGCGGCGTTGCGACTTCGCAGCCGGCTGGCCGAGTGGCGGGATGGTGACAACGACTGATCGGCCAGGTGCTGTGTTTCTCTCTCAGCAAGCTGTGTAGCTTTTGGTAAACGATGCTTTACAACGTGCGCAAACACCACACAATAAGCGCTTAAGGTAGCAGCCTGCTAGACTTCCAAAAGGCTGAATGAATTCCGGGTGTTACTGACTGGAGGTCCCATTGGACAAGAACATGAAAATTCTCATTGTGGATGACTTCTCCACAATGCGACGCATCATCAAAAACCTGCTGCGAGATCTCGGCTTCACCAATACGGATGAAGCAGACGATGGCAACACCGCGTTGCCCATGCTCCGAAGCGGCAAGTATGACTTCCTGGTGACTGACTGGAACATGCCCGGCATGTCGGGCTTTGACCTTCTGAAGGCTGTCCGTGCTGATGAAAACCTGAAGAACCTGCCGGTTCTGATGGTAACGGCAGAGGCCAAGCGGGACCAGATCGTGGCTGCGGCTCAGGCCGGGGTGAACGGGTATGTGGTCAAGCCTTTCACGGCAGCCGTGCTGAAGGAAAAGATCGAGAAAATCTTCGAACGAATCCAGTAACCAGAGGTCGGATGGCTCGCCATGAGTGATACCAAACAGAACCATCAGGGCCTTGATCCGGAGGTGGCGGAGAAGCTTCAAAAGCAGGCCTCCGACCTGGCCGAGAATGTAAACGCCGGGAATTATGCCAAGGCGATGACCCTGATCAATGAACTGAGCGAGGTTCGCGATCAGAGTCTGTATCGGGAAGTGGGGCGACTGACCCGCAGCCTCCATGAGGCAATCCGGAACTTCCAGATAGACCCGCGTAATGCCGAGCAGAAAGAAGTGCTGTCGAAGATGAGCGACGCTTCTGACCGTCTGGCCTATGTGGTTCAGATGACCAGCCAGGCGGCGAACCGCACCATGGATCTGGTTGAGGAAAGCATGCCGGTGGCTCACGCCATGCGGGATGAAGCGGTTTCCCTGCGGGATGAGTGGCAGCGTCTGCGCCGTCGTGAAATGGAGCCTGCGGAGTTTCGGGAGCTTTACGGTCGCATCGACAAGTTCTTCGCTGGCCTGACGACAGACTCCGACAGTCTGTACCAGAACCTGTCGGAAATCCTTCTGGCTCAGGATTTTCAGGATCTTACCGGTCAGGTTATCCAGAAGGTCACCGCGTTGGTGAAAGAGGTGGAAGACAACCTTCTTGGTCTGGTGGTGATGGCCAGCCACGTTGATCAACTGACCGGCACAGTGCATCAGATTGAAGAAAAAGAAGAATCGGCCGAAAAAGGGGTAGGGCCCCAGATCAAGGCCGATGAGCGGGAAGATGTAGTTTCGGGACAGGACGATGTGGACGATCTGCTGTCCAGTCTCGGATTCTGATAATAAAGAGGGTGACGCATGGCGTTAGATGCTGATGAAGAGATCCTGCAGGACTTCCTGGTAGAAGCCGGCGAGATACTCGAAAAGTTGTCGGAGCAGCTGGTGGATCTGGAGCAGCATCCCGATGACAGCGATCTGCTGAACGCCATTTTCCGTGGCTTCCATACCGTGAAAGGGGGCGCAGGCTTCCTTCAGCTGGAGGCACTGGTTAATTGCTGCCACTCTGCGGAGAACGTGTTTGATATTCTCCGGAATCACAAGCGCAAGGTAACACCGGACCTGATGGACGTGGTGCTGGAGGCGCTGGACAACGTTAATGCCATGTTCGAAGAAGTCCGCAACCGGGAAGAACCGACGCCCGCGCCGGACGAACTGATTGAAGCTCTGGATGCACTCGCCAAACCCGAGTCCGAGGATGCACCGGCGGTGGAAGCACCAACCCCGGCACAGGAGCCGTCGTCTGCGGATGTCGGACAGCAAGGGGATCAGGGCGATATCACTGACGAAGAGTTCGAGCAGCTGCTGGACGCGTTGGCGGATGAAAAATCCGATGGCCAGAAACCGGTCGGCAACGAGCAGGTGAGCACCCCGGCAGAATCCGCCGGCGGCTCAGACAGTGATGAGATTACCGACGATGAATTTGAGGCCCTGCTGGATCAACTCCACGGCAAGGGCCAGTTTGCCGGCGCGCCTGCGGAAGATGAAGCGCCCAAGGCAGATATCGACACCAGCGGTGGCTCGGAGAAATCATCCGGTGACGCCGATCTGATTTCCGACGACGAATTCGAGAACCTGCTGGACGAACTGCATGGCAAGGGTGCAGGCCCAAGCGCGGGGGCTGCCGCAGGTGAGCCCAAGCCTGCGCCGGCTCCATCAAGCAAGGCCGAACCAGCCCCGGAACCAAAGAAAGCGGAAGCCAAAGCCGAGAGCAAGGCCGCTGCCAAGCCGGCCCCTGCGCCTGCACCTGCCCGTGAGGCCGCACCAGCGGGCGAAACCACGGTTCGGGTTGATACCAAGCGCCTGGACGACATCATGAACATGGTGGGCGAATTGGTGCTGGTACGGAACCGCCTGCAGCGTTTGGGTTCCGAAAGTGAAGACGAACACATGCACAAGGCGGTGGCCAACCTCGACGTGGTGACCACGGATCTGCAGGCTGCCGTCATGCAAACACGGATGCAGCCGATCAAGAAAGTATTCGGCCGTTTCCCGAGGGTGGTGCGTGATCTGGCCCGGAGCCTGAAAAAAGAAGTGAACCTGGTGATGCACGGTGAGGAAACCGACCTGGATAAAAACCTGGTCGAGGCGCTGGCCGACCCACTTGTGCACCTGGTTCGAAACTCCGTGGATCACGGTGTCGAAGCGCCGGACGTACGGGAGAAGGCAGGAAAACCCCGAGCCGGAACCGTGACCCTGTCGGCGGAACAGGAAGGCGACCATATTCTGCTGTCCATCGTCGACGACGGTGCGGGTATGGATCCCAATGTCCTGCGCCGCAAGGCGGTCGAGAAGGGTCTGTACGATCAGGATGCGGCAGACCGCCTTACCGACAACGAATGCTTCAACCTTATCTTTGCGGCCGGTTTCTCGACCAAAGACCAGATTTCCGATGTCTCCGGTCGCGGTGTCGGCATGGACGTCGTGAAAACCAAGATCGGCCAGCTCAATGGCCAGATCAATATCATGTCCGAGCAGGGCAAGGGCACCAGCATTATCATCAAGGTGCCGCTGACGCTGGCCATCATGCCAACGTTGATGATCATGCTCGGTGACCAGTCTTTCGCGCTGCCGCTGGTGAATGTGGTGGAGATTTTCCACCTGGATCTGACCAAGACCAACATTGTCGACGGCAAAGAGTGTATTGTCGTGCGGGACAAAGTGTTCCCACTGTTCCACATCAAGCGCTGGCTGGTGCACGGTGCGGCAGGTCAGGCCGAGCCGGAGATTGCGCACGTGGTGATTGTGGCCATGGGGACCAAACAGGTCGGCTTTGTCGTTGATCAGCTGATTGGCCAGGAAGAGGTGGTGATCAAACCTCTGGGCCGGGCCCTGCAGGGGACGCCAGGAATGGCCGGCGCCACCATCACCGGTGATGGCCGTATCGCCCTGATTATTGATGTGCCGAGCCTCCTGCAGCACTACGGCTGAGCAGGAATTTCCGGGATTGTGTAGGAGAAATGGATGACAGTTTCTGTCCTGGTCGTGGATGATTCGGGCTTTTTTCGCAAACGGCTGACGGAAATCCTGACGGCCTCGGGCCAGATTAAAGTGGTAGGCGCCGCCACCAACGGGCGGGAAGGTGTCGAGCTGGCAGAAAAACTGCGCCCCGATGTGATCACCATGGATTACGAGATGCCGGTGATGGACGGCATCTCTGCCGTGCGCGAGATCATGCGCAAACATCCCACCCCGGTTTTGATGTTCTCGTCCCTGACCTATGAAGGTGCCCGCGTTACCCTGGATGCCCTGGAAGCCGGGGCAGTGGATTTCCTGCCCAAGAACTTCGAGGAAATTGCCAGGGACACCAGTCAACTTCAGAAAATCCTTATCCAGCGTATTCTGGATGTGGCCGGTAGCCGCCCGGGTGCCCGATCGGCGCCTGTGGCCCCGAGGCCGGCGGCACCGGCTGCGGAACCTCGCCGTGAACCTGTCGAGCGCGCCGGTTCGCGCCTGCACCGCCCGGTAACGACGGAACCCCGTAAAGACCCTGCGACCTCCGAGCCGGTTCGTAAACCCGCCAGAAAAACGGCCGCCAGGCACTACAGTGTGGTAGCCATCGGCACTTCCACCGGTGGCCCCGTTGCGCTGCAAAAGGTGCTAACGGCGTTACCGGCTTCGTTTCCCGCGCCCATCGTGTTGGTTCAGCACATGCCCGCCAGCTTCACTCCGGCCTTTGCCGAGCGGCTCAACAAGTTGTGTCGCATTGAGGTGCGCCAGGCCGAGGACGGCGACGTGCTTCGTCCGGGACTGGCCCTGCTGGCGCCCGGTGGCAAGCAGATGATGATTGAAAGTCGCGGCGGGCAGGCAAAAGTGCGGATTCTTCCGGGCGATGACCGCTTGAATTACAAACCCTGTGTGGATGTTACCTTCGGCTCTCTGGCCAGGAGCTTCCCAGGCAAAACCCTGGGCCTGATCCTCACTGGTATGGGTTCCGACGGCAAGGAAGGCTGCAGGATGATGAAGCAGTCCGGTTCCGTGATCTGGTCCCAGGATGAGAAATCCTCCGTCATCTATGGCATGCCGATGGCTGTGGCCAAAGCCGGACTGAGCGACGAGATTCTGGCGCTGGAGGATATTGGCGCGCGGCTGGTTGAAGGTGTGAGCTGATGGATATTCTGAGCCTGCTCGGAATCATCCTGGCGTTCGTGGCCATCCTGGGTGGCAATCTGCTGGAAGGAGGCGCTGTCAGTTCGCTGTTCAACGGCCCGGCCGGGTTGATCGTGGTGGGCGGAACTCTGGCGGCGACCATCCTGCAAACCTCCTGGCCGATGCTCAAGCGTGCCTTCGGTCAGGTTCGCTGGGTGTTTATTCCGCCCTACATCTCGCTGGAAGATGGCATTGGCAAGGTCATCGACTGGAGCGTCAAAGCCCGCAAACAGGGCCTGCTGGGCCTAGAAGGGCTTGCGGAGAGAGAGCCCGAGCCGTTTGCCCGGAAAGGGCTGCAGTTGCTGGTTGATGGTGCCGAGCCCGAGTCCATTCGCAGTATCATGGAAGTCGACCTGGAAACCCGGGAGCAGCGCGATCTGGAGTCGGCCAGAGTCTATGAGGCCATGGGTGGGTATTCCCCCACTATCGGTATTATTGGCGCGGTGATGGGCCTGATTCAGGTCATGACCAATCTGGAAGATCCCCAATCACTGGGTGGCGGCATCGCCACGGCCTTTGTGGCGACCATCTACGGCGTTGCCCTGGCCAACCTGTTGTTCTTTCCGGTGGCCAATAAATTGCGGGGCATCATCAAGGAACGCACCCGTTATGAGGACATGATGATCGATGGCATTATCGCCATTGCCGAGGGCGAAAACCCGAAATCCATCGAATTGAGACTGCGGGGCTTCCTGCAGTAATTCCGGGCCAGGGCTTCCTATGCGCCGTCGCAGACCACCCCAGGATGATCTCCACAACAAGGAACGCTGGCTGATTTCCTACGCGGATTTCATCACGCTTCTGTTTGCCTTTTTCGTGGTGATGTACTCGGTATCGTCCGTGAATGAGGGCAAGTACAAGGTGCTGTCGGAAACCTTCACCGGTGTCTTTAACGCCCCGCAGCGCTCATTACAACCGGTCACCGTGGGCGGCCAGCCGGTCCGGGCGCCGCAACAACAGCATGAAGATGTTATTCCGCCGCCGGTTACCGAGGCGCCCCGTAATCCGGAGCTGGATGCCGAGGGTCGCACCGAGGCTTTGCGAACCATGGCCAACCAGCTTGCCATGGAATTCGACGAATTGATCAATCAGGGGGTGGTGAGTCTGGAAACCAGCAGCGAGTGGATTGAACTCAATCTGCCGAACAGCATGCTCTTTGGTAGTGGTGATGCTGAGCCCCATTACGACTCTTTTGAAGTCATTGAAAAGATCGCCAGTGTACTGCGCAACCGCGACAATGCGGTCAAGGTGGAAGGCTTTACCGATAACCAACCTATTCGTACCAGCCGCTTTCCGTCCAACTGGGAACTTTCGACCGCCCGTGCAGCGGCTGTCGCCCGGATGTTGATGATGGAGGGCATCGAGCCAGAGCGCCTGGCAGCGGTGGGTTATGGTCAATACCAGCCCGTGGCCCGCAACGACACCGAGGAGGGGCGGCGGCGTAACCGCCGGGTGGTTCTGCTGATCTCCCGGGATGCAAGCATCCGGGGGGCGGTGCGCTGATCACCTGCAGGTGGCAGATGCGTATGGCTGAGCTGGCACACTTCCTGTATTACCTGTTGTTCATCGTCCGAATCGGCAAGGGGTTGCCGCAAAACCATCGATTCGGCTTTCAAGTTACCCGTATCCTTGCCGATAAGTTGAACAGAGGCCGGCGCATGACGCCAGGCTGAGCCGTTACCGGAGAACAAAACGTGCGTATCTGGGCTGTAGCCAATCAAAAAGGTGGAGTGGGGAAGACAACCTCTGTGGTCGCCCTGGGCGGACTGCTGGCCCAACGTGGCAAGCGTGTGCTGGTGGTTGATCTGGATCCGCACGGATCGCTGACCAGCTGGTTTGGTTATGACCCGGATACCATCGCCCACAGCGTATTTGATCTGTTTCAGCATCAGGGCAAGGTTCCTGAAGGCCTGCCGGCGCAACTGATCACCGATACCGGTTGCCCCGGGCTGTCGCTGCTGCCTGCCAGTACTGCACTGGCCACCCTGGAGCGTCGGATGATTGGCGTTGAGGGTATGGGGCTGATTGTCTCCCGTGCCCTGGCCCAGTTGTGGGATGATTTTGACTACGTGATTCTCGACAACACGCCGTCACTGGGTGTGCTCATGGTGAATGCACTGGCCGCTGCCCAGTACCTGGTGATTCCGGTACAGACCGAGTTTCTGGCCATCAAGGGCCTGGAACGAATGCTGCACACCCTGCAAATGATCATGCGCTCCCAGAAGAACGAATTACCGTACATGATCGTTCCCACACTCTATGATCGCCGGACGCAGGCTTCGGTCAAGAGCCTTAATCTGTTGCGCAAGACCTATCAGGATACCCTCTGGCGTTTCGCCGTACCGGTTGATACCAAATTCCGGGATGCCAGCCAGGCCGGGGTTATTCCCTCGCAACTGGATGCGGAAACCCACGGTGTCCGGGCCTACGATCATTTGTTGGACGACCTCCTGAAGCGAACCGGTTCGGTGAAGGAGCGTCAGCATGGCTGACAGAAAAATGACGCAACTGGCTGCGCCGGAAGCGGCCATTGCCAGTTATCTGGATGAGTTGCTGCACACCGCCACCAGCACTGCGTTGCAGGAAGAGCAGGTACAGCCTGAGCCGGAGCCGTTAGTGGCGCAACCGGAACCGGAGCCGCCGAAACCGGTAAAAACCGAAGCAAAGCCTGTCACCAGAGCCCGTCCTCGCCCAATCGTTCAGGCACCTGTGGTGGAACAGAAAGCGCCGGAGCCGGTTCAGACGGAGGCGCCGGTCACGGCCCCGGGCAACGATGGCGAGGTGCCACCGGCGCGCCCGGACTGGTCGGAAGAGCCGTTCGAGTGCCTGATTTTTACGGTGGCCGGGCTGCAGTTGGCGGTGCCGCTGGTTCTGTTGGGCGCCATCCATCGTATTGAAGAAGAGATCCGGCCAATTCCTGGCAGTCCCCGGTGGTACATGGGGATACGGCCGGATCGGGACCACAACCTGCGGGTTGTGGACACCGCCGAGTGGATTATGGCTGGCCGGGTACCGGCTGGTGCCCGGGACAATTATCGGTTTGTGATCCGGCTGGATGACAGTGAGTGGGGGCTGGCCTGTGACGATGTGGCCCAGTCTTTCACGCTGCGGCCGGATGAAGTGCGCTGGCGCACAGCGCGCAGCAAGCGCCCCTGGCTGGCGGGCACCGTGGTTGACCACATGTGTGCGTTGATCGATGTGCGCACCATGGCGCATCTGCTGGTGCGGGCAGAGCGTGAACACCATCTGGATCTGAGTTAAACAGGTCCGTTACTCAATGAAACCGTGTGAGGCTGGCACGGTTTGTGCCCTTAACTATAGTATTGGGCACTGATGATGAATTTTTGACGATCAGGTTGCCCGCCGGGCAGCCGAGAAGGAGAGAGTGCTATGGCATCCCCGAGCGGACAGCAAAATCAGGCCCAGGACGATCAGGTACTGCAGTACGTGACTTTCCGCCTGGATGACGAAACCTATGGCATCAACGTGATGCAGATCCAGGAAGTGCTGCGTTACACGGAAATCGCGCCGGTTCCCGGAGCCCCGGATTATGTGCTGGGGATCATCAACCTGCGGGGTAACGTGGTTACGGTCATCGATACCCGTCGCCGGTTCGGGTTGGCGGACGCGGAAGTGACCGATGCCACCCGGATTGTGGTCATGGAGTCGTCCAGCCAGGTGATGGGCATTCTGGTGGATTCTGTGGCAGAGGTGGTCTATCTCAAGGCCAGTGAAATTGAAACTGCACCGAACGTGGGGAACGAGGAAAGTGCCAAGTTCATCCAGGGCGTGTGCAACAAGAACGGCGAGCTGATCATTCTCGTCGAATTCGACAAGATGCTGTCAGACCACGAGTGGGCTGAAATCGCGTCGCTGTAACCGGCTTTTCACAGCGCAGTGATGGACGTCTCCCGGGGTCACCAACAACGGAGACGTCCATTATGAGTTTCACCATTCCCTCCTGGCTCCCCTGGGGCCTGACCGCTGCAGCCATCACTCTGGTTCTGGTTCAGGGTGTTATCCATGGCCGGCGTATCCGGGCCTTACAGGCTTCTGTCAAGCAGCGTTGCGATACCCTTGGCCGTGAACTGCATGCCACTACCAGTGGCAGCCTCGGCGTGGGGCAGCGCCTGGTAGCCTGTGAGCGGCAGATTCATGAGCTCAAGAACACTCTGGAAGAAATGCGGCAGAATGATCCGTTGCGAATTTCCTACGACGAAGCCGCGCGACTGGTTGATCTTGGCGCGGATATCGACGATCTTATGAATACCTGCGGAATTTCCCGTCCGGAGGCCGAACTGGTATCTGCCCTGAAGCGGCGACAGGCGGCCTGATCCGGCGTTTTATCGGATGCTGCTGAATGAAGAAGCTCTATCAGAGGGCCGTTGAGGCCCTCGCTGTTGTTTCCCGCCCTGATTTTGTTTCTGGTGCCGATCTCGTCCCCTCCATCACCGGCCACTCAATACCCAGAGAAGAAACGGTTCGCCACCTGCTGAGCCTGATGCCAGAGATCGAGCCTGACCAGGTCGTCATGCACGTTGGGGGCGGCTCAGGTTATGTGACCGCCGTGCTGGCGGATCTGGCTCACCGAGTGGTTTATGTTGACCGCAACCCGGCACTGGTGGAAAAAGCCCGCGAGCGCTTTTTCAAGCACGGCGTCCATAATGTGGATGTTGTTCAGGCCTCGGCAGATACCGGGCTGGAACTGGACGCGCCCTGTGACCTGATTCTGTGTACGACCTTTATCCAGGATCCCAAGGCGCTTCTGCCGAACCTGCGCGAGGGCGGGAACCTGGTGTGCCTGGAGGGTCGGGCGGGGCCGGTGCCCAGTGTCGCCATGTTCCAGCGCAGGGGCGACAAGCTGGAGCGGGTCAGAACCCTGGGCTGGGTGGATTTCAACCGTAACTCTGAACAGATTCTGATTGATCTTGGCGTGGTCTCCGAAGCGGCACTGGCAGATGCCCGCACCGAGGCGGCGACCAAAAACGAACGGGTACTGGATGTCCTGCGTCGCCGGTTGAATCTGGAAGAGATTGATCTCTACCGGTCTCTTGCCCAGCAGCGTGGCATGACGTTTACCGATGGTGATGACGTACTCAGTCATCTGAATACGGACCTGTTCCGGCGTTTTTCCCGAACCTTTCTGGATCTCTCCCGCGTGATCCCGGTGTCGGAAGAGGACAGCACGTTGACCGTGGTCACCGACGACCCGGATGCACGTACCGATCAGATGGAACGGCTGACACCCAAGCATCGAATTGTCTGTCTGCTGGTGACACCGACGGACTTCCGGCGGATCTGGTCGGCGCTGGATCTGACTGTCAAAGGCAGCCGCTTTGTGGCGGAGCATGGCGTGTCGGTGGGCAGCACCGAAAAACCGGATACATCGGGCAAGGATCTGCTCGGCAAGGACAGCAACAAACACATCAGCCCGTATCTGGTGTCTGTGTATGAGGCTATTCTGCTGGATGCCGTCAGCGAGAAGGCCAGCGATATTCATATCGAACAGTATGAGAACCGGGTGCGTATTCGCTTGCGGGTGGATGGCGATCTGCACGATTTACCGCAATACCAGTTGTCGGCCCGGGAAATTCGTGGCGTTATCAACGTCATCAAGCTCCGGGCGGAGTTGAATATCGCTGAGCACCGGTTGCCTCAGGGTGGGCGTTCCAGGCTGCAGCTCGGAGACACCTCCTACGATTTGCGGATCCAGACCCAGCCCTCACTGCACGGTGAGAATGCGATTATCCGCCTGTTGCCGCAAACCGGTCGAGCAATGACCATCGCTGAGTTGGGGATGTCATCGGCCATTGGTTCCCGTTATCAGCGCCTGCTGGATAACCCGGCTGGACTGGTGCTGGTGGTCGGGCCGACCGGATCTGGTAAATCCACCACACTCTATGCGGGCCTGCAGACCCTGGCTGATGATGGCCGCCGTAAGGTGATTACCGTGGAGGATCCCATTGAGTACTCCATCGACAACATCCAGCAAACCCGCGTACGTTCTGAAATCGGATTCAGTTTTGCCGATGCCATGCGGGCGTTTGTTCGGGAAGACCCGGATGTCATCCTTGTCGGTGAAATCCGGGATCAGGAGACCGCACTGGAAGCCATTCGCGCCTCTCAGACCGGTCACGTGGTGCTCTCCACGCTGCACTGTAATGACGCCGTGGATTCCCTGCAGAGACTTTACGACCTGGGCGTTCATCCCAACTCCATCGCCGGCGAATTGCTGGCAGTGATTGCGCAACGGTTGGCGAAGCGAATCTGCAAGCATTGCCGCAAGCCGGCCAGGCCCGATCCTGCCATTCTGGCGGAGGTTTTCCCGGACGGTGCGCCAGCGGATTTCCGGTGTTTTGAAGGGGAGGGTTGCGACAAGTGTAACGGCCGGGGTACCCAGGGCCGGGTTGCGATTGTGGAGTACATGGAGGTGGACTCGGACATCCGTAATGCCATCTCCAGTCAGCCTCCCATTGGTGAGCTGCGTTGGCGAGCGCTGGATGCCGGCCTCGTGACCATGCGGGATAGTGCCCTGGATCATGTCATCGAGGGCATCATTCCGCTGGCTGAGTTGCCCCGCATTCTGCCCAGGGAGCGCATGGCTCCGGAAGTTCGTGGTGGCCGCAGGAGTATCGGATGAAAAATACCAGATCCAACAACAAGGCAGCCCAGCGCGAGCCGGCAGAAGTAACCTATCGCGAGGAAATGGACAAACTGATGTCCATGGATCCGGGCCCGATGCCTCCTGGCTGGCTGATGTCGCCCCGGGGCGTCGAGAAGTTTCTGCTGGGCGATGAAAAACTGGGTATAGAGCGTAAGTTTGTCGCCGACCGGGCCATGGTGGTCCGGATCATCATTTCCCTGTGTACGTCCCGGGGGTGCTTGCTGGTGGGGGAGCCGGGTACGGCCAAATCCTGGCTGTCGGAGCTGCTCGCTGCGGCGATTTCGGGTAATTCCACGCTGACCTTGCAGGGCGGCGCCATCAGCCAGGTCAGCCAGTTGCTCTATAGCTGGAACGAAGCTCTGCTTCGTACCGAGGGCCCCAGCCGAAAGGCGCTGGTGCCAACCCCGCTGTTGCGGGGCATGATGGAGGGGCAGCTGGTCCGGTTTGAAGAAATCGCCCGCTGCCCGCAGGCGCTGCAGGATGCCATGCTGTCTGTACTTTCCGACAGGGTCGTGGTGATCCCGGAATTGCCGGGGGAAGACGGCGTTATTCTGGCACGGGAAGGCTTTAACCTGGTGGCCACCTCGAACAGTGTTGATGAGGGTGTTCACAGCATGAGTGCGGCCCTGAAACGACGGATGGACTTTGAGGAAATCCGGCCGATACGGCACCTGAACGATGAGATCGATGTGGTTCTTCGGGAAGTGGCCAGAGCCAACCGGCGTGCCGGAATCGATGTGGCGCTGGAGCAGTCGGTGGTGGAAGTGCTGGTGACCATCTTCCACGAATTGCGTAACGGTCAGACTCTGGACGGGCGAAGCACCGACCGGCTGGCAGGGGCGGCCCTGTCCACCGCCGAGGCCGTATCCGTGGCCCACGCCGCCAGCCTTAATGCGTGGTATTACGGTGGCGGCGCCATGACCGTTGAACACATGATGCACCACGTTATAGGCTCGGCCCTGAAGGATCAGCCGGAGGACCGCCGACGCCTGAAGCATTACTTCGATACCACTGTGGCGCCACGCAAAGGTGAGCATTGGCAACAGGCCTGGGCGTTACGTTCCCTGATCCACTGACGGGTTATCTTCTTCTGGCCGGGCATCTCCGGGTGTCCGGCCCCGGATGTGGAAAGCAAACGCCAGAATCTCCGCGATCACCCGGTACAACTCTTCCGGAATCTCTTCATTCAGCGACAGACGCGCCAGAATGCCGGCAAGCTCGGCATTCTCGTACAACGGAACATTGTTGTCGCGGGCAATCCGGATGATTTCCTCGGCCAGTTCCCACGTGCCGGTTGCCGAGATAACCGGTGCCCGTTCACCGTCGTACTTGAGGGCGACAGCGGCCGGGATATTGTTCTGTGCGTTTTCGGTCATGCCTTGGTATCCACCAGTCGGTGCTCCAGCCGGGTTTGCATCTGCTGAGGGCTGCCCCTGCGACAATCCAGGTCAGCAACTTCCAGCCCGAGGTCGTTCAGGCTCTGGCGCAGCAGCGGCAGCTCGCGATGCACGGTTCTCAGGGTGGTCTGGTTTTCAGCCCAGACCATAGCGCTCACGGACGGCGGCCGGAAGGTGACATCGAAATGCAGCGGGCCCGCATCGTCCAGATCCATAGACAGGGACAATCGCCACTCACTGGCGCTGGTCCGTTCCGGTCGTTTGTTGCCGTCTTTCTCCTGTGAGTACTGTTCCAGTCGCAATTGTGCCGTTCGGGGTTCCTGTTGCGGCGTTAACCATGGCAGTTCAATCAGCAGAGTGTTCACGGGCGCGCCAGGTTCGCCGCCGGCCCTGGCATTCAAGGTCTGGCTGTGCAACTGGTTTACCGTAATCCGGTTCAACATGCCTGCAAGCAGTCGCAGGGTCTGCCCGACTGTGGCAGGCTCCCCGGTGTTCTGAGAGGCCGCTGGCGCTGGTGCCCTTGGAAACTGTAATGGCGCCTGTAGCAAATCCTGGCTGGCCAGGGGGGGCAGCCGGTTGAATTGCTCCGGCCCCTGGTTCTGGCTGGTGAGCAAAGCCGACACCACCTTTGCGAGTACCAGTTTAAGATCCGGTTGGCGGGCGGCGGAAGGGCCGGTCTGTAGCAATCGAGCCTCGGAAAACAGGCCGCTTTCAGACAACCACTGCCGCACCTGAGTGGCCATGGATTCGGTCTTGCCAGCGCCTGGCGCCAGGGCGTCAGCCTTGGGTAACTGGTTGATCAGCTGTTGCAAGGCCTGCTGTGCGGGCGCTGGCAGAGGCTGTGCGCTGGTGGTAGATGGCAATTGCCCGGGTGGGGGTGGCAGTTTCAGGCCCTGGCTCAGGGCACCGAACAGTTGTGTCAGGCCAGCCTGAAGGCTCTGTTGCCAGGGTAGTCGCTGGGCCAGGGCCCGGGCTACGGCACTCTCCTGGCCCGGCGCCAGCTTGCCTATCAGCTGCAATTCGTTACCGGCCCGCATGACCTTGATCAGATCGCCCACGGACAGATCCGGTGGCTGGTTGCCGGCAGCGACTTTCAGGGATTGTCCGCGCAGTTCCAGCAACAGCTCATGGCCCCCGCCTTTCTGCCTCAGGATCTCGGCCACTTTGGCCAACGCTGTCTCCCGATCAGCCAGCTGTAACTGGGCCAGTTGTTGTCTGGCCGAAAGCGCAGCCCCGGGCGCCGTGCTGGTGCCGGGAGTAACCGTGGCCGGACTCCGGGGGGACTGGTCCGGCGCGGGCTGTTTCGGGGGTAAGGGTGGTGGTCCGCCGTTCAGTTTCATTGGTGTCGATTTGATGTCGGGCAAGAGTAATATGCTGGCGCTTTCGTTATAATACGCCGCGCTGGCAGTGAATGCCCTGATTTCATGTTGGCACCTGTGTGTCCTTCATTACATGCACCTGATGCCTGCTGCGCATCCATCGCTCTGAAACGGAGCCCTGATGTCCGAGCCGTTACTACAGGCGATAGATCTTGAGTGTGAACGGGACGAGCGCCTGTTGTTCCAGAATCTGTCCTTTTCCATACTGCCCGGTACGGTTACTCGTGTCGAGGGCCCCAACGGTACCGGTAAGACAACATTGCTGCGAATCCTTGCTGGCCTGAACGACGCCTGGTCGGGTCAATTACTGTGGTGCGGCGAGCCCAGGGCCCGGCAACGCGAGTCTTTTCTTCGTAACACCCTTTACATTGGCCATCGGCCCGGCATCAAACCATTGCTTACCCCGGTCGAGAACCTGAAAGCGCTGATGGCCGGTCGTCGGGAGGTGAGCGACGAGGTGCTGGTTCAGGCACTGGCAGGTACCGGGCTGGCAGGATTTGAAAACGTACCATGCCGGAATCTGTCTGCCGGGCAGCAACGCCGTGTGGCATTGGCCAGGTTGCTGATTGCCGACGAGCCACTCTGGCTGCTGGACGAAGTCTTTACTGCGATTGATGCAGACGGTGTCCGAGCGATTGAGTCGCTGCTACAGCAACGTGCCGCGGAAGGGGGGGCGGTGCTGGTGACGACCCACCATGAACTCCAGTTGCCAGGTATGAAACGCATCACCCTGGGTGCCGGAGGTGTGCATGAATGCTGATCGGCGGCCGGCACTGAAGCCGGTGTCTGAATCGGTTGGCCCGATAGCCGCCATGGCGGCAGTTTTTGCCCGGGATGTCCGGGTGGCTTTCCGGCAGCGTCAGGATCTGCTGAACCCGTTGCTGTTTTTCATCATGGTAGTAACCCTTTTTCCCCTGGGAGTCAGCCCGGAAGTGGCATTTCTGAAACAGTCCGGAGCCGGTATCCTTTGGGTAGCGGCTTTGCTGTCGGTGTTGCTGTCGCTGGACCATCTGTTTCGTCACGATTTTGACGATGGAACCCTGGAGCAACTGGTACTTCAGCCCCAGCCTCTGTTTCTGCTGGTGCTGGCCAAAACAGCCGCACACTGGGTGTTGACGGGCCTGCCACTGGTGCTGTTAGCCCCGGTTTTAGGCGTTATGGTGCACCTGGACGGGAACTCTATTGCAATTCTGTGTCTAACGCTCCTGATCGGCACCCCGGTACTGAGTATGATCGGAGCTATTGGCGCCGCTTTGACCCTGGGATTGCGCTCGGCAGGCGTGCTCTTGTCACTGCTGATCATTCCGCTGTACATTCCCGTGCTGATTTTTGGTACCGGCACGGTAGCGGCGGCAGCTGAAGGCGCGCCGGTTGGCGGATACCTGGCTCTGATGGGCGCGTTTCTGGTTCTGGCGGTAACCCTGTCGCCTTTCGCCTCGGCAGCGGCCCTGAGAATCAGTCTTTCGAACAGCTGATCGGTTCTTTGGGGCCGGCAACCAACCAAACGATAACAGTGAAGATGGTGACCAACTGATGTGGCAATTCTTTCACAAACTGGGTTCTCCCAAATGGTTCTTCGGGATTGCAACCCGGTTTATGCCGTGGTTGCTGGCGATCGGTATCATTCTGCTCCTTGCCGGCCTGGTCTGGGGTCTGGCGTTTGCTCCCAAGGACTATCTGCAGGGCAACAGCTATCGCATCATTTTTATCCACGTTCCCACTGCCTTTCTCGCCCAATCCATTTACATCATGATGGCGTCCGCCGCCATCGTTACGTTGGTCTGGCGCATGAAACTGGCGGATGTCTTCGTGAAAGCCGTGGCGCCGGTTGGCCTGGTGTTTACCTTCCTATCGCTATTCACCGGCGCCGTCTGGGGTAAGCCTACCTGGGGGACCTGGTGGGTGTGGGATGCCCGGCTGACTTCCATGCTTATTCTGCTTTTCCTCTATGGCGGTGCTATCGCCCTCGATCGGGCCATCAATGACGAAAAATCCGCTGCCAGGGCGGTAGCGGTGCTGGTGCTGGTGGGGGTGGTAAATATCCCGATTATCAAATACTCCGTGGAGTGGTGGAATACACTGCACCAGCCGGCCACGTTCAAACTCACCGAAAAGCCCTCTATGCCCGTTGAGATGTGGGTTCCGCTGCTGCTTTCGGTGCTCGGGTTATACCTGTTGTTTGGCTGGCTGGCGTGTCTGCGCATGAAAACCGAAATTGTCATGCGGGAGCAAAAAACCCGCTGGGTGAGAGAGCTGGTGATGGCGGGGAGAGGCTGACCGATGGCGTTTGATTCTTTTTCAGCATTTATCGCAATGGAAGGCCATGGTCCCTATGTCTGGACCTGTTATGGCGTGTTCGCCGTTCTGCTGGTTGGCCTGATGATCTGGTCGTCCCGGCATCATCAGGCGGTTATGGCCAGTTGCAAACGCCGTTACCAGCAGCAGGAAAGCAGCAACAGTGCCCGGCCCAAACAGGCTGCTACGTTCGCCCGTGTCGAAGTTTCCCAGGAATAAACAGCAGGTAATCCATGCATCCGATCCGAAAAAAACGACTGACCATTGTGCTCTTTCTGGTGGCCGGTATTGCCATTGCGGTAGGCCTGACCACCTATGCCCTCCGACAGAATATCAACCTGTTTTACGATCCTACGGAAATTGCAGCGGGTAACGCGCCGGTTGATGTCCGGATCCGGGCCGGTGGCATGGTTGAAGAGGGCAGTGTGGCAAGGGATACCGACAGCCTGAAGGTGAACTTCCGGGTGACCGACTATGCCGCGTCGGTGCCGGTACAGTACGAGGGCATACTGCCTGATCTGTTCGCCGAAGGGCAGGGCGTGGTTGCCATGGGGCGGCTGAATGAACAGGGCGTGTTCGTGGCCGATCAGGTTCTGGCCAAGCACGATGAGAACTATATGCCACCGGAAGTGGCCGAGGCGCTGGAGCGTTCTTCCAAGGGGCAGCACAAGTCTGCTGATGTGGAAAAAGCCGCGGAAACCACGGCGTACTGAGCGCTCAATTCATTTCTGA
Source organism: Marinobacter sp. C1S70 (assembly GCF_000475355.1). Classification (NCBI taxonomy): domain Bacteria; kingdom Pseudomonadati; phylum Pseudomonadota; class Gammaproteobacteria; order Pseudomonadales; family Marinobacteraceae; genus Marinobacter; species Marinobacter sp. C1S70. Next base: position 46,453 of record NZ_AXBW01000018.1, on the reverse strand, counting down.
CGTTGGAGAAACCCGATGTATCCGGAACTCGGACAGCTTGCACTGATTCTCTCGTTGCTGCTGGCAGTACTTCTCTCCGTGGTGCCGCTTGCGGGCGCTCTGACCGGGCGTGACAGCCTGCAGGCATTTGCCCGGCCACTGGCGTCCGGCATGTTTGTGTTCACCGCCCTGGCGTTTGCGATCCTGACCCACGCCTTTCTGGTGGATGACTTCTCGGTGGCCTATGTGGCCAATAACAGCAACAGCATGTTGCCCTGGTACTACAAGTTCAGCGCGGTCTGGGGCGGCCATGAGGGCTCGTTGCTCTTGTGGATACTGATGCTCATAGGCTGGACGCTGGCCGTTGCTATCTTCAGCCGTAAACTGCCTTCGGTGATGGTCTCCCAGGTGTTGTCGGTTCTGGGCATGGTCTCCGTTGGCTTCCTTCTGTTTATCATTCTGACCTCCAACCCGTTTGACCGTCTGCTGCCGAACGTACCGGCAGATGGGCAGGATCTGAATCCGCTGTTGCAGGACATCGGCCTGATCATGCACCCGCCCATGCTCTATATGGGTTATGTTGGTTTTTCGGTGGCCTTTGCGTTTGCCATTGCGGCACTGATCAACGGTCGACTGGATGCGGCCTGGGCTCGCTGGTCGCGCCCCTGGACCACGGTTGCCTGGTCCTTCCTGACTGTGGGCATCGCCCTGGGCAGCTGGTGGGCCTATTACGAGCTTGGCTGGGGCGGCTGGTGGTTCTGGGACCCGGTTGAAAATGCCTCACTATTGCCCTGGCTCTCGGGTACCGCCTTGATGCACTCGCTGGCAGTCACGGAAAAGCGCGGGGTCTTCAAAAGCTGGACCGTGTTGCTGGCTATTGTCACTTTCGCACTGAGCCTGCTGGGTACCTTCCTGGTTCGTTCCGGTGTGCTCACCTCCGTTCACGCCTTCGCGTCGGATCCGGAGCGAGGCAGTTTCCTGCTGGCGTTGCTGGGCATTACCATTCTGGCCAGCCTGACACTCTATGCCTTCCGGGCGCCGGTAGTGCATGTCCGCTCCCGTTATGGCTCCCTGTCCCGGGAGATCTTCCTGCTCCTGAACAATGTCTTGCTGGTATCGGCCACGATGCTGGTGGCCATCGGCACGCTTTACCCGCTGGTGCTGGATTATCTGGACCTGGGCAAGCTGTCTATTGGTGAGCCGTTCTTCAATACCACCTTCAGTCCTCTGGCGGTGGCAACCGGCCTGCTGCTGGGCGCGGGGATTTTCTCTCGCTGGAAGAAAACCGACGGCGGCTGGCTGGCCCGCAAACTGCTGTGGCCGCTGGCTGTCAGCCTGATTGCCAGTGCCGCGGTGATGATCGGCTACGGAGGGTTTGCACCCTGGGCCTTCCTGGGTGTGTTTGCGGCCATGTGGGTAGCGGTGGCCACCGCCTGGGATCTTTGGGATAAATCCGCCTCCCGCAAAGGGCGCTGGCATGGACTGAAGCGCCAGTCCCGCAGTTACTGGGGCATGGTTCTCGGGCATCTGGGGCTTGCCATGGTGATGGCCGGTGCGACGGTGGTTTCCAACTACGGGATTGAGCGTGATGTGCGCATGCAGCCGGGTGACCGCGCTATGGTGGGGGATTATGAGATTGTATTCACCGACATTGGTGAGCGTCGTGGCCCCAACTTTACCGCCCAGTACGGCAGCTTCAATGTCTACCTGGATGGGGAGCTGGTGACTGACCTGCATCCGGAAAAGCGGCAGTATCCGGTTGGCATGAGTGTGATGACCGAAGCGGACATTGATGCCGGCCTGTTCCGGGATATATTTGTAGCCATTGGTGAGCGTATCAGTGACGATGCCTGGGCTATCCGGCTGCAGTATAAACCGTTAGTGCGATGGCTTTGGCTCGGATCCCTGGTGATGGCCATTGGTGGTTTCCTGGCGATTGCCGACAAGCGATACCGTATTCGTGTGCGCGATGAGGAAGCCGTGAAAAGCGGCGAGCCGGCAGCGCCGGGTAAAGTGGCGGAGGCGTCCTCATGAAGCGGGTATTGCTGTTCCTGCCGCTGGTGATTGCCGTCGGCGTGGGGATATTCCTGTTTGCCGGCCTGGGCAAGGACCCCACCAAACTGGAATCCGTGCTGATCGGCAAGCCCGTTCCCGAATTCAGCCTGGAGTCTCTGGACAATCCGGAGGTTCAGCTGGATCCCTCAGTGTTCCAGGGCGAAGTATCCTTGTTGAATGTATGGGCCGAGTGGTGCCCCTCTTGCTGGGATGAGCATGAATACCTGATGTATCTGGCCCGGGAACAGGGAGTTCGCATTGTGGGCTTGAACTACAAGGATCAGCGGGAATGTGCCTTCCGGTTCCTGAACCGGCTGGGTAATCCCTACGAGACCATTATCTTCGACCCGAAGGGAACGCTGGGTTTTGACCTGGGCGTGTATGGCGCGCCGGAAACCTTTGTTATCGACGCTGAGGGAGTGGTGCGCTATCGCCACGTAGGTGTTGTGAACCAGAAAGTCTGGGATGAAGTGCTCTTGCCGGTTATCGCTCGGGCCCGGGGGAACAGCTGATGCGTTTGTTGCCTGCTTTCTTTGCCGTGTTGATGATGCTCTCGGTGCCGGCAGTTGCCGAGGTGTCTGAAGTCTATGACTTCGATACCCGGGCTGAAGAACAGCGTTATCAGCAATTGATCTCAGAATTGCGCTGTCCCAAGTGTCAGAACCAGAACATCGCCGATTCCAATGCGCCGATCTCCAAGGATATGCGAGACGAGGTCTACCGCATGATGCAGGATGGGGCCTCCAATGAACAGATCGTGGGTGCTCTGGTCGACCGTTTCGGCGAGTTCGTTCAGTACAAACCGCCGGTGGATAACCGCACCATTCTACTCTGGGCCTTTCCGGCGATTGCCACCATTGGCGGTTTTCTGATTGTGGCCGGTGTGGTGTGGCGTGCCCGCAGGCGTGAAGACGAACCGCCCCTGAGTGCGGAAGACCGGGCCCGGGCAGAGCAGATTCTGGCCAGTCAAAGTGACAAGGCTGATCGCCGATAACTCCCATTCATTTCGAGACGTGACGATATTTCCATGACCGATACTTTCTGGATTGCCGGGACCGTACTCATTCTGGTGGCCCTGGCCTTTGTGCTTTATCCAGTCTTTTTTCATAAACCCCGGGCCCGCCTGGAGGCGGATCTGCGAAATCAGAATCTTCTGGCCTATCGCACCCGGCTCAAAGAGCTGGAGAACGAGCATGAGGCCGGCATACTGGATGACGAGAGCTACAAGCAGCTGAAGGAAGAGCTGGCGGGCGCCATGCTCGATGATGTACCGGAGGAGCCCGTTACCCAGCGACGAGTACCCGGGCGGCGTAGCGCCATGGTTGTCGCCTTGCTGGCGATCCTGGTCTTGCCGGTGGGCACCTATTTCGGGTATCAGGAATGGGGTTCCATGGATCAGGTGGAGCAGTTCCTTGCGATGCAGGAAATGAATGCCACGCAAGGCGACCAGACGGCCCGCATGGCGGAATTGGCCGACCAACTGCGCAAGCGACTTGAAGAAAGCCCGGACAATGCCGATGGGTGGGCGATGTTGGGGCAGACCTACATGCGTCTTGAGCGCTATGAGCAAGCGGCCGAGGCCTATCGCCGTCTTGCCGATGTGGTATCCGAGGACCGAAACGCCAGCGCGGTGGCCCTGGGGCTGGCTGCACAGGCTAACTATTTTGCCAGCGAAGGCGAGATGACCCCGGCGGTTACCGATGCCATTGCGGCTGCCCGGGCCCTGAACCCGGATGAGGTCAATGCACTGGGGCTGATGGGCATCAATGCCTTCGGTCAGCAAAACTACCGGGAAGCCATTGAATACTGGCAGCGTATTACCGAGGTAGCGCCGGACCATCCACAGCTCGGGGCCATCCGTGGAGGTATCGAGGAGGCCTACCGACGCCTGGGCGAGACCCCGCCTGAGGGAGTTGCCTCCGAGCCTCAGCAGGCTGCTGGACCGGGCGTGTCCTTACGGGTATCGCTGGACGAAGGTTTGCGCCAGCAAGTGGCTGACAATACCGTGCTGTTCATCTTTGCGCGGCCAGCGGCTGCGGCGGGCGGTGCGCCGGTTGCTGTTGCCAGGATGACAGCCGGCGATTTGCCCGCCGAGATCCGGCTGGATGATCGTTATGCCATGTCCCCTGAATCTGCGATTTCTGCACAGCAAGATGTGGTGGTGGTCGCCCGTTTGAGCCGCTCAGGCAGTGTTAATCCGCAGCCGGGAGACTGGGAAGGCCGGGTTGAGGCAGAGGTGCTGCCCCCGGCGGAAGCGGAACCACCTGTCGAGTTGGTGATTAACCAGGAACTGACCAACTGAAATTGAAAAGCCCGTCACTTCGACGGGCTTTTTTCTGGGCCGGAATCAGCGCGAGAGAGACGCGGGATACAGCGGCGGCAGGTCTGGCGATGACGCTTCGTTGTCCCGGGCGGTGTTCCGGCGCAGGCTATCCAGTGCCTGTTGCAGTTGTTGCCTCGCATTCTCTTCGTGGGTATGGTGCTGGCCCGAATACAGTCCGGCCTGAAAGCGGTCAAAGGCGGTTTTCAGTGCGCGGTCTTCTGTCAGTTTGAACAGATCCGAAACGGAATCAAATGAGAGCCTTGGGAAGCGCAGTCGGGCCCAGCGCAGCAGCAGCGTAGACGTTTCCCCGGAGCCTCGTTTGACCGCAGCCTGAAGTGCTTCAAACGCTTCACGTTCGTTGTCGATGCCGCCATCGACGGGTTCTTTGGAGCCCGGTGCTGAGGTTTGACGAGCCCGCCACCAGAGCGCCAGGGTCAGCAACCAAAGGGCCGCAAACACAACCGTAGCCCAAAGCCAGAGGCGGTTTCCGTATGGTTCTGAGCCCTCGGTTGTCTCCGGGGTTACCGGTGAACCTGTGGGCCCCGCTGAATCGTCCGTTATCTGTGCGGGCGGCGCGGAGGTGGCGTTATCGCCGGTAATCCGGAAACGGCGCTCCGGCAACACGGCGTGCTCCAACTGGTCGGTGTCGGTGTTCCACCAGGGTACACGAAGCGCGGGCAGGGTGGTTTCGCCCGCCTGGACAGGCACCAGGGCGGTCACCTGCTGCAGTGTGGCGCGAAGTCCCTCCGGAGTGGTTTCGGTATTGCGCAGGGGCTGTTCCGGGTAGCTGCGGATGGCGTCCGGTAGCTCCCGGGATATAGGCGGCAGGGCTTCGGCGGGCAATCCTAGCGCCTGCAGGGTCACTTTCCGGCTGAGATTGCTGCCGACGGCGAGTTCCTGGGTAGAGGGCAGGCCTTCGTCGCTCAGGGTCAGACTTCGTGCTGGTAACCAGGGCTGATTGTCCGGATATCCGGCAGGTACGGGTTTGACCGGAACGTCATAGAGTTGCTGCCGGTCGCGAAGGAAGCGCAACTGGCCCGAGGCATCCCTGGCCTGGCCCTCAAACCGGATAGGCTCCAGGCTGAGAGTGCCCGGTGTTTGGGGAAAGATGGCGTAACGCCGCTCAACCACCCGATACCGGATTCCGTCGCGATAGCGGGTAAACTCACGCTGTTTGCCCAGTGACTCGATGATGGCGTCCGGGTGCTCAGGCTCCGACAGCTCTCCCCGGATCAGGTTGCCGGAGAAGAACAACTGTATGGTCAGTACCAGCTGTTCCTGAACGTACACTTCCGCCTTGTCTGCGGACAGCTCGATAAAGCTGTCACGGCTGGCCGCCGGTTGATCCGGCGGGGTGCCGGAAATAACCTCGATGTCGACCGGGTCGGAAACGGAATCCTTGAACGTCAGTTCGGGAATTGTCAGTGTACCGGTGCTGGTCGGGGCGAGCTGATAGGTCCAGGTTATTTCGCCTACCATTTCGTTGTTGACGGTTTGCACGCTGTAGCGCTGGTTGCGGGCCAGGATTTCGAAATCCGGCTCGACCTTTTCGATATCTGGCGACGGCAACTGTGACAGATCGAAGCTGAACAGATTGCTCAGATTAATGTCGATTTTCATGGAACCCTTGACGGTCAGGGTCAGTACCTCACCTTCGTAGAGCTGGGTTCGATCCGGTTCCACCACCAGTCTGTCGGCAGCGTGACTGACGGCTGACAGGAGCAAAAGAATGAGTGTCGCGGCAAGGGAGAGAACGCGCGTTACCATGGTGTGTCGCCCTCATCGGGTGTTGTCTGTCGTTGTTGGTACTGTTGCAGGAACTTGCGTTGCAGTAACCCGCCGGGGTTGTCCGGTATACGGCGCAGCCACTGTTCCTGGCCCTGGCTCAGGGGCTGTTCTGATATTTCGGCGGGCGCACTGGCACCACTCTGGCGCTCTCCGGAAGGCCCGTCCGGGCCTGCCTGGGCATTCCGCTGTTGCTCCTGTGAGCCATCCTCTGGTTGTGTCTCTCCGGCGTTATCCTGTGAACTTTCGCCGTTCTCGGAGGGCTGCTGTTGCTCGCCAGGCCGGGGATCCTGATTCTCGCCATTGTTGTTTGCAGAATCCTGCCTGGCGCTGTCCTGGCTGTCATTGCCCTGGCCCTGGCCGCTGGAGCCATTCTGCTGTCCGGGATTCTGATCGTTGCTTTCCTGGTTGTTGTCGCCTTCTCCCTCGCCCTGAGACTTCTGTTGCTGGTTCAGGAGTTGCTTAACCAGTTGCTGGTTGAAGCGCGCATCTTCGAAATCCGGCTGCTGTTCCAGTGCCTGTTGATAGGCGTCAATGGCCTGTTCCAGTTGGCCGGCCCGGGCCAGGGCGTTGCCCCGGTTGTAGTCGCCGGCGGCCCCCGGTTGATTGGCAAAGGCTTCCGCAGCGTCACTGTACTGGCCATCGCGATAGAGCGCTGAGCCGCGCCAACCCGGCTGCTCCAGAATGGTAGCGGCCCTGGCCGGATCCTGCTGGATAAGATTTGGCCCACGCTGGTCTTCTCGCAGCCACAGGCTGCCCCAGTCCAGAGCCTGAACCGGGCGCGGAGCGCCTGCCAGCGGAATCAGCGCGAAGGCCAGAATGGCAAAGGCTCCCCGACGCCAGCCCAGAATGAGTAACGGCAGCACCAGCCACAGCAGCCAGTAGCCGTCGTCCTGCCAGCGATTAACGGTCATGCCGTCCTGTTCGTTCTGCCATTCATCGGTTTGTGATGGCTCCAGGGCCAGGGCGCGAATATCCCGGTCATCCAGGGTCAGTTCGTGGCTGGTTCCGCCGTTGACGCTGGCCAGTTGGGCCAGGGAGTCTGGTTCGGCCTGGCTGATGACAATCCTGCCGTTGTCCCGAATGAATCCGCGCTTTGCCAGGGGAATGGGACCGCCTTCGCGGGTGCCCACCACCAAGGTGTTCAGGGGATAGGGAGTATCTGCCAGTTGCTGACGGATTGCACTGTATTGCTGTTCCGGTACCGCCTCGGAGATCAGCAGTATGCGACCCTGGCCCGGTGCGCCCTGGTCCAGCAGGTCGACCGCCTGACGCACGGCCAGATCGGCGCGGTTGCCCTGGGCAGGCATGATGGTGGGGGCCAGCACGCTGAGCATGGCCTCAATGGTGCGGGTGTCGCCGGTAAGTGGCGTTACCGTGTGGGCGTCGCCGGAGTAAACCACCAGCGCCGTCAAACCGCCTTTTCGCTGCGTGAGGATGTCGCGGACCTTGCGCTTGGCCAGCGTCAGCCTGTCTGGTTCTACGTCGGTGGCCAGCATCGAAAGCGACAGATCCAGAAGAATGACCAGGCTGTCCTGGGTTTGTTTCAGGGGGGTGGGTGCCTGTCGCCAGCTTGGGCCGGCGAGGGCAATTGCGAGCAAAACCAGAGCCAGACTCAGGGGCAACAGGGGCGATCGGGTGGTGCCAGTGGTCTCGTTGGTTCGGGAACGAATCAAGGGCTGTAACAGGTGAGTGGGGATGTATCGGGCCCATCCGGTCTCACCCTGGCGAAGTTGATGTCGGGCCATAAACAGGACCGGAACCGCCAGCAACAGAATTAACCACAAGGGGCGCAGAAAATGGAAGTCAGCCATGGCCAGCCTCCGTAGCGGTGTTTTCCTGATAGCGGTTGGATGCCAGTCGCAGGGCAATCAATAGCAGCCAAAGCCCGGCGGCCATGCTGGCCGGCCAGGCGTAGAGTTCTGTCACCGGCCGGTAGAACTGGCCTTCCTGTTCTATCGGTTCGAGCTGATTGATGCTGTCGTAGATCATTTCCAGCTCTGGCAGGCTTCGGGCCCGGAAATACCGGCCACCGGTCTGTTCTGCCATGCGCGTGAGCAGTTCCTCATCAAGGTCCCTTGAGGGGTTGACCCGCCTTGAACCCAGCAGCCCGCGCTGGATCATGGTATCGGCGCCGATGCCGATGGTGTAAAGCCGCACGCCGGCTGCCTGGGCAATTTCCGTGGCCTTGTCCGGGCTGACCTGGCCAGCGGTATTTGCCCCGTCTGTCAGCAGGATCACCACTCGCTGTTCCTGCGGGCGTTCGCGCAGACGTTTCACCGATAATCCGATGGCGTCCCCGATGGCGGTGGCCCGGCCTGCCATGCCCAGGCCTGCCTCGAACAGGAGGGTCCGTACCGTTTCCCGGTCGAAGGTCAGTGGCGCCTGAACGTAAGGTTCGGTGCCGAACAGAATGAGCCCCAGCCGGTCGCCCTCACGCTGGTCTATGAAATCATCCAGCACCCGTTTCACCGCCTGCAAGCGGTTGATGCTGCGGCCCTGAAGCACCATGTCCTGTTCGTCCATGCTGGGAGAAATATCGACCACTAACATCAGATCGCGGCCGGTTACGGGCATCTGGATTTCTTCGCCAACATGCTGAGGGCGGGCCAGGGCTACCACCAGGCACAGCCAGGCCAGCAATAGCAGAAGCTGGCGCCAGAGCGGCGTTGATCTTCCCCGGGAGCTCACGCCCGGCATTCCGGACAACCAGTGCCCGACGGGAATGACCGGAGCATCCACCGGTTCGCTCTGGCGCTTGCGGTTACCAAGCAGCAGCGGCAGCAATGCCAGTAACAGCACCCACGGGTAAGCCAGACTGATCATGACTGGGCCTCCAACCAGGTTCTGGCGAACGCCAGCGCCTGTTCAGTCTGTGCGCCGGGCCGTGGTTGCCAGGTGCTTGTGACCATAGCCTCAACGACGGGACGGGCGGCGATGCGGTCTTTCGGCGCGGTTTCCAGGAGGAAGTCGATCCACTGCTGCCCGGTCATGGCCTCTGGATGCTTTTCCGGATGACTCTGCCGCGCCGCTCGTTTGAGCAGGGCATTGAGCGCCGCGAACCATTCCGGCGCAGGCCGGGCCTTGGTTTCAAGCTGTTGCAGTTCGGACCAGGCGCTGCGTTTCCAGCGAAGCTTTCGGCGCTCACGGCGCCACAGCCACGCAAATACCAACACAGCGGCAATCGTCAGTATCGCCAGCAGCCACCAGCCAGGGGCCGGGGGCCACCAACCACCGGTAGCTGGTAACTGGATATCACGAAGCTGTGCCAGGGGATCCTGAGGGTTCATCCGATGCGACCTCCCGGGCCCAGCAGCAGGCGCAGGGCCTTAGCCGGATCCTCTCCGGTCGACAGCGTTGCAGAAGCCACGCCGGATGCCCGAAAACAGTCGGCCAGACGTTGCTCATGGGCGTCGATTTTGCCTTGCCAGGCCTGCTGGAAGCGAGGATTAGAGGCATCGAACCAGATCGGGCCGTCCGGGCCGGCAACGGCAAACCGGCCGGAAGAAGGCAGTGCCTTTTCCAGCGGGTCCTGAATGCGGATGGCACTGACCGAGTTGTGCCGGCTCATGGCGCCCAGCAGGGTAGTGGTCTGCTCGGTGATATTCATGAAGTCACTGATGATAAAAACGCGGGAACCGGTGTGTGTGACCCGGCGGGCTTCTGCCAGCGCTGTGTCCAGCCCATGGCTGGAGTCCGTTGCAGGGGGCGGTGGTGTTTTGCCCTGGTGCTGGTGGTTGGCCAGGTGATCCAGAAGGCGCAAGACGGACTTACGGCGCCGGGCGGGCCGGAGTACGGCCAGGTCCCGGTCATTGAATACCAGGCCCCCCACCTGGTCACCTGCCCAGAGTGCCAGCCAGGCCAGCAGAGCCGCAACCTGGGCACCCCGAACCTGTTTGTAGGCGCCGGCACTGGCAAAGAACAGGGTCGGCCCGAGATCGACAATCAACAGTACCGGTCGCTCCCGCTCTTCCTCGTACAGCTTGGTGTGTGGTGCCTGGCGCCGGGCCGTTACCCGCCAGTCTATACTGCGAATGTCATCACCGGGTTGGTACTGGCGCACTTCGGAAAACGTCATTCCGCGCCCTTTCTGCCGTGACTGCCGTAGCCCGGCCTGGCGTGCCCGGACCGGTTTTACCGATGGCAGCTTCAGAGCTCGTGCATCTGCCTGCAGGCGCACCAGCTCTGGCAGGGTAATGAGAGTGGCTGGGCTGGAATCTGCCATGACGCTGTGATGGTCTCCTGTCAGCAACACCTCAGGCGGCAACCGGAACCCGGTCGATCAGCCTCTGCAACACGGAATCGGCGGTCATGCCTTCGGCCTCGGCTTCAAAGGTCAACAGAATCCGGTGGCGCAGCACATCGTAAGCCATGGTCTGAACGTCGTCCGGTGTCACGTAATCCCGTCCATCGAGCCAGGCCAGTGCCCGGGCGCATCGGTCCAGTGCGATAGTGCCGCGGGGGCTGGCGCCGAAGGCGGTCCATCGAGCGAGTTCAGGGTCCAGGGTTGCGGCATCGCGGGTGGCGAGAATCAACGCCAGCAGGTACTGCTCCACAGGTTCCGCCATGTAGATATCCGAAACCGCCTGCCGGGCGGCCATCACTTGTTCCTGGGTTAGACGAATGTCTACGTTCGGGATTCCCTGACGGTAGTCACTGCGCGCAAGGTGCAGAATCTCACGCTCGGCATCGGCAGAGGGATAGTCAATCACCACATGCATGAGGAAGCGATCAAGCTGGGCTTCCGGCAGCGGGTAGGTGCCTTCCTGTTCAATCGGGTTCTGGGTCGCCATCACCATGAACAGTTTGGGCAGGGGAAAGGTTCTCATGCCAACACTGATCTGGCGTTCGCCCATGGCCTCGAGCAGGGCCGACTGGACTTTCGCCGGTGCCCGGTTGATTTCATCGGCCAGCACCAGGTTGTGGAAAATGGGGCCGCGCTGGAATTCAAAGGTGCCGGTCTCCGCGCGGTAGATTTCGCTGCCGGTGACATCGGAAGGCAGCAGATCCGGAGTGAACTGGATCCGGTGGAAGTCACCCTCCAGATGGTCGGCCAGTGCTTTCACCGCGGTGGTTTTGGCCAGCCCCGGCGCGCCCTCAACCAGAAGATGGCCATCGGCCAGAAGGGCAATTAGTAGCCGGTCGACCAGTTTGTCCTGGCCAATAATACGCTTGGCCAGCTGTGCTCTGAGATCACCGAACGTTTGCTGTAACGACATGAAAATAACTGCTCTTGATGTATGAATGCCTGCGTAAGTGATTGCCGCAGTTTTGGCGTCTGGCCGGCAAAAATCAAGGGTTTGACTATGCTTATGTGACGATACCCTGATTACGTTTCTTTCACACAAACCAGAGGTCGGATATGAATGCGCTGACAATCGCCAGCAAGGATCAGTTTTTCGAACAGTTGGCCGATGCGTTCTCAGAAAAGATTGCAAAAACCGAGGCAAAGAAGATCGCGGATTTTGCCAGACAGCATTATGCTCATATTCCTCTGGAGGAGCTGGTCAGTCGCCGCTTCTCGGATACCTACGGTGCCGTCCTGGCGGCGTGGCAATTCCTGCAAAAACGCAGTGCCGATGAAACCCCGGTTTCGGTGTTCAACCCGGACCTGGAAAGTGACGGCTGGCAGTCTACCCACAGCGTTGTTTTCATTCTCCACCCCAATATTCCGTTCCTGATTGATTCACTGCGCATGGCCATCAATCAGCGGGAAATCGGCACCCACTCCATTCAGCATTCCATCCTGCGAGTGGAGCGGGATGACAATGGTAAGCTGAAGAAACTGCACACCACCAAAAAGGCATCGAAGGACGCAAGCTACGAAGCGTTCATCGTGCTTGAAATCGACCGCCACAGTGCCCCGGAAGACCTGCGCGACCTGGAGCAGACTCTGCAGAAAGTGCTGCATGAGGTACGCATTGCGGTGGGTGATTTCCCGATTGTGAAAGAGAAGGTCAGCGAGATCGTCAAGGAGCTGGATGCCACCACGGCTGGAATCAGTGAGGAAGGTAAGGAAGAAGCCCGGGCTTTTCTGTCTTGGCTGGTGGATGACCACTTCACATTCCTGGGGTACGACGAATACGACTTTGCCAAGGACAAGCAGGGCATGGTGGTACGCCGGGTGGAGAACTCGGAGCTGGGTATTCTTCGGGTCAACAACGAACGCCCGGATCGGGTTCGGCTGAATGAGCTGCCACAGCGTACCCGCCATGAAATGACCCGTTCCGATGACATCTTCATCTTCGCCAAATCGGCGCAGCGGTCTCGCGTGCACCGGCCGGCCTATCCGGATTACATTGCGGTCAAGAAATTCAACAGCAAGGGCGAAGTGGTGGGTGAGCGCCGCTTCCTCGGTCTATACACCGCTCGAGTCTACAACGAGCGTCCCGATGAGATTCCGCTGTTACGGCGCAAGTTCCAGAGCGTGATGAAGCGATCCGGCTTCCTGACCGACGATTACGCTGGCAAGGAGCTGGAGCAGATCCTGACGCTGTATCCGCGGGACGAGCTGTTCCAGATTGAAACCGACGAACTGCTGCGTGTTGCCAAGAACATTCTGTACATCCAGGAACGTCGCCGGATTGAGCTGTTCATGCGGGAGGATGTTTACGGCCAGTTTGTAACCTGTCTGGCCTTCTTCCCCAGGGACATCTACAACACGGAGCTGCGCCTGAAGGTGGAACAGGTGCTGCTGGATCGCCTGGAGGCCGAGGACATTGAGTTTGTTACTCATTTTTCCGAGTCGGTGCTTGCCCGGGTACAGTTCACCATCCGGGTGCCACAGGTGGAAAACCGCCAGTTGCCGCTGGCGGAGATCCGCGACAAGGTTATTGAGCTCGCCCAATCCTGGCGAGACGGCCTCTACGAGGCATTGAGCGAAGCCTATGGCGAAGAGCAGGGCAATGAGCTGTATCGCGTCTGGGCAGGCGGTTTCCCGGCCAGCTACACTGACATGTTTTCACCCCGCCGGGCGGCCATCGACCTGGAGCACATCACTGCCTCTGCCCGCGACGATGATCTGGCCATGAGCTTCTATCGGGCCCTGGAAGAAGACGAGAACACGCTGCATTTCAAACTGTTTTATCCGGACGAGCCGCTGCCACTGTCGGATGTGATGCCGATTTTCGACAATCTCGGTTTCCGGGTGATTGGCGAGCACCCGTTTGAGGTGATTGATCGAACGGGTAAAACGGTTTGGATTCATGACTTTACCCTGCAATCCCACACCGGCAATATGGTGGATATTCACCGTATTCGCCCGATTTTCGAAGAGTTGTTCCGCCGGGTCTGGCACGGTGAAGCCGAAAACGACGCCTTTAACCGCCTGTTGTTGTCCTCCTACATGAGCTGGCGTGAGATCGCGTTGCTGCGTACTTACGCCCGCTACATGCGCCAGATCCGGTTCTCCAACAGTCAGACGTTCATTTCCAACACGTTGGTCAACCACGTCAACCTGACACGGATCCTGCTGGAATACTTTGAGGTCCGATTCAACCCTGAGCGTTTCAAGAGTAAGGGTAAAAGCGAGGCGGCCCAGCAGAAACTGGAAATCGAATTCAACGCCGGCCTGGATGAGGTGGAAAACCTCAGTGAGGATCGGGTGCTACGGCTGTATCTGGAGCTGATGCAGGCGACGTTGCGCACCAACTACTACCAGCCGGATGGCGAGGGCCAGCCCAAGCCCTACATCAGTGTGAAATTTGACCCGTCGCAGATTCCGGACATGCCGCTGCCATTGCCCATGTTCGAGATCTTTGTGTATTCCCCTCGTGTGGAGGGGGTTCACCTGCGTGGTGGCAAAGTGGCCCGTGGTGGTTTGCGCTGGTCGGATCGGTTCGAGGACTACCGTACAGAAATCCTGGGCCTGGTAAAAGCGCAGCAAGTGAAGAACGCGGTCATTGTGCCGGTGGGTGCGAAGGGTGGCTTTGTGGCCAAGCGCCTGCCCGATCCGTCCGACCGGGAGGCATTCCAGGCAGAGGGTATTGCGGCCTACAAAACATTCATCCGGGGCTTGCTGGATATCACAGATAACCTGGTGGATTCCGGCATCCAGCCGCCGGAGCGGGTCATCCGCCATGACGAAGACGATCACTACCTCGTGGTGGCGGCTGACAAAGGCACCGCCACTTTCTCCGACATCGCTAATGGCCTGGCCGCGGAATATGGCTTCTGGATGGGAGATGCCTTCGCCTCCGGTGGCAGTAACGGTTATGACCACAAGAAAATGGGCATTACCGCCCGGGGCGCCTGGGTCTCCGTGGAACGGCATTTCCGTGAGATGGGCATCAACCCGGCCGTGGATGAATTTACCGCCATCGGCATCGGTGACATGGGGGGCGATGTGTTTGGTAATGGCCTGCTGTGCTCGGAAAAAACCCGGCTGGTGGCCGCTTTCAACCATATCCACATCTTCATTGACCCGACCCCGGACGCCGAACGCAGCTACAAGGAGCGTAAGCGCCTGTTTGAACTGCCGCGTTCCGCCTGGACCGATTACGACAGCAAGCTGATTTCCAAGGGCGGTGGCGTATTCAGCCGGAATGCCAAGTCTATTCCGGTCAGCCCGGAAATGAAGAAACTACTGGGTATCAAGGCGGACCGAGTTCCGCCCAATATGCTGATCAGTCACATCCTCAAGGCCGAAGTGGACCTGCTCTGGATTGGTGGTATTGGCACTTACGTGAAGGGCAGCGGTGAAAGCCACTCCGACGTGGGCGACAAGGCCAATGATGGCCTGCGGATCAATGGTGCCGAGCTGCGCTGCAAGGTTGTAGGTGAGGGCGGAAACCTCGGCTTCACCCAGATGGGGCGGATTGAATACGCCCTGAAGGGTGGTCGCCTGAATACTGACTTCATCGACAACTCGGGCGGCGTGGACTGCTCTGACCATGAAGTGAACATGAAGATCCTGCTCAACCGGGCGGTAGCCATGGGCGATCTGACTGGCAAGCAGCGCAACATCATGCTGGAGGAAATGACTGATGATGTTGCCTCGCTGGTGTTGAAGAACAACTACCGTCAAACCCAGGCCATCAGTATCGCCAGCGAGGATGCCGCCACCCGGCTGGAAGAGTATCGTCGGCTGATGAATACCTTCGAGAGCGAAGGCAAACTCAACCGGGCCCTGGAATTCCTGCCGGATGACGAGACCCTGTCAGAGCGCAAGCTGGCCAAGAAAGGGCTGACGCGGCCGGAACTGTCGGTGCTGATTTCCTATGTCAAAGGGGATCTGAAGCAGGTGCTGATCGACAGTAATCTGCCGGACAATCCTCTGCTGGCGGGTGAGATGTACAAGGTCTTCCCGCGGGATCTGACCAAGCGTTTCTCGAAAGAGCTGGGTGAGCACCAGCTGCGACGGGAGATCATCGCAACCCAGATCGCCAACGACATGGTTAACCACATGGGCATTACCTTTGTGGAGCGCCTGAACCAGTCTACCGGGGCGGACGCAGCATCCATTGCCCTGGCCTGGATTATTGCCCGGGATGTGTTCCGCATCGACAGCTGGTGGGACAAGATTGAAGCGCTGGATTTCCACGTTTCCGCGGATCTGCAGATGGAGCTGATGCAGGATCTGATGCGTCTGATGCGTCGGGCTGTGCGCTGGTTGCTTCGTAATCGCCGGGCAGAACTCAATATCCAGAGTCACATGGAGCGGTTTGCCGACAGCGTCTGGGCCATTACCTCGGGTCTGCCGGAATACCTTGGCGACCAGGCTCGTGCCAATTGGGAAAAACGCAATGATCAGCTGATGGCTGCGGGTTTGCCGAAGGAACTGGCGTCGGTGCTGGCAGGAACCGGCTATCTGTATTCCTCTCTTGGTATTATCGAGGCACAGGAAGCCACAGGCATGCCGCTGAAAACGGTGGCCAACCTGTACTACGATCTGGGTGACCGTCTCGACCTGACCTGGTTCGCTAATGCCATCGCAGCGTTGACGCCAAGTTCCCATTGGCAGGCCCTGGCGCGGGAAAGCTTCCGGGAGGATCTGGACTGGCAGCAACGGGCTCTGACCACCGGTGTGCTGAAAACCGCTGAAAGCCCGGAGAAAGTCACCGATAGTGTGAACGCCTGGGAGCAGCGCAACCAGCACATGATTGATCGCTGGAACGCGATGCTGGCGGAACTCAAAGGTGTAAGGGAACCGGAATACGCCATGTTCTCGGTCGCACTGCGGGAGCTGCTGGACCTGGCGCAAAGCACCATGCACCAGAGCCCGGAAGACGTAACGACCAACTGACTATTGCGTTATGTCGTTGATTCCCGTTCAATCCCGCAGCGGGAATCAATGGCAGGAGCAACAAGATAATGGCACCACTGAAACATCTACTGGACAAGAACCGGGCCTGGGCCAATGGCATCAAGTCGGTGGACCCGAAGTTCTTTGACCGGCTCTCGAACCAGCAGGCACCGGAGTACCTGTGGATCGGCTGTGCCGACAGTCGGGTACCTGCGAACCAGATTGTGGACTTGCTCCCCGGTGAACTTTTCGTGCACAGAAACGTGGCCAACGTGGTTGTACATACAGATTTCAACTGCCTGTCGGTGCTCCAGTTCGCCATCGAAGTGTTAAAGGTCAAACACGTATTGGTGGTGGGGCATTACGGTTGTGGTGGCGTGCGCGCGGCATTGCTGAACGAAGGCTTTGGCCTGATTTCAAATTGGCTCCGCCATGTTCAGGACGTGCGTGACCGTCACCAGTCCGTACTGGACGCCATTCCCAATGTACAGGACCGGGTAGACCGCCTGTGTGAGCTGAACGTGGTAGAGCAGGTGGGGCATGTGTGCCAGAACAACATCGTTCAGGAAGCCTGGCGTCGCGGCCAGCCATTGACCGTGCACGGTTTCGTTTACGACGTGGCCGACGGGTTGTTGAGGGATATGGGGCTGTCGATCGCCAGTGAGGCAGACCGGGAAACGATTCGTCAGTCCAGCCTGGATGAGCTGATCGAACGACCGGTCCGCTCCGGGCGCCAAAAAATATAATGCGAAGATTGTCAAAAACTGTCAAAAAATCGTGATGTCCGTCACTTCCTGACCCGTGGCGTCATCACAGTAGTGACCTTCTGCGTCTGTTACAGTAGCAACTGTAAGCAGTAAGGGAGGTAAACCATGAAAGAACTGATGCAGAAAGCCCTGCAGGCACTGGGAACCCGCAGAAACGAAAGTTCTGCCATGGATAGCGCAAGGGCTGAGGCCAAGCGCACCGAAGCACGCACCCCGGAAGATTGGGGAATGTCACCTGAAGACGCCCTGCGTGTGGGTACGGTTGCACGTTACAAATAATATCTGGCTCTTCCCGGGCGGCCCCAGAGGCCGACCCCGATAGCGACAGCCCCGACTGATGCCACAGGGCAGACTCGGGGCTTTTTTCCGGTTAGCATACGCGGCTCATGATTCTGGCAATGGTCCGCTACCCATGTCTGCACTGCCCAATACCCACGAAGTTCTGCTCCGCAATGCGCATCTGTTGAATGGACGCCCAGCGCTGTTAGGCGTCTCGGATGCATCGCTTTTGCCCCGATGCCCGGTTCCCGGTATCGCGATGACCGAGCACGCCGGTCTTTGGCAAATCCTGTCCCATGACACTGACTGGGCTGGCTGTTTTGGTTACGAGCCTGATCGGCAGCAGCAGGGCTCTTGCGATACCGTGGTGGTATTTTTGCCTAAAGCCCGGGCTGAGTGTGAGCTCCGCCTGGCTTTGGCCCGTTACCTCGGCAAACCAGGTGCGGCACTGGTGGTTATTGGCGAGAAGAAGGAAGGCATTGCCGGTGCCATAAAGCAGTTTTCCGTCGTCGCCGGGGAGGTTGTAAAGGTCGACAGCGCCCGCCATTGCCAGGTCTGGTGCGGCAGAAATACCCAACCCCTGACCGAATTCCGGTTGACTGACTGGCTCAGCTGGACGGAGCTTTCCTGCGCTGGCGTGGCGCTCTCTGTTGCCGGCTTGCCAGGCGTTTTCAGTCTGGGTCGACTGGACGATGGCACCCGGATGTTGTTGGAAACCCTGGCTGAGTCACCCCTGGGTGTCGATCGGGTGCTCGATTTCGCTTGCGGTGCAGGCGTTATCGGATCCTGGTTGCATGGTTTTCATCAGTTGGCGGGGAAGAAGCCGATTCGAGTAGATGGGACCGATGTTCAGGCGCAGGCCGTGTTCTGTGCCCGGGAAAGTTACCGTAAGGCAGGGGTAAACGGTGAGATTTTTGCCGCTGATGGCCTGGCTGCCGTTCAAGGCAACTGGCCGGCTGTGATCAGCAACCCGCCTTTCCACACCGGTGTAAAAACCGATACATCCATGACCGAGCAGTTCCTGGCCCAGGTGGCCGCGCATCTCGCGCACGGCGGCGAGCTGAGGCTGGTGGCCAACAGTTTTCTGCCGTATGAAGCCCTGATTCGACAACACATCGGCCCGGTTGAGAAACTTGCGCAGGACCGGCGGTTTACCGTTTACCGGGCATTTCGGAAAAAGTCGGGCTGAAAAACAGACAGAAAAAAGCCCCTGGGGTAAGGGGCAAAAGATCTTGTCCGGAAAAATGCGGCCGGCCAGCCGGGTCAGGGCTGGGGCATGACCGGAAAGGGTGTTCGGCGTGAACACCCCTAACTTAGGTTTAATTTCTAGAATAAACAGCCTAAAAGTGTTTATTTTCCCGAAAGCTGCCAACGGAAGCCCAAAATGACAACTGCCAGACTCCAGACACCTGCCGGTGAACTCCGCCTGATCCGGCCTGGCGGAACGGCTGGGCTGCGCGCCTGGGACGCTGCCGACGAGTTGTTGTTGTCGGCTGCGGAGCCTTATCTGGCAGACGGTTTGCGCGTGCTGGTGGTGGACGACCAGTTTGGTGCGCTGACCCTCGGGCTTGCCTGCTATCAGCCGCAGACAGTTGCCGACAGCGCGACTCTCGCCCACTCCCTGTTGACGAACGCTTCGCTCAATCCGGCGTTGCCCGACTGCCCCGCGGTTTTGAACTGGCGTCGGCCACCCTCAGGGCCCTTTGATCTGGTGCTGCTCCGTATTCCCCGTCAGGCCGGTTATCTGGCCTGGTTGTTACGGTGGCTCAACAGCGTGCTGGCGGAAGACGGGCGCATACTGGCGGGCGGTATGATCAAGCATCTGCCCGATCGTAGTGTTGATGTGTTCGCCAGTGCGGTGGTCACCGAACAGGTGTTGCCTGCCCGTAAAAAGGCGCGGGTAGTGGTGTGTCGTGGTGGCTCGGCCACATTGATGGAATTTCAGGAGCAATGGCGTGGCTACCCGGTGGCAGGATTGCCCGGGCCGGTCGAGGCGCTGCCCGCAGTATTTGCCAGAGATAAGCTGGATATTGGCACGCGGGAGTTGTTACCGCTGATTCCTCAGGCGGTTAGTCGAGTGCCCCCGGCCCGGCGGATTCTGGACCTGGCGTGTGGAAATGGCGTGCTCGGGCTGTCTGCGCTTGCCGGCAGGCCGGGCGCCGAAGTGCATTTCAGTGACGTATCCAGCCAGGCCATTGCCAGTGTTGAGCATAACCTGAGCCGGTATGAGGGCGGCGATTGCGTGCACTTATGGCATCAGGACGGCATCGCAGATGATTTGCCTGACTATCAGCTTATTCTGCTGAACCCACCCTTCCATGAGGGTGGCGTGGTAGGCGATCACATCGCACTGAGACTGTTCAGGGATGCCGCCCGGCATCTGGCGCCGGGCGGCCGCGTATTGATGGTGGGCAATCGCCACCTGGGGTATCACCGTTCCCTGAAACAATACTTCAGCAGCGTTGAACAGAGAGCTGCAAGCCCGAAATTCGTGGTGTTCGAAGCCCGGAATGGCGCGGTGTGAGTCTCAGGCCGTCGCCGGGCGATCGTAGCCGAGGCGCGCGAGGGTATCCACGATGGTCTGGGTTTGACTATCAATCTCGATGTTGACCTTTTGCCCCTTGGTGGCCTTCCCAAACGTGGTGGCACGCAGGGTCTCCGGGATAAGGTGGACGTTGAAGCGGTTACCTTCCACCTCGCCAATGGTCAGGCTGGCGCCATTGATGGCAATGTAGCCTTTGGGGAAGATGTACTTCGCCCAGGTTTCCGGTAGTTCGAACCATAGGGTCACGTTGTTTTCCGGCCGCAGAATATCGACGATGGTTCCGGTAGTGTGGATATGGCCACTGAGCAGATGGCCGCCGATTTCATCGCCGATTCGGGCGGCGCGCTCGAAGTTGATTTCGTCGCCGGGTTTCAGGTCGCCGAGGGTGGTCAGGCGCAGGGTTTCCTGCATGGCGTCGAAGTACAACCGGTGGCCTTCCTGGCGGGTAACCGTCAGACAGGTGCCGTTGATGGCAACCGAGGCACCGATGGTTACGCCCTGAACCCGGTCTTCCGGGAACTCGATCACGAAGGTGCTCAGGCCCGGCGCCGCGATCACGTTTTCGACCCGTGCAATGCCCTGAACGATACCGGTAAACATACATGCTCTCCTGAAAGCCGTTGATTGGCGCAAGCATACCGGCGCCTGCCAGTGTTGCCAAGAAGTCTGCAAGCCGCTTATGACGGCAAAGCCGACATTCAAGAATTGTTCGTAAAGGTCGATACTTGCATAAAGAACCTGAAGAACAGTGAGCTCAATGGCGGAAAACACAGCAGTAGACAAGACAGATCCGGCCAATGCATCCGGTGCGGTCCTTCGCCCCGGCCGGGCCGCTGATCCGGTGCCGGCAACGCCGGAATCTGCCCTCAATGCCGCGCAAAGAACCGCTGCTCTGCAGGCTGACGATGACCAGGGCCCGAACGCTGAATCTGGCAGCGAGCAGCCCGGGGCGCAGGAATCGCAGGATCGGACTGCCGAGACCGGGTCGGAGAATCCTGATATCGAGCAGGCGCTGGCGGAGTCGCGACAGCGCAAGCTGCGTCTTATGCTAAGGCAGTGTGACCGGGTTCTGCTGATGGACTTCAACTTGCTGGCTATGTCGGACTGGCCGGATAACTATCAGATGGCAGCTGCGCGGCGTAGCCGGGACCTGTGGATCTTCAGTGCCCTTTTGGCTGCGACGTTTTTCCTCAGTGGTTTGACCGGTTTTGTGCCGGCCTGGGTAGCCGGTGGAGGTTTTGGCGCTTTCGTGATTATTCTGTTGCTGGGAGTGCCGTTTATCCGTCGGATTTACACGTCCAGCCCCTCCTATATGGATTTGATCATTCGCCGTCAGCGTATGCTTCGGGATGCCCGCAAACATGCGGCCCACCTGGAGGGAAAGGACGGGCTGATATGGCAGTGTGCGCGTATGGCAGAGTACAACCCGACACTGCGTCATACCCGCTTCAGTGAATTGCTCAGACTGTCTGAGCAACGGGTGTTGCCGCGTTATCTTACCCGGCGGGAACATGTTCGGCTGTATCTTATCTATCTGCTGGAAGCCGAGAAAGCCTATGGCAAAGTCCAGCAAGCGTTTTTCGACGGCAATCAGGATGCGATCGACCGGGGGTGGCAGGCAGTGGCGGCGGTTCCTGAAGACCGAGCTTGACATGACAGGCCTTCAAACGTATGTTTCAAACAGACGTTTGCTAGAGGCTCTGACAACAAAATGGCGCAGTCTGATACCGTTGACCGCATTCTTGACGCTGCCGAAGAGCTGTTTGCCGAGCGTGGGTTCTCGGAAACATCGCTTCGTATGATTACCAGTAAGGCTAAGGTAAATCTGGCCGCTGTCAATTATCACTTTGGGTCTAAGAATGCCCTGATCCACGCCGTGTTCGCCCGGTTCCTGACGCCGTTTTCGGCCACCCTGGATACCGCCTTTGATGAACTCGAAGAGCGTTGTGATGGCCAGCCGCCCACGCTGAACCAAACCCTGTGGGCGCTTACGGAAAGTGCCGTGCGCATGCCTCAGCGTAATGAGAAAGGCATATCCATCTTCATGCGCCTGCTCGGTCTTGCCTATACCCAGTCTCAGGGCCACCTGCGTAAATTTCTCGAACAGGAATACAGTGAGCCCTTTGGTCGTTTCATGCGCTTGCTCAAAGAGGCCACGCCTGAGTTGTCCTCGGTTGATCGCTATTGGCGCATCCAGTTCATGCTGGGAGCGACGGCCTTCACCATGTCCAGCAGTGATGCCCTGATTGATATTCTCGAAAACAAGCTGGGCGTTGAAACCACGGTTCAGGAAATTGCCGCACGCCTGGTGCCGTTCCTGGCCGCAGGCATGAAGGCGCCAGACAAAATGCTGGTGCCGCCTACCGCTTCAGGCGTTTCGGTTGCCTGAACTCCCCCGCCTCGGGTAGTCTTCCCTCTGGTTCGCAGCCGGAGGGAAGTCGCTACCAATGCCCGATAACAAGCCCCCCGGGGTTACCCTGTCCATTGATATCGCCAATCAGTTCCTGACACTGGCTACTCAATCGGGTGATATCATTGCCCGCTACCCGGTATCCACTGGCCTGAATGGCCCCGGCCAGGCCGACGGCAGTGGCTGTACCCCTGTTGGCAAGCATTATGTCCGCGCCCGAATCGGGGCAGGGCAGCCATTAAATACGGTGTATCGCGGGCGCCGTCCCACTGGCGAGATCTACAGCCAGAGTCTGGCATCAGCGAATCCGGGGCGCGACTGGATTCTTACCCGTATACTCTGGCTTTGTGGCTGTGAATGGGGGCGAAACCGTGGGCCGGGGGTAGACACCTTTCGTCGTTTTATCTATATCCACGGCACGCCGGACAGTGAACCTATGGGGGTTGCCAGATCCCATGGCTGCATCCGGATGCGCAATACCGATATTGTTGAGCTTTTTGACCGGGTTCCAGCGGGGACCCCGGTCAGTATCTATTAACCCGCATAATTCAGAGGGACAGGATGATTGGCGAAGTTTTGGGTGTACTGAATGGCTGGATAGAGCAGTTCGGGTTGCTGTCTGAGGGTTGGCGGGCCGGTGTGCTCGTCTTCCTGCTCGTGCTGGGTACGGCGGCGGTTGCCTACATTGCCAGTCATGTGATTTCTGCGCTGGAGCGCAAATTCGCCAGCACTCATAACCTGTGGGACGATGCTATTCTGCACGCGGTCCGTCGGCCTGTCGTGGCTTTCGTATGGCTCCAGGGGGTGTATTGGGCTGCCGAAGTGGCACACCATTTTTCCGAGGCTGAGGTCTTCAAGGCCAACGGAACGTTGCTTCAGATCGGTTTTGTCTGGGTGGTGGTCTGGTTTTTTATCCGGCTGATCAAACAGTTCGAGAACATCCTCACCTCTCCGATCAAGATGCGCAAGCCGATGGATTACACCACGGTCAATGCCATCAGCAAGCTGTCGCGAGCGGTCGTGATTATTACCGCCGCGCTGACCGCCCTGCAAACCCTGGGCTTCAGTATTTCAGGCGTGCTGGCTTTTGGTGGTGTCGGGGGCATCGCGGTTGGTTTTGCCGCGAAAGATCTCCTGGCGAACTTTTTCGGTGGGTTCATTATCCATTTGGACCGTCCGTTCAAGGTGGGGGATTGGGTTCGATCCCCGGATCGGAGCATTGAGGGTACGGTTGAGCATATCGGATGGCGACTGACCACCATTCGCACCTTCGACAAGCGCCCGCTTTATGTCCCCAATGCGGCGTTTACCACTATTGCAGTGGAAAACCCATCACGTATGACCAATCGCCGGATCTACGAGACCATCGGCATTCGCTATGCCGATGTGCATTCCATGAAAACCATCGTGGACGAAATCCGGGAGATGCTGAAGAATCATGAAGAGATTGATGCCAACGAGACCTTGATCGTTAATTTTCTGGCATTCAATTCATCGTCACTGGATATCATGGTGTACACCTTTACCAAAACCACCCAGTGGGTGCGTTTCCATGAGGTGAAGGAAGATGTGTTACTGAAAATCAGTGACATCATCGAAAACCATGGTGCCGAGGTGGCCTTCCCGACGCGCACGCTGCATCTGCCGGATGGGGTGCGGGTAGACGGGCGTGATTCCTCAAAACGTGAGGACTCAAACGACAAGTCCTCGGACAAGGACGCTGATTCCGGAAAATCCGGAAAAAATATCGATCATGATGGCGGTTACGGTGAAGCCGATTCAGATTCCGGAGACGGGGAATGACAGTATCGAATGACAATGTACCGGTAGGCATTATCGGTGGTACGGGGCTGACCAGCCTGAGCAATATCCAGATCACCGGAGAAGAGACAGTGACAACTGCGTGGGGTGAGCCCTCCTCCACGCTGGTGCGGGGGCAACTGGGTGATCAGCCTGTTATCTTTCTGGCGCGTCATGGTAACCCGCACCGTATTCCGCCCCATCAGGTCAATTACCGGGCCAACATTCAGGCGTTGCATGATGCCGGCGCTCGGGTGCTGGTGGGTGTAAACGCGGTTGGTGGCATACATGCCAATATGGGGCCGGCCCACATCGTGATCCCGGATCAACTGATCGACTACACCTGGGGCCGGGCCAGCACTTTCTTCGAAGGCGAGCTGGAGGAAGTTACACACATTGATTTTACCTGGCCCTACGATCAGGAAGCGCGTCAGGTGTTGATTGATGCTGCTCGCGCGGCGTCGCTGTCATTTTCCGGGTTTGGTGTCTATGGCGCGACGCAGGGGCCCAGGCTGGAGACGGCGGCGGAAATCCGCAGGATGGAGCGGGATGGCTGTGACATCGTTGGTATGACCGGCATGCCCGAGGCAGTGCTGGCGGCAGAGCTGGGCTTGCGGTACGTCAGCCTCGGGCTGGTGGTGAACTGGGCTGCGGGTAAAACCGACCACATTATTACCATGGCCGAGATTGAAGAAGCGATTGCCCAGGGCATGTCCGGCGTTCGGCAGATTCTGGAGCGTTCAATGGCAAGTCTGGGGCAGCTTGCGCTTACCCCTCAATCTTCTTGAAGAAAACCAGGACGCCGACGGTGGGGGAGTCGATGAAGTGGATTTCCTCACTGCGCATCCGCCGCGTTTCACGAATCCAGGTCACCAGTTCTACTGGTGCCGGACGAAGTTGGTAAGCGGTACCGGTGCCTTCTGATGCTGAACCACCGGTTTCGCTATCAAGTGTATTGCCAGAGTCCTGATCGGAAAACTCCGCAACCGCTTCGGTCTGAGGTGGTGTTTCAGGCTCTGCCGGCACGGCCTCGGGATCGTCGCTGACGGCCCAGTGGTTAAGCTGCACATTAACGTGCAGGTAGCGTTGGCGGTCAATGGTGATCTGGCCTTCCACCGCTCGTTGGCCAGACTCGGCCAGCCAGTCACCGATTGCGACACGCAGAGGTTCGCCCTCGTAGTCGGGCGGAAAAGCTTCATACCAGCCGGCACTCGCCAGTACCCGGTAGTTACCGCTTCGCTCGAGCCGGTTGGCCGCCTCGCCCAGGTGCAGTTGGTTGCGGGGTACCAGGTTGAGTTCGGTTACCCGCTCCCCGGATTCCTGCTCCACCCAAAGGGTTTTGCCGGCCGCTTCGACAGGTTCCACCGACTTGTTCGCCATCTGCTCTTCAATGCCGGCCGGGTCCACCAGACGCTGTAAAATCACCAGCTCTGCCCGGTAGTAGTCGTTCGGGACATTGCCTGAAGCGCCCTGGGCCCACAGGGTTGCCGGTGTGAATGCAACTGAGGCGAACAGCGCGGCACTGGCCAGGGTTTGCCGGGAGCATAAAATGTGAGCTTGCAAGGGCGTTACTCCACCTGAATCCTTTTTTGTCATGATGCCTTTGCCGGGGCCTTGTCGGGCGCCAGTTCTTCGAGCATCGCTGCGATGGCGTCGAGTTTACCATCGGTTGAGTCATCATTCAGCCGGAAGCGAAAGCTGTTGGCGCCTTCGAGCCGGTATCGATCCGGAGCGGATTGCACTTTTTTAACCAGTTCGAGAGGGTCGACCGGTGTCGTTGCCCCGAACTCAAGCCGCACCCATTCCTTGCCGGCATCCACTTTCACGATGCCCAGAGTCTCTGCCTGCAAGCGTAGCTGTGCCTGGCGCATGAGGTTCTTGGCCGGGGGCGGTAATAATCCGAAGCGGTCAATCATCTCAACCTGAAGTTCTTTTAATGCCTCACGATCCTTCACGCTGGCAATACGCTTGTACAGCATCAGGCGGTTGTGGACATCTGGCAGGTAGTCGTCGGGAATCAGGGCCGGAATGCGCAGGTTCATTTCGGTGCCATGGCTGAGAGGCAGCTCGGCGTTGGGCGTGCGGCCGTCGCGAATCGCTTTTACGGCTTCGTCCAGCAGCTGCATGTAGAGGGTAAAGCCGATGCTTTCGATCTGACCGCTCTGTTCTTCACCCAGCAGCTCGCCAGCGCCCCGGATTTCCAGGTCGTGGGTGGCCAGCATGAAGCCTGCGCCCAGGTCCTGGGATTCGGAAATCGCATCCAGTCGCTTCCTGGCATCGGCGGAAATGGCCTTTGGTGGTGGTGTCAGCAGATAGGCGTACGCCTGGTGATGAGACCTGCCCACGCGACCCCGAAGCTGGTGCAGCTGCGCCAGGCCAAATTTGTCTGCCCGTTCAATAATAATGGTGTTGGCGCTGGGGATGTCGATGCCGGTTTCCACAATAGTGGTGCACACCAGTACGTTGAAACGCTTGTGGTAGAAATCCGACATGATCTGTTCCAGCTGGCGCTCGCGCATCTGGCCGTGTGCCACACCCACCCGCGCCTCCGGAATCAGTTTGCGCAGATCTTCCGCGGTTTTCTCGATGGTGGCGACATCGTTGTGCAGGAAATAGACCTGACCGCCCCGCAGGATTTCCCGCAGAATCGCTTCTTTCACCATGGCGTCGTCGCGCTGGCGCACAAAGGTTTTCACCGACAGTCGGCGGGCTGGTGGGGTGGCGATAATGGACAGGTCGCGCAGGTGGCCCATGGCCATGTTCAGGGTTCTGGGAATCGGTGTGGCGGTGAGGGTCAGCATATCCACCTCGGCCCGCAGGGATTTCAGTTTTTCCTTCTGCTGAACGCCAAACCGGTGTTCTTCGTCGATAATCACCAGCCCCAGATTCTTGAAGTTGATATCGCCTTGCAGAAGCTTGTGGGTGCCAATGACGATATCTGCCTTGCCTTCCTCTATGGCAGTGATGGCCTTGCTGGTCTGGCTGCCGCTGCGGAACCGACTCAGAAGCTCTACAGTTACCGGCGTATCCGAGAACCGGTCACGGAACGACTCGTAATGTTGCTGGGCCAGAAGAGTAGTGGGTACCAGAACGGCCACCTGTTTGCCAGACCAGGTGGCCAGAAAAGCTGCGCGCATGGCGACTTCGGTTTTACCGAAGCCGACATCGCCGCATACCAGTCGGTCCATCGGGCGTTCGCTGGTCATATCCTCGAACACCGATTCGATGGCCACCTGTTGGTCCGGCGTCTCCTCGAACGGGAATCCGGCAGCAAAGGCCCGATAGGCCTCTTTCGGGTCTTCAAACTGGAAGCCTTTCCGGGCTTCCCGGCGGGCGTAAACATCCAGCAGTTCTGCTGCGGTGTCGCGGATCTTTTCCAGCGCTTTTTGCTTGGCGTTGCTCCAGCGTTCTGTTCCGAGCTTGTGGAGCGGTGCGTGTTCCTCATCGGTGCCGGCGTAACGGGAAATCAGGTGCAGGCTGGACACCGGTACATAGAGTTTGGAGCCGCCGGCGTATTCCAGGGTCAGAAATTCGTCGGATTGGCCGCCGGCGGTGAGTGTCTCCAGCCCCTTGTAACGCCCTACGCCATGGTCGATATGCACGACCGGTGCGCCAATTCTCAGTTCAGACAGGTCCCGGTAGCCGGCATCGTCGGTTTCGGTTGGTTTCTGGCGCCGGCGACGCTGCAGCACCCGCTCGCCAAACAACGCCGTTTCGGTAATCAGTGCCAGATTCTGGTCGGGCAATACCATGCCCTGTTCCAGTGGGGCAATGGTGATGGCCAGAGTGGTGTTCTCGTTTTCGAGGAATTCCGACCAGCTCTGCACGGTTGCCAGCTTGAGCTTGTGATCGGCCAGGTTGTCGATCAGCGCCTCCCGGCGCCCGGACGATTCAGCACAGATCAGGATGCGCCCGTGGAACTCCTGGATGAACCGTTTGAGGCGCCCTGCCGGATCAGCGGCGCGCCCGTCCATGGCGACATCCGGGAGAGATTCGGTACCGCAGTTGCTGGCACCCGCGCCGTCTTCGGGCTGACTGCTGCAGGTAATGCGCGGGTAGTGTTTGAGTTGCCCGAACACTTCATCCGGCTGCAGAAACAGCTCGGTGGGGGGCAGAATAGGGCGCAGTCGATCGTGGCGGCGGTCTTCGTAACGGGCCCGCGTTTCCGCATCAAAGGCATTGACGGCATCATTGAGGCCGTTGGCAGTAAACACCAGAGTGTTGCCCGGCAGATAATCAAATAACGTGGCGGTTGCATCGAAAAACAGTGGAAGATAGTACTCAATGCCAGGCGGTGTGATGCCGTGGGTAACATCCTGGTAAACCGGCGCGTCTTTGTCGGCATTGGGGAAATATTCAAACCAGCGATTGCGAAAGCCTGAGCGGGCTTCCTTGTGCCAGGGAAATTCGTTGGCCGGCAGAAGTTCGATGCGTTCGGTTTTATCGATGGATCTCTGGGTTTCCGGGTCAAAGGTCCGGAGGGTTTCGATTTCGTCATCGAAAAGATCAATGCGGTAGGGCAGGTTAGAGCCCATGGGATAAATGTCGAGGATGGCCCCTCGTACCGCATACTCGCCGTGTTCATACACGTTGTCGGTATGATGATAACCGGCTGCCTCCAGTTGCATTCGCCAGCTGTCGATATCCAGGGTCTGGCCCACTTCCAGCAGCAGGGTGTTGCCCTGCAGATAGCTCGGGGGGGCAAGCCGGTGCATCAGGGTGCGCGCCGGTACTACGAGAATGCCGTGGCGTGTGCCGGGTAACCGGTGCAGGGAGCGAATCCGCCTCGAGGTAATGTCCTGGTGTGGCGAAAACAGATCGTAGGGCAGTGTTTCCCAGTCGGGGAGCGACAAAAGCTCAATGCCATCGGAGGAAACGGTGGCGCCGTCTTCATCCGTGGGCAGCCCCAGGAAAAACCGGATGGATTGCTCCAGCTGGATGGCTTCGCTGGTACTTTGGGTGATGACCAGTGTCAGACCTTTGTGGGCGCGGGCGCTCTCGCAGATGGCCAGGGCGTCGGCACAGCCATTCAGTTGCCCCCATTTTCTGTGGTCGGCGGCCTTTTCAGGGGCAGCGGGGGCGATAAGCGGGGCGTGGGCCTGGCCTTTGGTCATGGGGCAAGCGTTCTCCTGAATAAATGCATCATTTGCCGGGGCGGCGCTATTCTATCGCCCGGTTGTGACAGTGTCATGGTCGGGGCAGACAAACGGCTATTTGCCGTATCGCCTTTTAAGTTGGATAATGTGCGCCCCAAATTATTTCCAGTGCTATACGAGGTTCCAACCGTGAGTCACGAACAGATCAACCAGCACCTGTCCAACTGGACTGACCGGGAGTCTACCGCAGAAGCGATGATCCCGTTGATCGGCCGCCTGTACCGTAAAAACAACGTTGTTACGTCCGTATACGGCCGTGCGATCATCAACCAGTCTGTTATCGATATCATCCGCGCCCATCGTTTTGTGCGTCAGGTTGAGGACAGCGAGCTGTCTGTTCACGATACGCTGCCCATTCTCGAGGCGATGGACAAGCTGGAGCTTGGCCGCGCTCACGTGGATATTGGCAAGCTGGCGGTCAAATTCAAGGCAGAGGGCGGTGACCTCACCGAGTTCCTGAAACAGGAAATCGGCCCGGTGGTTGGCAAGTACGCCGAAGAGGCGGCCAAGGATGCCAGGGAAGAAACCAAGGATGTGGTGCTTTACGGCTTTGGCCGGATCGGCCGACTGCTGGCGCGGATCCTGGTTGAAAAGGCCGGTGGCGGCAACAACCTGCGCCTGCGTGCGATCGTTGTTCGCCAGGGTGGTGCTGACAACGATCTGGAAAAGCGTGCCAGCCTGCTGCGTCGTGACTCCGTGCATGGTCCTTTCGATGGCACCATCACGGTTGATGCCGAGAACTCTGCGCTGATCGCCAACGGCAACTTTATCAAGGTGATCTACTCTGATGGCCCGGACAAGGTGGACTACACCGAGTACGGCATCAACAACGCCATCGTGGTCGACAACACCGGTAAGTGGCGCGATGAAGCGGGCCTGGGCCTGCATCTGAAGTCCAAGGGTGTCAGTCGAGTGATTCTGACTGCGCCGGGCAAGGGCGACATCAAGAACATTGTTTATGGCATCAACAACGACTGGATCACCGACGAAGACAAGATCCTGTCTGCTGCTTCCTGTACCACCAACGCCATCACTCCGGTACTGAAGGCCATCAATGACGAGTACGGTATTGAGGATGGCCACGTTGAAACCGTTCACTCCTATACCAACGACCAGAACCTGATCGACAACTACCACAAGGGCAGTCGTCGTGGCCGCAGCGCCCCGTTGAACATGGTTATTACCGAAACCGGCGCGGCCAAAGCCGTTGCCAAAGCACTGCCGGAGCTGAAAGGCAAGCTGAGCGGTAATGCTATCCGGGTGCCGACACCGAACGTGTCCATGGCGATCCTGAATCTGAACCTGAAAAGCGACGTGGATGCCGAGCAGGTAAACGAATATCTGCGCGATATGGCGCTTCACTCCGAGCTGCAGAAGCAGATCGACTTTGTGAACTCTCCGGAAGTGGTTTCCACCGATTTCGTGGGCTCCCGTCATGCCGGTATCGTCGATGCCCAGGCTACCATCGCCAATGGCAAGCGTTTGATCCTGTACGTGTGGTACGACAACGAATTCGGCTACAGCGCCCAGGTTGTGCGTTGTGTGAACCAGATGGCCGGCGTAACCTATCCGATCTTCCCGAAGCGCGCCCGCGACTAAAGTCGTAGGCCGGTCTCGGCAGTTGATTGGCAGAAAGCCCCGGTAGCGCCAGCTGCCGGGGTTTTTTGTTACTTTGGCCGTACAAAACCATTTTTGTTACCGGTGGAAATAGGTTTCCTTAATCTCTATAATTGGCGCGATTTTGGGTATGTCTGGCACCCCGTTTCTCATCTTTTCCTGCGTCAAATGGCAAACAGCAGCAACTGCTATGGCATTTGAACCTCAAGGTGCAGCCGTTCGGCGCAATCCGGACAGGAAACCAGGGCCGCAGGGGCCGGGCGTTACAAATCCACAGAATAGTTTCTGATGATTGGATGAGGCTAATGATCAAGATCAAAAAAGGCCTGGATCTTCCCATCAGCGGCGCTCCCGAACAGACCATTACTGACGGCAAGCCGGTTCGCCACGTGGCGCTCATCGGTTTTGACTATCACGGCATGAAGCCGACGATGGCTGTGAAAGAGGGAGACCGTGTCAAGCGCGGTACGCTGCTGTTCACGGACAAGAAGACCGAAGGCGTTCGTTATACTTCCCCCGCTGCAGGCGTGGTGAAAGAAATCAATCGCGGTGAGCGTCGCGTTTTCCAGTCTGTCGTGATCGAAATTGATGGCGACGATGCGGAAACCTATGCCCGCTACAGCGATTCCGACCTCGCCGGCCTGGAACGCCAGCAGGTGGTTGATAACCTGGTAGAGTCCGGCCTGTGGACAGCTTTCCGTACACGTCCCTACAGCAAGGTTCCTGAGATCGACTCTGCGCCGAATTCGATTTTTGTGTCTGTTATGGACACCAATCCGCTGGCGGCAGACCCCACCGTTATCATCGGCGAAAATAGCAAGGCTTTTGAAAAAGGCCTGACTATTATCTCCCGCCTGACCAACGGCAAAGTGTTTGTGACCGGCAAGCCCGGCTCTAACGTTGCCGTGCCCAAGGCTGACAATATCGAAGTGCATCAGTTTGATGGCGTGCATCCGGCAGGCAATGTCGGTACCCATATCCATCACCTGGACCCGGTATCGGCCAGCAAGACTGTCTGGTCTATCAACTACCAGGATGTGATCGATATCGCCAAGCTGTTCGAAACCGGTGAAGTGCCGGTCGAGCGCATTGTCGCTATTGGTGGCCCCAAGGCTGTGAAGCCGCGCCTGGTTCGTACCCGTCTGGGTGCCAGCCTGCCGGAACTTCTGGACGGTGAAGTTGCCACAGACTGTGAAGTCCGTGCCATCTCCGGCTCTGTGTTCGGTGGCCGTCGCGGTGATGGCCCCTGTGCTTACCTGGGGCGGTTCGCCAACCAGATTACTGTTCTGGAAGAACACAGCAAACGCGAGTTCATGGGCTGGTTGTCGCCGGGTCCCAACAAGTTCTCCGTGCTGAACATCTATCTGTCCAAGCTCAATCCCGGCAAGCTGTTCAACTTCACGACCACGACCAACGGTAGTGAGCGTGCGATGGTGCCGGTGGGTGCCTATGAGCAGGTGATGCCTCTGGATATTCTGCCAACGCAGCTGCTGCGCTCGCTGATTGTGGGCGACACTGAAATGGCACAGAAACTGGGTGCCCTGGAGCTGGACGAAGAAGATCTGGCGCTGTGCACCTTCGTGTGCCCCGGCAAATATGAATACGGTCCGATTCTCCGTGAGAACCTGACCCGAATCGAGATCGAGGGCTAATACGATGGCAATCCGACAGTTTCTCGATGGAATCGAGCACCACTTTGAGAAAGGCGGCAAGTACGAGCGCTGGTATGCACTGTACGAAGCCGTTGATACCATTTTCTACTCGCCTGCGAGCGTGACCAAAACCACCGCTCATGTGCGTGACGGCATAGACCTCAAGCGCATCATGATCACGGTGTGGCTGTGTACGTTCCCGGCCATGTTCTTCGGCATGTGGAACATTGGCTTCCAGGCCAACAACTTCCTGGCTTCCAACCCGGATGCGATGATTGCCGACGGTGGACTGCGTGAGGCATTCATTACCGCACTGGCGGTAACCGGAGCCGGCGCTGGCTTGTGGGATAACTTCGTCTATGGCATGGCTTATTTCGTGCCCATTTACGCGGTTACCTTTATTGTAGGTGGCTTCTGGGAAGTCCTGTTCGCGACCGTGCGCAAGCACGAAGTGAACGAAGGTTTCTTCGTCACTTCCGTTCTGTTCGCGCTGATCTGCCCGCCGACCATCCCGCTGTGGCAGGTGGCGCTGGGTATCACCTTCGGTGTGGTTATCGGTAAGGAAGTGTTCGGCGGTACCGGCAAGAACTTCCTGAACCCGGCACTGACCGGCCGTGCTTTCCTGTACTTCGCTTATCCGGCACAGATCTCCGGCGATACCGTCTGGACGGCGGTAGACGGCTTCAGTGGCGCTACGGCCCTGAGCTGGGCTGCCTCTGGTGGCCTCGAAGCACTGGAAGCCCAGATTGGCTGGATGAACGCTTTTGTGGGCACCATTCAGGGCTCCATGGGTGAAACTTCCACTATCGCCATTCTGATTGGTGGTCTGATCCTGCTGGCCATGAAGATCGCCTCCTACCGGATTGTCGGTGGTGTGCTGATCGGCATGATCGGTATGTCGCTGCTGCTGAATCTTATCGGTTCAGAAACCAATCCGATGTTCGGCGTACCGGCACACTGGCACCTGGTTATGGGCGGCTTTGCCTTCGGTATGATGTTCATGGCAACGGATCCGGTATCTGCCGCCATGACCAACACCGGTCGCTGGTGCTTCGGTATCCTGGTGGGCGTGATGACGGTGCTGATCCGTGTGATCAACCCGGCCTTCCCTGAAGGCATCATGCTGGCGATCCTGTTCGCTAACCTGTTTGCGCCGCTGATGGACCACTACGTGGTTCAGGCCAACATCAAACGGAGGCTTGCTCGTGGCTAAAGCAAAAGATACCGTCTCCAGAACCCTGATGGTGGCGCTGGTACTGAGTATTGTGTTCTCGGTTGTGGTTTCCACGGCTGCGGTCATGCTCCGTCCCGCGCAGATCCAGAACCAGAATCTGGACATCAAAACTAACATCCTTTCTGCCGCCGGCATGCTTGAGCCAGGCTCAACCGCGCAGGACATTGAAGAGACGTTTGCACGCTTCGATGTCCGCCTGGTCGACCTCGACAAGGGCGATTTTGTAGAGCCGTCTGCTGTGGGTGTTCAGGATCCCATGAAGTACGACATGTACAAGGCTGCTTCCGATCCGGAGATGTCGACCAACATCCCGTCGTCTGAAGACAAAGCTGGCATCAAGCGTCGTCCGAACGTTGCCAAGGTCTACACCCTGAGCGAGAACGGCGAGCTGGTTCGTGTGGTGCTTCCGATTCACGGCTACGGTCTGTGGTCTACCCTGTACGGCTTCGTTTCCCTTGAAGGCGACCTCAATACTATTGAAGGTTTGGGTTTCTACGCCCACGCGGAAACGCCGGGCCTGGGTGGTGAAGTTGATAACCCGCGCTGGAAACAGCAGTGGGTAGGCAAGGAACTCTACAGTGACGATCCGACCGAACCCCAGATCCGTCTGGTGAAAGGTGGGGTCAGCGCCGATGCCAAGGACAAGGAACACAAGATTGACGCGCTCTCTGGTGCCACACTGACCAGTCGTGGTGTCGAGCAGCTCGTGAACTACTGGATGGGTGAGCGCGGCTTCGCCCCGTTCCTGAAAAAACTTCGTGAAGGGGAGGTCTGATCATGGCAGGCTCAACAGCCAAACAGGTTCTCTTCGAACCAATCTTCAGTAACAACCCGATCGCCCTTCAGATCCTTGGTATCTGTTCGGCGCTGGCGGTAACCACCAGCATGAGCGTGAGTATCGTCATGTGTCTGGCGGTTACAGCCGTTACCGCATTTTCCAACCTGGCGGTCTCTCTGGTAAGAACCCAGATCCCGGGAAGTATCCGGATCATCGTGCAGATGACCATCATTGCTTCCCTGGTCATCGTGGTAGACCAGATTCTCAAGGCCTATGCCTATGAAATCTCCAAGCAGCTATCGGTATTCGTTGGTCTGATCATCACCAACTGTATCGTTATGGGCCGCGCGGAAGGTTTCGCCATGACCAATCCGCCGCTGATGAGCTTCCTGGATGGTATCGGTAACGGCCTGGGTTATTCGGTTATTCTGCTGTTCGTGGCGTTCTTCCGTGAGCTGCTGGGTGCCGGTTCGCTGTTCGGCGTAAGCCTGATGCCTGTCGTTAACGAAGGCGGCTGGTACGTACCGAATGGTCTGCTGCTGCTGCCGCCGAGTGCGTTCTTCATCATCGGCCTGGCGATCTGGGGCCTGCGTACCTGGAAGCCGGAGCAAGTAGAAGAGCCTGACTACAAACTGTCTCGCCATACCGTCAAGGAGGCCTTCTGATGGAACACTATCTGAGCCTCCTGCTTAAGGCGATCTTTGTTGAAAACATGGCGTTGGCGTTCTTCCTGGGGATGTGTACCTTCCTGGCCATCTCCAAGAAGATCGAAGCGGCGACTGGTCTGGGTATCGCCGTTGTGGTGGTACTGACCGTCACCGTACCGGTGAATAACCTGCTTTATAACACCATCCTGCGTGAAGGTGCCCTGGACTGGGCCGGTCTGCCGAATGTGGACCTGAGCTTCCTGGGCCTGCTGACATACATCGGTGTTATCGCCGCGATCGTACAGATCATGGAAATGGTGCTGGATAAATACATTCCGGCCCTGTACGCGGCGCTGGGTGTGTTCCTGCCGCTGATTACGGTTAACTGCGCCATCCTTGGGGCGTCACTGTTCATGGTTGAGCGTGACTACACCTTTGGCGAGAGTCTGGTGTATGGCTTCGGCGCTGGCGTTGGCTGGGCTCTGGCCATCATTGCTCTGGCGGGTATCCGTGAAAAGCTCAAGTACAGCGATGTTCCGAACGGACTGCGTGGCCTTGGCATCACCTTCATTACCGTTGGTCTGATGTCACTGGGTTTCATGTCGTTCTCAGGCATCTCCCTGTAATTCACCCGGTGATTCGGTTTAACGAAAAGGCGAGACCATGAATACAGAAATTATTCTCGGCGTGGTCATGTTCACCGTTATCGTTCTGGCGCTGGTTGCGGTTATCCTCGCAGCCCGCTCCAAGCTGGTAAGCACCGGTGACGTGACCATTGAGATCAACGACGACCCCGAGCACACGCTCAAGACCGCCGCGGGCGGTAAGCTGCTGGGTACTCTGGCCAACAGCGGCATCTACCTGTCCTCTGCCTGTGGCGGTGGCGGTACCTGTGCCCAGTGCAAGTGCAAGGTTCTGGACGGCGGTGGCGCCATGCTGCCCACGGAAAAGACCCACTTCACCAACCGCGAAGAAAAAGAAGGCTGGCGCCTGTCTTGCCAGGTTCCTGTGAAGCAGGATATGAAGATTGAAGTGCCGGAAGAGTTCTTCGGTGTGAAGAAGTGGGAATGTGAGGTTATCTCCAACCACAACGTAGCTACTTTCATCAAGGAACTGGTACTGAAGTTGCCTGAAGGCGAGGAAGTAGACTTCCGCGCCGGCGGTTACGTGCAGCTGGAATGCCCTCCGTACGAAATCAACTTCAAGGATTTCGACATCGAGGAAGAGTTCCACGAGGACTGGGACAAGCACGATATCTGGCGCTACAAGGGCGTGAACAAGGAAGAAACCATCCGGGCCTATTCCATGGCGAACTACCCGGAAGAAAAAGGTCTTCTCAAGTTCAACATCCGTATCGCTACGCCGCCTCCTGGAACTGATCATCCGCCAGGTATCATGTCCACTTACGTGTTCAACCTGAAGCCGGGTGACAAGGTCACCGTCATGGGACCGTTTGGTGAGTTCTTCGCCAAGGATACCGATGCGGAAATGGTGTTTATCGGTGGTGGTGCCGGTATGGCGCCCATGCGCTCCCACATCTTCGACCAGCTCAAGCGCCTGAACTCCAAGCGCAAGATCAGCTTCTGGTACGGTGCCCGTAGTGTGCGCGAAATGTTCTATGTGGAAGACTTTGACGGTCTGGCTGCCGAGAACGACAACTTCGAGTGGCACGTGGCGCTTTCAGATCCGCTGCCGAGCGATGACTGGGATGGCCCCACCGGCTTTATCCACAATGTGTTGTACGAAAACTATCTGAAGGATCATCCTGCTCCGGAAGACTGTGAGTTCTACATGTGTGGACCCCCAATCATGAACGCGTCTGTGATCAAGATGTTGAAAGATCTTGGTGTAGAGGACGAGAACATCATGCTGGATGACTTCGGAGGTTAATCAAACCGCATGACATCCCGCATGTTCCGACCCGCCAGGGTAGCCGTGGTCAGCGTCTTTATGGCGCTGGCTCTGGCCACCCTGGCGGGTTGTTCGTTTCAGGAAGAAGAAAAAGTCTGGGAGATCTCTGGCGGGATTTTCGGGACGACCTATCACATTAACGTCGTATTGCCAGAAGATGAGCAACGGCTTCAGACTCTGGCCAAGGGCATCGAGAGCACGCTGGATCAGGTGGACAATGCCATGTCGACCTGGAAGCCGGATTCCGAGCTGTCTCAGTTGAACAGTCTGCGGGACCAGTCGGAGTGGGTTGAGCTTTCGCCGGCATTGTTCGAGGTTATCCGGCGGTCAGTCGAGATTGCTGAACTGACGGGTGGGGCGTTCGACGTGACCATTGGCCCGGTAGTGAATCTCTGGGGGTTTGGGCCCAAGGCGCGGCCTGAACAGATACCCTCCGACGATGAACTGAACACCGTACTTGGTGGCACCGGTTGGGAGCACCTGGAGTTCGATGAATTGGCCAGTGCCATTCGCAGCGAGAAGCCCCAGTACATTGATCTGTCGGGTATTGCCAAGGGCTATGGCGTGGATGCGGTGGCCCGTTACCTCGACAGTGAAGGTGTTGGCGCTTACCTTGTGGAAGTGGGCGGCGAAGTGCGTACCAATGGACGCAAGCCGGACGGTACCGCTTGGCGTCTGGCTATTGAGCAACCGATAGAGCAGGGCCGGGCAGTAAATAGTGTGGTGGCGCTGGATGCTCAGGCCATGGCGACGTCCGGCGATTATCGTAACTATTACGAATCGAACGGCCAGCGGTACTCCCATACAATAGATCCTGAGACGGGAAAGCCTATTGGTCATCGACTGGCCTCGGTTACGGTTATTGCAGAAGACTGTATGACGGCAGATGCTCTGGCAACCGGCTTTAATGTGATGGGTTTTGACAAGGCCATGGGCCTGGCAACCCGTGAAAACATTCCCGCATTTTTTATTGTGAGGGGAGACAACGGCTTTGAAACCCATCAGACACCGGCGTTCTCGTCTTACCTTGTCCAGTAAAGGAGGGCAGTAATGGGTACCTTTCTTTTGGTGTTGTTTATTGTGGTGCTGCTGATTGCCGGTATGTCGATCGGTGTGATTTTCGGTCGAAAGCCGATCAGCGGAACCTGCGGTGGTATTGGCGCTCTGGGAATCAGTACTTCCTGTGAGATTTGCGGGGGCAATACCCAGAAATGCGAAGAGAGCCGGAGCGGCTCGGATGAGCCAGTAAAAGCGGAAGACCTGGCATACGATGCCACCAAGGCCGACAAATAACCGCTCCAGGCCAACAATACATTAATAACTATAGCTACGCTTTCAGAGTGTAGATAAGGAGTCAGTGCGCGCATGGCAGAGCATCATTACGACGTGGTGGTTATTGGCGCCGGTCCTTCGGGAGAAGGGGCGGCAATGAATGCGGCGAAGCACAACAGGCGCGTCGCGATCATTGAAGACAAGCCTACGGTTGGCGGTAACTGCACCCACTGGGGCACCATTCCGTCCAAGGCACTGCGTCACTCGGTCAAGCAGATCATCACCTTCAACACCAACCAGATGTTCCGGGACATTGGTGAACCGCGCTGGTTCTCTTTTCCGCGAGTATTGCAGAACGCCCAGAAGGTGATTGGCAAACAGGTGAAGCTGCGCACTCAGTTCTATTCCCGTAACCGGGTAGACCTTATCAACGGCCGTGCCGCATTTGTCGACAAGCACCGGTTGGAAATCCGTGGCAACAAGTCCGTGGAAACCATCCATTTCAAACAGGCCATCATTGCCACCGGTTCCCGCCCGTACCTGCCGCCCGATGTCGACTTCCGTCATCATCGGATCTACAACTCAGACTCCATTCTGAATCTGTCCCACACCCCGCGTACCCTGATTATCTACGGTGCCGGTGTCATTGGGTCGGAATACGCCTCCATCTTTGCTGGACTGGGTGTGAAGGTAGACCTGATCAACCCGGGCAGTCGCTTGCTGTCGTTCCTGGATGATGAAATTTCCGATGCCCTGAGTTACCACCTGCGTAACAACGGTGTATTGGTTCGCCACAATGAGCAGTATGAATCCGTGAAAGGTGACGATCACGGCGTTGTACTGTCACTGCAATCCGGCAAGAAGATTCGGGCCGATGCGTTCCTGTGGTGTAATGGCCGTAGCGGCAATACCGAGAATCTGGGGCTTGAGAACGTGGGCCTGACACCGAACAGCCGGGGCCAGCTGGCGGTAGACGAGCATTACCGCACGGAAGTCGAGCATATCTATGCTGCCGGCGATGTGATTGGCTGGCCAAGCCTGGCCAGTGCCGCTTACGACCAGGGGCGGGCGGCCTCGTCTGACATTACCCAGGACGAGTATTTCCGCTTTGTGGACGACGTGCCTACCGGAATTTATACCATTCCGGAAATCAGCTCTGTTGGTAAAACCGAGCGCGAACTGACCGAAGCCAAAGTGCCATACGATGTCGGCCAGGCGTTCTTCAAGGATCTGGCGAGGGCGCAGATTACCGGCGAAGCCGTGGGCATGCTGAAGATTCTGTTCCACCGGGAGACCCGGGAAATTCTGGGGATACACTGCTTTGGTGACCAGGCTGCCGAGATTGTTCACATCGGCCAGGCCATTATGAATCAGGAAGGGGAAGCCAATTCCCTGAACTACTTCATCAATACCACCTTCAACTATCCGACCATGGCGGAAGCCTATCGGGTAGCTGCCCTGAACGGTCTGAACCGTATCTTCTGATCAGACCGTTGCCCACCAGAGCTTTGCTTCAGGCGGGCTCTGGTGAGGTTTCCCGGATCGGCAGATTCAACACCGCCTTGGCCCGGTTGTCGAAAAACATACGGGTGCTGGTGGGGTAATCGGTGATAATACTGTCGACCCCCATCTCTTCCAGAAGCAGCATGTCGTGGATACGGTTAACCGTCCAGGTAGAGACATGCATGTTCCGTCGATGTGCCGTCTCGACCATGCCTTTGGTCAGAATTTTCCAGTTCACACAGAAATATTCGCAGCCCAGCCGGGTGGCCAGGTTCAGTGGCTTGGGAAACTTGCGCTCGGCTACCAGGCCGATGCGTATGTTTTTGTCGCGCCGCCGGATTTCTCGCAGAAACCAGGGATCGGACGAGGTGATGGCGGCCGTCTGGTACAAATCCCGGCGCTGGATGATCTCGGTCAGGCGATTGCACAGGATGTTCAGCCTGTGCCGTGCATCCTTTTTCACTTCCAGTTGAAGGTGCTCAATGTCATCAAACTGATCGAGCAGATTCTCCAGCGAGGGAATACCGGTTTTCCGGGACCATGAGCTGGTATTGCGGCGCGCATCCATCTCGGCCAGTTCGGCGGCGGTATACTTGCCGACACTGCCTTTCTGGCCGGTGGTACGGTCCACGGTCAGATCGTGCACCAGTACCGGGATGCCGTCTTTAGACAGCACCAGATCCAGCTCAAAATGCCGGATGCCATGCCGGTGGGCATGGATGAAGCCAGGCATGGTGTTTTCCGGAGCCTCTCCTTTGGCTCCACGGTGACCATAAACGATCATTCTGCTGTAGTTTCCCTGAGGCGTTGGTAGATGGCCTGGCGTTTCTTCCAGGTCTCGTGGCACAGGCGAATATCTTCCAGGTAGGCCGGCAGTTCGCTCATCAGAAGCGCCTGAGGGCCGTCAACCAGGGCTTTCTCCGGTTTTGGGTGGAAGTCCACCAGCACCATGTTGGCGCCGGCAATGACGCCCTGTGCGGTCGCATGCATCACATCAAGAATACCATCCGGTGACTGGTCCCGGCTGCCCACGGAGTGTGATGGGTCCACACACACCGGCATGCGGGTCAGGCGTTTTACCGCAGGCACATGGGCAAAATCCACCATATTGCGGTGGGGCAGGCCGGCCTCGGTTTTCATGCCGCGTAAACAGAAAATGACGTTGGCGTTGCCCTCGCTGGCCAGATACTCGGCTGCGTTCAGGGATTCGTTC
This sequence comes from Marinobacter sp. C1S70, assembly GCF_000475355.1. NCBI lineage: Bacteria > Pseudomonadati > Pseudomonadota > Gammaproteobacteria > Pseudomonadales > Marinobacteraceae > Marinobacter > Marinobacter sp. C1S70. The sequence goes on along the minus strand of NZ_AXBW01000018.1, from coordinate 5,284 downwards.
AGGGTGATACCGAAACCACGTTTGAGGAGCACCGGATAGGTGCTCTGCCGGCCAATGGCCTTGAGCAGTTCGAAGTTCTGGGTGTTGCGGGTGCCTACCTGCAGCATCACGCCGGTTGGCCGGCCGAGTTTTTCCAGGCAAGTGTCGATTTCCTCGATATGGCTTTCGTGGGTGATTTCCATGGCAATCACCTTGATACCATGCTTGCCTGCTTTCTCGAACACCCAGGGTAGACAGCCCTTGCCGTGGCCCTGGAAGGAGTAAGGGTTGGTGCGCGGCTTGTAGGCCCCCATTCGGGTACATACCTCACCGTTGTCTTCCAGCGCCTGCAGCATCATTTCCACATGCTCGGGCACGTCCACCGCACAAAGGCCGGCGAAAATGTTCAGGTTGTTCTGGCTGAACTCCACGCCATTATAAGTAAACCCACTCTGGCGTTGGTCATCCTTGTGGCGGCCAAGAATCCTGTAATCCTCGGAAATCCGGATGGCGCGTTCCACCGCCGGCAGGGCTTCAATTTCTGCTTTTTCCAGGGATTTGGTGTCGCCCAGCAGGTAGATTTCGGTCAGTCGCTGGCTGGCACCCTGAATTTCGTGTACCCGGATACTGACGCCCGGAAGGTTTTCCAGGTATTCCATGGTCTGGCGATAGGCTTCACTATCGAGCGCGGTATTGGGGTGAAGAATGGCTAACATGGAATCTCCTTGAATCAGGATGCGGATTCTTCCGCCCGGTGCCGGGCCTGCATGAACTCGCGATGATTAAGATGCAGCAGGTCTGCCATTCGGCGAATAAGGTGTTCCTCGTATTTGTCGATACGGCCGTCGGCAAAGGCTACCCGCCAGATGCTCTCCAACAGGGATTGCTTCTGTTGCTGATCCAGATGATCGTTAATCTGCCCGGTAAACTGATACAACGACGTGGCGTCCTCGGCGTGGGCGAGGGCATCGTGCAGGATTTCCTCAGCCTCTTCCCGGGTAATCTGATGAGCCCTCACTGCACAGTCGACAATGGTCTTCAGTTCCCGCTCATCTTCCTGGTTGTCGACCCGTGACAGTTGCACCATCAGGGCCGTGGCTGCCACGGCTAGTTGATGTGCATCCGGCTCGACCGGCTCTGACTCGGCAACGGAAAACAGTTTCTTCAGGCGTTCGATCATGGTCAGTTACTTCGTTTCAACAAATGTCAGGCCGCCTGGGCGAGCTGGCGGACCCGGTGCTCCAGTTCGATCTGGTCTGCCGCAAAACGGCGAATGCCATCAGCCAGCTTTTCGGTGGCCATGGCGTCATCGTTGGATTCCCAGCGGAACTGCTTCTCGTTAATCTGGCCTGGCTTGTCGTGCGAGGAGGCCGTCTCCGGGTTGAGTTTCCTGGCCAGAGTGCCCTGATCATCCTTCAACTCCTGCAGCAGTGCCGGACTGATGGTGAGCCGGTCGCAGCCGGCCAGCATTTCGATTTCGCCGGTGTTGCGGAAGCTGGCACCCATTACCACCGTGTTGAAGCCATTGGCCTTGTAGTAATTGTAGATGCGTGAAACCGAAAGTACGCCAGGATCTTCCTCGGCCGGATAGCTGTCGCGCCCGGAGCTGGCCAGGTGCCAGTCGAGGATACGGCCAACGAACGGTGAAATCAGATGGGCGCCGGCCTGGGCGCACGCCACTGCCTGCACAAAAGAGAAGAGCAGCGTCAGATTGCAGCGGATGCCTTCTTTCTCAAGCTGCTCTGCTGCACGGATACCCTCCCAGGTGGAGGCAATCTTGATCAAAACACGGTTAGTGTCCACGCCCTGGCGGTCGTAAAAGTCCACCAGGCGGCGGGCACGTTCCAGAGTGGCGGAGGTGTCGAAGGACAAACGGGCATCTACCTCGGTGGAGACCACGCCCGGAATCAGCCCGAGAATTTCCTTGCCCGCCAACACTGCCAGCATGTCGGTTGCGACCGTCAGCTGTTCGGCATCCGAGCCACCGTGTTTGGCCGCATAGGCCACGGCCTTTTCCAGCATGGGTCGATACGCCTCTGAGGCCGCGGCCTTCAGCAGCAGGGAAGGGTTGGTGGTGGCGTCTTCCGGGCGCCACTGCCGGATAGCATCAATATCGCCGGTGTCGGCCACAACCGTGGTCATGGTTTTAAGCTGTTCGAGTTTGCTGTTCATTCGTCCTGTCATCCCGATGGTTCGGTGTTATCCGGGCATTCATCCACAATGCCCTTTTAACTCCTACAATAACGGCAGCTTACGACAGTAACAAGACAACAATAGGTATGGTGGCAATCAGGTTTCCAAACTGGGTTCCGGTTCTCTGACTTTCGCCAGCGCCTGTTCGACCACTTCCAGCCCGGAGCCGGGTTTGTTGGCATTCTCACTCAGGTGACGGCGGAACTGCCGTCCCCCCGGCTGCCCGAGGAACAGGCCCATGATATGGCGGGTAATGTGGGTGAGGTACACGCCCCGGTCCAGTTCCTGCTGAATGAACGGGAACATGGCCCGGAGGGCCTCATGGCGGCTGGTAACGGCCGGTGGCTCACCAAATAGTTCAGTGTCTACCTCGGCCAGCAACCAGGGATTGTGGTAGGCCTCTCGCCCCAGCATCACGCCATCGGTGTGGGCCAGATGCTCATGGCAGTCCTCGAAGGTCTTGATGCCGCCATTGATGATAATCTCCAGGTCTGGATAGGCCTGTTTCAGACGATACACCCAGTCGTATTTGAGGGGTGGAATATCGCGGTTCTCCTTCGGGCTCAAGCCTTCAAGAACGGCGATGCGGGCATGCACAATGAACGTTTTGCAGCCGGCTGCTGACACGGTTTCAATAAACTCGCACAGCTCCTCCCAGGATTCCCGGCCGTTGATACCAATGCGGTGCTTTACCGTAACCGGAAGGTCGGTGGCTTCAATCATTGCGGCCACGCCCTCTGCTACCTTGTCTGGATGGCCCATCAGGCAGGCACCGATCATGTTGTTCTGCACCCGGTCGCTGGGGCAACCCACGTTCAGGTTAACCTCGCTGAACCCGAACTGTTGCGCCAGCCGCGCGCAATGGGCCAACTCGTTAGCATCGCTGCCGCCGAGCTGAAGTGCCAGCGGATATTCTGAGGCATCGTGGCGCAGAAAGCGCTCGGTATCGCCATGGATGAGCGCACCTGTGGTGACCATTTCTGTATAAAGCAGTGCCCGCTTGCTGAGGATGCGGGCCAGGTAACGAAAGTGCGGGGTGGTCCAGTCCATCATGGGGGCGACGCAGAACCGGCGGGACGGACGTTGGATGATTTGTTGAGACGTCATGAAATCCTGAGATCAAGGCAATTTAGGGCACCAATTCTACCACGATCCCAATTCGGGAGCAGGCATCCCGGATGCGTTTGGTGGGATCAAATAAAGATGGCGGGGCCTTGCTTCTACGAACTGGTTGAACCTATTGCCTGCGGATCCAGTAGTCAGGTTCTCGATGTAGATTCATGACTGCAAGAATATAAATCCCACTGTTTTTTTCAACATAAAGAATGCCATATGGAAAACGTTTGACGAGTGAGCGTCTTACAGGTTCTCGAATGAAGCTCCAGGCTTTCGGGTATTTGACGGCCCTGCCTATCGCAAGTAGAGCTTCATCCGCCAACTCTATGCCGAGACCGGGTTGTATGGATTCGTAATAGTCAATTGCATCGTTGAACTCCGCTTCCGCTGCGGGATGAAAACTGTATTCCATTACTTTCCGAGCCGGCTCCTGATTTTGTTGAAAACTTCTTCACCTGGAATAGCCTCGACTGCCCCTGAATCCAATTCTGCTAACCGCTTCTCAGCTACGTTAGCCCATTTCTCGTCGACGTCTGACTCTATGGGGTTGAGACTTTTCAGAAGAGACTCGATCATAAGTGCGCGTTCATCAACAGGAAGGGCGTTAGCCTCGTCTATCAGTTCCTGTATTCGCATTGTCCCACTCCTCCAAAAACGCAATTCTTGATATCTATAGCCTCTTTCGACAAGGCATGAAATTCATCAAACTGCCTTATTCTGGCAGACCTCTAAACCCTAATCCATATCTCTCTGTAGCTCATCGCAGACCTGTAAGCCTGAATCATCAAAGGATTCGGGGTGGAGCAAGTACTGGCCTGAGGCCAGCTCCACAACATAAAAGAAGCTATCTCCCGGAGAGCCGCCCAGGACCCTCTCAAATACACTACTGTCGCGCCGAACCACTGTTCCGGTGAAGAGAATTTGCCCCGCGGGCATTGGGCGCTCATCATTGAAAAGGTCACGGTCAAATATGACCCCCCGGAAACCGTGGCGGCGGGCGAGAATGGATTCTGTTGCATCAAGCTCGGGAGTGGCGAGGGCGATAAACAGCTGTCCTCCCTTGGTTAGCTTCAGGAGGTCGAGACCATTTACTTTGGCAGGCTCTGTGCACTCGGGATAGACCTCATAGTGAGGGTTCAGCCATCCACCCACGGAGATGGATGGGGCAATCAGAAAAAGGGAGAACAGAACAAGGTTGGTTATTCTGAGGCAATTCATCACGCGATCCTTGCGTTGTCGGGATGTTTATCACGATGGACGAAGATCATATCACCAAGCCAGCACACGATGGTTAAGTCTTTGGCGTTGTTTGATGGGGCTGACAGGTGTTTTATCGCTGATGACTTTCGGCTTGCCCGCAAACGCCACCCCATGGGCGTTCTCGCTCCAACAAGGTCGGATGGACCTGGCGCTGCCTGACTATGAAATCGCCGGCTGGAAAGCGACGGGCATTCACGCAGATATCGTCAATTCTGTTGAAGCAAGTAACAAGCAGGTCGGCGTTACCTTCCGCCCGGGGTCCCGGCTGACAATAGCCCGCATTGCCCGGCAATCCGGAAGCACCCCCGCAGAGTTAATAGATGTTCAGCTGGATCTCGCGGATACCGAGGTAGCCGTTGATCTTGGCGCCCCCGGTGCTATGCCGGAACGCACGCGCATCTCCGGAAATGTGCGCATCGACGTAGCGGAGATCCGCCACCCGAGCCTGAAGCCCCAACGCTGGTGGTTTCAGGGCGAGACGAGCGGAACGCTGGCAGATCTGAAACTTGAAGGGACGCTGAATGCCAGCTCGGGCCTGACAGCCGATCTGGTCTTGCGCAACCAGTTGGCGAGCAACTTGGCTGCCCACATCAGCACGACCATGGCTGCGCAGAACGCAGGAGAGGCGCTTGCGGCCACGCTCCTGAACTGGCCGGAACTGCTCGCCCTGGACAGCGGTGAACTGACACTTCAGGCAAATCTCAGGTTGAATTCCACCTGAATCAGTGACTCCGCT
>NZ_AXBW01000017.1:0-47703 GCF_000475355.1 Marinobacter sp. C1S70 | reverse complement strand
CGATGGGCCGGAATATGCACGCCCGGCAGGAAGGCCGACAGCAGGACGATTAGCAGCGGCCATAGGTAAGCCAGAAGGCTGACTTCAACGGCCGGGGCCAGTGTCATGGCCTTGAAGTAGGCAAAGTGATACCCGAACAAACCAACGATGCCGATGCACCATGCAAGCGGCGATTGCCGTAAATAATGCACACCGGAATGTCCCGAGAAGACCCAGCGACCGCACATCAGCAGGAAAGCGATACCGAAGGTCATGGCCATGAGCTGGAACTCAGGAATCTCACCACCGGAAAGCTTGGTCAGCAATGCCAAAGTGCCCCATAACAGAACCGAAATTGACCCGATCCAGGTTGCGGCGGTAACGGATGCCATGAAACCCTCCCGAAACTCTCATGTGTGAATGATTGCAGAAGGGTATCCAGTGCGAAGGGTAGGAACTTTCAAATCCTGGCGGAACTATTTCGAAATACGGCGGAAGTGGCTGGGCGCTTTGCCAAAGTGGGCTCTGAACCGGTCGCTAAAGGCCGATAAAGATGAATAGCCAACAGCGTCGGCAACTCGCTGGACGCTGAGCCCCGACTGCTCCAGAAGCCGCCAAGCTTCTTTCATTCGTAACTCTGTGAGGTATTGATGCGGCGTCATGCCGACCTGGCGCCGAAACAGATCGTTCAACTGCCGAATGCTCAGATGTGCCACGGCAGCCGCCTCAGCTAAGGACAGCGGTCGGCTGAAGTGTTCGTCCAGCAATTGTTTCGCGGCGAGGACTCTGCGGTCCAGCTTCAGCTGACTTCCATGGCGCTCCTGAAGCAACTGAATCAGCAGAAGCAGCATTTGATGCTGGGTAAAATCCGACTCAGTCCCATGTTGGAGCTGTGCGTGAAGGAACTGGACGTAATGGAGCAATGCCGGATCGAGGTCTACGAAACAAGGTAGCTTGTCTAGCGCCGGGGCCAAGCCTTCGGGGACATCTGCAACCAAAAACCGATTATCGTCCGTCGCAGCATATCCATGGCCAATTCCTGCGGGAATGATTGCCGCTCGATGCTGTGCAACCTTTCCTTCCTTGGCATCCACTGACAGAGATAACGTTCCCACCAACGGCAATACCAGTTGGTGATGGTCGTGGGAGTGGCTTTTTCCCTCGTCTTCGTAGGTTCGTATATGCAAGCCGATCTCAGAGTGCTTCATGCGACCAGTATAATCAGAAACACAGGAGAGTCATCACAGAACCACTCTTTCACCCATCTCTCATCCGTGATCCGACCGGTTCATGGTAAAAACGCGGCAAATTCACAGTCACGAAGTATCTCTTGAGCTAGCCCAAACGGTTTGTGGCTAGAATGTCCGCTTTTGTTTAGCTGAGATACGTGAGTAGCCTTGGTCGCAAAGCGGCGGGAAATCGATAGCTGTGAAGCCTTTGGTTATACCCTGTGTCTGATTTCAGTTACCTCAGTCCACGGACGAATAGTCTTTAACTGATCCTCCAGGGCATCTTTGGCAATCTCAGTGTCGTAGGCTGCCTGAGCGCGCAACCAGTAGCCGTTAGACAAGCCAAAGAAACGACAGAGTCGCAGGTCCGTATCTGCGGTAATCGAACGCTTTCCCGCGATGATCTGGCCTATTCTCTGAGCAGGCACCCCAATTTCTTTGGCCAGGCGGTATTGAGAAATGCCCATCGGCTCCAGAAAATCTTCTTTGAGCAACTCGCCTGGCGTGACAGCATCAATGTTGCGCATGAGCCACCTCCTAATGGTAATCAACAATTTCGACATCTTCCGCGCCAGCCGTGGTCCAGCGGAAGCAAACCCGGAACTGTTTGTTGATTCGAATGCTGTGCTGGCCTTGGCGGTCACCATGCAATGGCTCCAACATATTTCCGGGAGGCACTTTAAGATCATCCAACTGGCTCGCAGCTTGGAGTTGCCGGATCTTCCTTAACGCAACTCGCTCAAAATTGACGAAGCGCCTGACGCGGCGTCCGCTTGCCAACTTCTCGGTGTCCTTACACTTGAACGATATGATCATGATTCAATAGTGACGTGATGCAACATTAACGTCAAGCGTTATTAAACGGAAGATGAATCTCGAATATTCGCTTTGTTTATTTGGGAAGCTCGGCCTGGTCGCAAAGCGGATATTCAGGATGGGCGTTCACGACCTTCTTATCAACCGCTGACCTGGACTCACTCCGGCCCACTAGCCTCCACCGGTCAAAATGTCGAACCATTATTATCTCAACTCCTCCTTTCGGTACGTATTGGGAGGGCCGTATGTCCTAGGGGCTTGCCATGCGGAGTGTTTTAACCAATAGCGCGTGAAGTCGGTCTACTGCCTCGGAATTCTGAGATGCCTGACTACGGAACACCGACACCTCCATTGGCTCAAGCGGACCCAGCCCATGGTCTCTGCCAAGGACTTCCAGGTGGGCAGGTGCACTACATTGAGTCAGCACCGCGACCGCAAGACCACTCTCCACGGCCGCAACCTGGCCAGCTAGACTGGAACTGTTGTAAACCACTTTATAGCGGCGCCCTTGCAAGCCCAGTGAGTTGATAGCGCTCCTTTTGGCAAGGCTGGTACTTTCATAGACCGCAATGGGCAGTGGATCTTTGCGCCAGACCTGAAACTGCGCCGATCCTACCCACACCATAGGTTCATAAAATAATAGAGTGCCATGTCGGGGGTGATCCCGAGAAACCAATGCGAGATCCAGTTCACCACACTCAACGCGGGGGATGAGCGAGGTGGATTGTTCACAGTCCAGCTCAATTTCTACCGAACCGTGTTGTGGCGCGAACCTTTTCAGGACGGGCGTCAGGTATTTCGCCGCATAGTCGTCTGGTACGCCAAGTCTAATGCGCCCCTTTAGCTCTTCTCCATGAAACGCAGCCTGAGTCTCAGAATGCAGGTCCAGCATGCGCCTGGCATAGCCCAACAGCTTCTGCCCATCCGGAGTCAGTTGATGCTGGCGTGGGCCCCGCATCATTAACCGGCACCCTAATGCAGATTCCAGTTTCTTAAGTTGCATACTGACAGCCGACTGGGAGCGATGAACCTCCGGTGCGGCCGCAGACAAAGAGCCAGCATCCACCACCGCTACGAAGCACTTCAGCCAGTCAATCTGAAGATCGTGGTAATTCACCTACACCTCCGGAAGCATTCGAATATCAAATAGATCCTAGTCGATATATGCGCTTTTCTAAAGCTTCGTCTAAATCCATAGTTGCCAGACTTGTGAGACTAATACGGAGTGAAAATTGGACGTCACTAACACTGAATTACATCGGCTCGACAAACCATTGGTATGGTCAGGCTTCAAGCAATTGGTGCCCATCTCCTTGTTCGTCATTGCATTTGGTGCAGCATTCGGGCTCGCAGCGAATCAGACCGGGCTAAGTGATGGCATGGCTGTGCTCATGAGTACCCTGGTGTTTGCGGGTGCTGCGCAGTTTGCGGCCCTCGACCTTTGGGGCTCTCAGGTGCCGTTTTTCACCATGACGATTACGGTATTCGCCATCAATGCTCGACATCTTCTGATGGGAGCCACTCTTTATCCCTGGCTCAGTCAACTCACACCAACAAAGCGTTACGGCATCATGATGGTTGCTTCGGATGCCAACTGGGCCACTGCCATGCAAGCGTTCAGTCGTAAAGAGCCGGGGTTAGGCTTGTTATTTGGCGGTGGCCTCGCACTCTGGTCGTTCTGGGTTTTTGGCACTTGGCTCGGCATTTACTTTGGTAATGTGGTCACCGATCCGAAAAGTATGGGATTGGATATGGTGATGGGCTGCTTCCTGCTAGCCATGGTTGTTGGCGGTGAAAAGAATCTGAGAATGCTTGCCATCTGGGTCGTTGCAGCTACGTCCTCACTACTCGCTCACTGGTATCTACCGGAAAACAGTCATGTCATTACTGGCGCACTGGCCGGTGGTCTTGCCGGGCTGGTATGGGAGGATCGTGATGAACATTGAAACCAGCAGCATTGGCGTACTAATTATTGTGCTGGCGATGGCATTGGTTACGTTGGCCACCCGCTGGGGCGGTGTTTACGTGATGTCTTTTGTGCCGATCAGCTTTCGAGTCAAACAGTTCATTCATGCCATGTCTGGTTCCGTGTTAGTGGCTATTATTGCCCCCATGGCAGTCGAAGGGGATCATGGAGCCCGTCTGGCGTTAGCGAGTACAGCCGTTGTGATGTTACTGATTAAAAGACCATTACTGGCGATTACTTCAGGTATTCTGGCGGCTGGATTATCTAGGGCATTCTGGTAGCCGGCCCACATACCCTAGTGGCAAATAATACCCCAAGGTAGAGACCTTCAGGGTTTTGCAGAGTAACGCTGTCAGAGCTTCGGCCGCAGTATCGCCCATCAGCCGAGCCTGACCTCTTATAGTCGCTTTCTTTAAGATCCAAAGTCAGACCATTCACAGCTACTCAGGGCAAAAACGAGAGTAAAGGATAGAACGCGAATGTCCGCTTTTGTTTAATACCGGGCGGCCAAAACATGTATAGCACTACTCACTCGGTTTCCCCCTAAAAACTGTCACGTTTTTACTCTCTAAAATAGCCAACAGACGACGGTTTTCGAGTGCCAAGGTAGCGTTTTTTGAGGCAAGTGCATTGCGCTGCTCCGTTAGATCCACGATCTTTGAACGTAGCTGACGATTCTTGAAGCGCTCCTGTTTGAGCTGGAGATGCTTCTCGTCACGCTGGCTCTGGATCGCTTTGTTGGCATTGCCCCGGATGCGTTCCATCAAGTCAGGATAGTCTTTGTGAATCAGGGCACGACTGACTCCAGCTTCCTCAGCCACGGCAGCCACCGAGACCTTCCGCCCTTTCTCAACTAACTTGGGCTGGCCTTTTTCCAGTCGCACGATGGCCATGCGGATTCGTTTGTGAGTCTCTGACTCAGATGGTTTCGACATCGGCCAGTTGCTCCTTGAGGCGGTTGATGTCTACGCCGAGATCGGCCAGGACCTTCTCGCATCGATCCATGGTCCTTTCGACGGTCTTCGATCCCGAGGCGTCCAGATCCTCGATCTGGCGCAGCTCAATTTGTTGCTGGTAAAGGCCTTCCCAGAACGGCTTGTGGTTATCGTCAATGCAACCGTGCTCACAGTTCTCGCACTGGCCACCTGCACAGTCTACGCCGGTGTCATTGGTGCACCAGGCAATGCCTGTGGACCGCAAGTACACCAGTTCACTGATGGCCTGAACCATTTCCCGACGATCTTTATAGGTGCGAGTCTTCTCTGTGCGGCTTCGCATCTGACGGACATGCTCCCCCATGCCACCGGAGAGCGGTGTGTCCGGCTCCAGCCAGTGACCGACGATGGCTTGACGCTTTTCATCAAACGCGGCATAGATTTCATCATAAAGCTCCAGATCCTGCGCCTCGTTCATTACATACAAGATGGTCATATCCAGGCTCCAGTGCTTGAAGTGGTCTCGCAGGTAACGAAGGTCGCCCAGCTTGTGATGGACAACGTAATTCGCAAATGTGCGGCGGAACTGGTGCGATGCCAGTTTCCAGTCAAGCTTCAGGCTTGTTGCAAATCTCTTCAGCCGATCATCCAATGATTGCCAACTGATCACACTTATGGGATTACCCTTTTTCATGCTTCTAGTCAGCCCAACACACTCAGAACACTCCTGTAAGCGAGTCACCTCCTGATGATCACCGACTGCTATGGCATGTTCCAGAGCCTGTTCAAGCTCAATTTGCATGGGCTCTGAAAGCCGTTCGAGCGTCTTCACGGCGTGAATGGCGATCTCGGGGCACAGCCATGACGTTTCGCCCTCATGGGTTTTATCCGAGCGCGAGCCGAGGAAGTAAAAACGCTCACCATCCCGAACCTCGCTGTACCAGTGATCCCGCCTGATGTTGCCCAACTCATGAGCCCGGATGCCGGTGGTGGCCAGGATGATCACGAAGCAACCATCGCGCAGCTCGCGAAGGGCGTTGTTTAAGGCTCCAAAACCCAGATCCCAGCCGCGGGTTTTCAGGAAGCGAGATTTTTCCTTTATCTGACCAGATAGGTTTTTGTAGCGTAATTGATAGTCGCCCACCGCGTCTCGATGTCCCAGCAACTCGGTAGCCCTGCTCAACAGGGATTCGGACTGTTGGAAGAGAGGGTGCAGCACCTCTTCCGGAATGATGTCGGTTTTCGGCTTAGTTGCTTGTTTCAATTTGGCCAGCGCACTTGCGGAGTTCTCGGGCCAGGGGTGGTCGAAACCGTTTGGTGTATCCAGCAGGTGGCGCCAGCACGTCTCCACAACCAGGAGTCGTTGTGCTTTCGTGCCAGGAGCCAGAGGCCCACCGATCCTGTTAGGTGAGGTGAGCTGGTTTACGTGTTGAACATAGCGGTCTGCAACCATAGGCGTGACTTGGGCAAGGCTTCGGATACCCTGGTCGTGCAGCCAGTTCAACCAAACCACAAGTTTCATGAACTGGCCAGAAACTGTTGAGACCGCTAACTTCGTGTTTGCCCAGATCAGTCTCGCCATGACTGCTTTGGATTCGGACCGGAGTTGTTTACATCTGATGCGGGCAAAATCCAACTTGCGCTTGCAGTCCACGAGACTTGTCGGGCAACCGGTCTTCGGTAACCACCAAACCATGTCTTCGTAGCGAGACAGCACATACAGTACCCCCTCTGCCCGATCGGTGGTGACAATGCCGAGTAAGCCTTCGCCGCTCGGCAGGGCTTCCCGAAGCCGTTGACGGTCGGCCAGCACCACTGCCTTGGATACCATGCTCATATCGCCATCCTCGCCATGCTCAGGTCTCGCCAGAAGGGGTGTGGATTCGTCTTCGCTTTTTCGCGCTGCTCGTTCACCTGAGTCTCATCAAAGTGGGGCGCAATCTCTTCATCGATCAGCCGAACGACTTGCTTCAGGTATTTGGTCCAGCGCTTGCCACCAAAGCTGTGGTAGTTTCGCAGGGCGGCCCAGTAGAAGCTGAACAGGCGATAGAGGTCATCGCCGGTGACGACAAAGCTCTTGCACCGGAAGCATCCTAAATAGTCCTGACAGGGCTCACCGTTTTTTGGAGCGCGATGCCCCCGCCGCATATCCTGGCAGGACGCCACGGGGGTCCGATCACTGGCGATGATGGTGGATGCGCCGAGAAGTTCTTGAACGCGGACCTCGCCCAAGAACCGCATATTCTTTTCGGCCTCCGGAGGAGCCTCCCAATAATGAGCGTTCCCTGTTGAGATGGCGTGTCGGCCTGTTCTGGCCGTCGCCAAAGGGTCTTGCCCGGACATTTCCCAGACGCGGTTCAGGAGCGTTTGTCTCAATCGACTAATATTCAGTTTGAGCGGCCTGCCATCGTCGGTCTGGAGCTGGTGTTCATCAACAAGCCTGTTGACTCTTTCTGTAAGCATATTCTTGGTCAGTCGGGTTGGTTTCCGCTGACAACGCTTGCTCATGGATTCATAAACCAGCAAGCGATTCGGGTCACTGAACTGGCCTCGGATGCTCGCGTTTCGCTCAACGATCAGATCAATTGCATCAGCCGCATACAAATGGATACTGGCCATCTCGGACACTTCCTCGGATTTTCTCAAGGCGACAACCTGAGTGGCATTTCCACGGCGCTTAAAGCTCACCAGAAGCCGTAGGTTGGACTTTAACGGGTGGGGCTGCACACAGTCCGTCACCAGCTCCAGAATGGGCGTACGATTCATACCCGTAGACAATGCGATGGAAAGCACACACACCGCCAGATCATAGCTGTCTAGCGGATCAGAGTGTGCCACGATCCGTTCCATTTCTTTTCGCAGGGCTTTGACCACCCGGCGTTTCTCGTTCTTGCTGAGCGCTTTCTGACCTTTGGAACGCTTGTTGGAGTTCGGAAAGGGGTTGGCTGGCCACACCGTTTTAATATCCACTTCCGGCCAAAAGCCGAAACGATAACAGGCTCTGAGCAGGGCTATGGCCTTCGTGTAATAGCTCTTTTGCGTGACGTATCCGATGGGCTCGTTTCTCAGGTACTGCACGAACTGATTGATTGTATGGGTGTTCAGGTCCCCCATGGAGAGGTTTTTGCCACTGGCTGTATGAAGCAAAGAAAGAAACGGCGTAGCTTTGCGAAAACCGTACAGCCAGTAACCTACAACGGTTGTAACCGCCAGGGAGTTACCCTTCGTCTCCAAGCTCTCAGCAACCAGCTTTTCAATCGCACTTTGACAGGCCGCAGTGATGTCGTCATAGCCCTGACCGTAAAACGGCCCGAAGTCAGCGGTTCTTATAGAGGAGGCACTTTCGGGAAAAGAAACCACGGTGTTTGCCGGATTTGAGGGTATCATCTGATCGACGATACTGACCTTCGCCGCACTCGTGGATTTGCCGGCGTCCTGCACCCCAGTTTCCTGGCTCACCAACGTAAAGTCTTTTTTCATGCGCAGGCTACCTCCCTGGCCGTGTCCTCAATTTCCTCCTGATAGCTGGTGCGCAGATCGTCTTCGATATCATCCAGAAAGTGCAGGTATTTTTCGGTGGTCACGATGCTACTGTGCCCCAGTCGATCTCTCACATAGAGCAACGGATTGAACGTATTGCTTTTGCGGGTCATCAGCGATTTCAGGGTGTGTGTCGCATAGGTATGACGCAGTACATGGGGATGACAGGCAAACGATAAGTCCAGTCTGTTCAGTTGATTGTTGAGTGAGGTCCGAATACTCCAGGGTTTTCCCTTTGCCGTGACAAAGAGCGTCTTCGGGTGCGTCCCGCGCTGTCTAATCGTCTCATGACGTTCGTGGATCAGGTAATCCCAGAGATCCGCCATCAATGAAATAGGCACATGGATCGTCCGTGGAACGTCTCCCTTGGTTTTCATCTGTTGGGGATCTAGCTCAACCTTCACATGACTCCGGGCCGAGACCGACTGAGGTGCCGACACAGAGGTAACTGGAAACGTCAGCAGCTCTTCTTTTCGCAAACCCGTCAGCAATGCCAACCGAACGATCAATCGGAGAGTTTTGTTCTTGATAGTTTTGAGCAGCTCATCGACCTGCTCTTTGTTGAGGACTTTGATCCTGGTTGGCGTGGTTTTCAGCAGCACATCCGGCTTTACTGCATATCCCCCGGAGGTATCTTTGTGTGTCAGGAAACCCTTTGTCTGCCTCACTCTCACTGTCTCAAGGTCGTAAGGCAGTGTGCTTACCCAACCTTGCTTGAGAGCAAATTGATAGAACTTGATTACTAGATGAAGTCGTCGATTGACGGTTGAGGCATTGAGGTTAAATCGATCAAAGGAAATGTCCCGATACAGGGCTAACAGAGTTTCGTGATTTCGGTGATCAAGCTCTCTCCAATCAAACCCATTGGCTTCGATGAACTCGAAATAATCACACAGATCTCTTCCAAACGTTTCCCAGCTACCTCGGCTTTGCACACTTCCACGTTTTAAGCAGTGATGAACGAGAAATTCCATTCCTTCGACAAACACATCATGATTGGCTTTGAGAAGAATCGGGAACCCTTCATAGCAGTGGCCCCTGATTTCAAACTCTGACGTAGCAAGAAGGAACTCCACCCTCGAATCTCCAATACTGTATTTTTATTCAGTATAAAAGGGTGGTTTAAGACTGCAACAGGCAAGTTACATTGTCTGTGGTACAAAACATCTTGATCCCCAGTGCCTTGGCTTCTTTCGAGCGGGCGACCACGCAGCCGTCGTTGTTGGATAGCACAACCACAGGCGTGTTGCGCAGATCCGGACGGAATAGCTTCTCACAGGAGGCGTAGAAATTATTGCAGTCTACCAGCGCCAATACAGGCTGCTTCATTGCACCTTGGTCTCCCTCAGACATACAGACATCATCCCGGCCCTCCCCGCTTCAAAGAACGGATCACATTGGTCACCACCCCAAACACTTCCATCACCATATCGCCCTCAATGGTGATGGGCTGGTACGCCGAATTTCGTGGAAGGAGGCGAACGGGCGGAGGCGTCACGTGCAATTGCTTCACCGTCATCTCACTCTCCAGACTGGCGATGATGATATCGCCATGCTTTGCTATGAGCGATCGATCCACCACCAGCACATCGCCGGGATAGATGCCGGCGTCGATCATGGATTCTCCCTGAACCCGCACGAAAAACGTGGCGGCAGGATGCTGAATGCACAGCTCGTTCAGGTCGATGGTTTTCTCAACGTAATCTTCCGCTGGTGACGGAAAGCCAGCGGAGACCCGCTCCAGAAACATTGGGATATTTAGCCGTGAGACGGATTGGTAGTCGCCAAGCAGAATGCAGGACATGCTTTACACCTGATACTGGTTGAATATACAGTATTTTGGAGAGACAATATCAGCGGGTCAACCCATCATTGGGCACAATGCCCTATACTCGGAATAGTGCAGCTGCCAGGAAGGCGGGAGGAGTCTGTATGAAAAGCGTAATACTGATGTTTGTTGGCGGCTTAGTGGGCGGCCTGATCGGGCCAGTGACGGCGCTGGTGGGTGTGGCAGCCGGTTATGTGATTGGTCGTGCTCTGACGCATTCGGTTGTCCCGAAACCGAGGGAGAAACCCTCAGCTTGCCGTTAGCTCCCCCCTTATTAGCTTTAATCCTTCACAACTGGATAACAGGCATCGCCCCAAAGCGTCTCGGGGTGATCCATCATAATTGTCAGGATGATGGGAACCAGTTTGCTCATCAGACCGACGCAGTCACGAATTTGGTCGCGGTTCACCTTGCTACCCCAAGTAGCACCGCCATGTATCAACTGGTTTCGCAGTGTGTAAATTCGGCTAAGCGCAATGCCCAGCACCGTCGCGGTATCCTCGGAACCCAAGGCTGATTGGGCAGCGACTTTTGCCCGGGCAAACTGATCCTGCCACTCATCCTCGCTGAGTTTTCCGTTTTGATAATCCCAGAACGGCTGAAACACAAAGCGATTACCGAGCAGCACCCGAATACTTCGGGGGAATTCTGTCCAGGTCAGTCCATCCAGCTGTTTATCCGCATCAAGATCGGATAACTTCTTTAGAAATCCACGGAAGGCTGTTTTCTCCGTCGTCCGGTATTCTTCGTTGATCTCTGTGGCATAGGCCGCGTTGAAAGCAATCCACAGAAAGATGAACTGGCTGTCTGGATCGTCAAGTTGCTCTGCTCGCTTTAACCAACTCAGAGACCGGTGAACTCGCAGGCTGAGATTAGAGGAATAGCCTGCTCGTTCGTTACGGTGACGCTGTTTGAGAGTGTCATAGTTCATGGTTTCGGTTCGTCCTTTATCCAATCCTGGTTTTAATCCTTCACATGCTCCCGAATCAGCCTCAAAGCTTGCTCCATGTGTTCAAACCGGTGGCTGCCGCCCTCAAAGCTATGAACCGGAAAATAGTCTCCAAGCACCCTGACGGTGTCATTCCACGGAAGCAGTTCATCCCCCTTATCCAGCAGCACTAACCCGCTGCCATAGTGGGTGAATGGGTAGTAGCTAGAAACCACTTCGTCCGCCAGTTGATAGGCCTGCCCCTGATGATCTAAACCCTGCCCTATCCAAGGTTTGAGCATGTGAGCAGGATCCGTCACTGGATTGATGGCAACAAACGGAATGCCGGATTCGGCTCCCAGAATGCCCGCCAGCCATCCCCCCATCGAGGTTCCAACCAGAAGGTCCGGGTTCACTTGCATCAGCTTGTCCAAGCTCTCTTCAATAACGTCTTCCGAACCTTGGGTGTAGTCAATGTCGTGACCATACACCGGGCCCAGCTTGGCGAGGGTTTTGAGTTTTTCACTGGTGGTATCAAACCGGCTGGCGAAACCGTGAAGGTAATAAGTCTTCAGCATATCTTTCACTCTGGGCTTTTATCAGACCTTATCACCGTTCAGCAGGAAATACCTGTCTGTTCATCTGAGCATTTTTCGGTTGCCACACTACGAAAAAGGGGTGTGGCCACACTGTGCTCACACCCCTCAGCCTGTTGATTCATTGCCTCATCCATGGGCCTCGATTGACGGCCTCCAGTACACGTTGTTTCCAAGTCGGCCAAAGCCAGCAGGCTGGCGTTTCCGGTAAGCCTTACGCTGATTGTCGGCCATGGCACTCTGGGCATCGGCATCCCGAACGTAACGGGCAAGAGTCATGGCGGGAGCATTGCCATAGCGAGCACCCGGCGAGGCGCAGGTCCAGATGTGCCTTAGGGCCAGTGCTGCGCCCGAATCCACTTTATCGAGATAAGCCAAACCCAAAGCACAGGCTTCCAGGGTGAGATCGGCGTGGTCACACAGTCGTGCAGCCGCCGTGGGTTTACCGTACATATCATAGGTGTAGGTCTTGCCGATGTCGTGCAACAGGCCAGCGACGAAGCCAAGCTCCTGAAGAGATCGCGGCATCTCCGGCTCGTTTATCTGTGCCATTCGCAACACGTTCTGCGCCACCTCCAGAGAGTGCGCCAGCAAACCGCCAGGATCGTTGTGATGGTATTTCTTGCTGGCTGGCGCCTTGAGGAACACCTCCAGCCGATCCCGGCGCTCCAGCACCCGTTTGATGAAGACCTGCAAGTAGTCGCACTCCAGAGAGCGGACTGCCGCGATCAACTGATCCAGTGCTTCCGGTTTCGGGCAGAAGGTGCGCGGCAGAGTTTGCAGTGCCGGCAAGCGGGCAACATCCGCCTGTAGCGGGCGTCGGATTTCAGTCAGCAGCACCTCGCTGTCCTCCGGACCGACACACACCTGCCCTTTGACGACCACCAGATCCATGTGACCCAAGTGTTCTGGAATCACGATAGAGCCAATGACTGCCAGCACCACCATATCGCTGGCACAACTGCTCAGGCGCAGCTTCAGGTATGGAATACCTTCGTCATCGAAACAGGCGATGCGACCGGTAAGGCGGTAGGTGCCCCTGAAGGTTTCTTGCGTTAACGGGCGCAGATCATTCAGTTTCATCGCCAACCTCCTTATCGTTGTCGATCACACGGCTCTGGATCAGGCGTTCAAAGGCACTGCCATCCATACGTGTCAGGTTCGGGATATACCGGGAATACACTTTGAACAGCATTTCGGTGGACGAGTGGCCCAGCGTGCGGGCAACCCATTCCGGGTTTTCCCCGGCGGCAAGAAGCAACGTCGCCGCCGTGTGTCGCGTCTGGTAGGGCCGGCGCTTCTTGAGCCTGAGGTGCTCTAGCAGCGGATACCAAACACGCTTAGTCACATTATTATGATCCAACGGCTCTCCCAGCCGATTGCAAAACACGAATTTACTGAGCTTGCCGGTAGCCTCGTACTGGGCCTTCAGTGCGTCGTAAACCGGACCAAACATGGGAATCTCCCGTTGGGAGCCGTCCGTTTTGGTGTATTCCGTCTTGCCGTGGATCAGGGTTTCGCGAACCAAAATCTCGCGGCGCTCAAAGTCCACATGCTCCCACTTGAGGCCATCCACCTCTCCCGTGCGCATGCCGGTGTAAAACCGCACCAGGTAGTAGTTGCGGTAGTCCTCTCGCACACAATTGAGGATGGTCTCCACTTCCATCATGGAAAACGGCTCGATATGGACCTTCTGCTGTTTCAGCGGCTTGATATTGAGATAAGGGTTCGTGAAGTCGTAACGTTCCGCCGCTTCGGTCAGGATCATCCTCAGGATTGTCATATGACTATTGATGGTCTTGGGCGCCATCAAACCACTCGCGCCCCTGCCCTTGCGCCGGGCCATCTTGTTGCGGGCCGCAAGAATATCCGCCTTGGTGATCTCTCTGACCCGCTTGGTTTTGAAGGCAGGCTTCAAGGAACTCTCTAAAATGGATTCCACGTTACGGGTGTGAGAGTTCCGCCACTGAATTTTGGATTCCAGGAACCATTGGTCGGCGAAGTCTATGAAAAGCGGAGTATCGAGATCGCCAGAGCCGGCCGCAGCCTGGGAGCCCCCACCTTTTTGTTCAATTTTCTTAAGATTACCACTGTCTGGGAAATACTCTGCATAGTTAAAGTCGCCAAGAAGGATCTTGGCTTCGACCTTCTGCAGCAGCGCCTGTACCCTCTTACGGTTTGCTGGCGTATCTTTCAGCGCTGTTTGCTCACGACAGCGATGACCCGCGTACATGAAGTCGAGATACAGCCGGCCCGTTTCTTTACGTGATCTGACCTTACCCATGGCAAACCACCCCGCTAGCCATCGGAATCGCCAAGTGTTCATGTTCACGGGCAGTAACCAGCATTTCCTTTTCAACCTCTTCCCAGAGGAAAAGAATCTTTCGACGGCCAAAGGGCTTGATGTAGTGTTTTCCCTCAAGCAAAACGGTGTCTTTCAGGCACTGGCGAATGGTTCTGCAGTCGTACTTAATGCGTCCTGCGAGTTCTTCAGTAGTCAGGTAGGTGTAGGAATTTTCCATCGAATTGTTCCTTCTGTTGCGCTACGCTAGATCAACAAAAGACATTCCCCATATCAGAATGTCATCCTAAATGACATTTTAGGCAACAAAAGTACATTTGCAAGCACTTTTTGCCATTCTGGATGACATTTATTTATTAAGGATGATTTTAGAATGATTCGATGCCACCTGGCCCGACTCATGGGCGAGCACAAGATGAAGATTGTGGACGTAGCTCGAGAGACTGGTTTAAACCGGAATACCGTGACACTGCTTTATAAAGAAACCGCTCAGCGCATCGATCTCGAAGCGCTCGACAAACTCTGCACGCTGTTCAAATGCGAAGTCAGCGATTTGCTGGAATTTCAGAAGGACGAGTAGGTAATAAAGAAAAGTGCGGTCGGCAATTACCGGGATGGATTTGCCGAGGATAAGCTAAAACAAGATTTTAACTGCGTGGATTTTCGAGTGTGACACCAACAGACTTACGGTCATTCTCACCTGAACACCCAAATGGCGTGTCACAAGGATTGGCACATATATGTCACATATACGTCACAGGGAATTTCTGCCACCCCAAACGCAAAAAAGGCAGACCAGTAAGTTACTGATCTGCCTTTCTTTTATATGGTAGCGGGGGCTGGATTCGAACCAACGACCTTCGGGTTATGAGCCCGACGAGCTACCAGACTGCTCCACCCCGCATCAAACTGTTTGTTAACTGGGTTGCCCCTGTCAACGTGGCGCGTATACTACCGCCGGCCCCGCACCCTGTCAATCGATATTTTCAAATAAATCGGCAGGATAGTTCAACTCCTGAACAGACGCGGACGAACCTCCATAAACCCCGACGGCATCCAGCGCCATTTTTACCGGCCGAAAGGATCGGCGATGCTCCGGGGTCACCCCAAGGCGATTGAGCGCCTCGAGATGCACAGGCGTGGGGTACCCTTTGTGCTGGGCGAGCCCAAAACCCGGAAACCGGACATCCAGCGCCTCCATCTCGCGATCTCGCGTCACCTTTGCCAGGATGGAGGCAGCACTGATCGCCTCAACCCGACTATCACCTTTGATCACGGGCTCGGATGGCCAGCGCCACTTCGGGCAACGGTTCCCGTCCACAAGAACGTACTCCGGGGCTATCGAGAGCCCCTCAACGGCACGCTTCATGGCCAGCATTGTCGCCTGGTAAATGTTCAGCTCGTCGATTTCACTGGCCTCGCATCGGCCCAGGCTCCAGGCAGCCGCGTTTTCCAGAATATCGTCATATAATCGCAGGCGTTTCTTTTCGGTAAGCTTTTTGGAATCCGCCAGCCCGGGGATAGGCCGCACTGGATCAAGAATCACAGCGGCCGTCACAACCGCCCCGATGAGCGGGCCACGCCCCACTTCGTCCACACCCGCCAATAGCGAGCCGCGATAGGAACACTGAAAAGGAGGAAGTGCCTTGGCCACCATCAGCTTCGAGACTCCAGCAGCTCAGACACCGCTGCCGCCGCACGTTCGTCGGCGCCCTGGCGCAGCACCTGGTGCAACTCCAGAAACGCCTGGTGCAGCCTGTCGCGTTCCTGTTCGTTTTCCAGCCTTTCCAGAACCGCCGCCCCCAACTTCTCCGGCGTTGCGTCGTCCTGTAACAACTCGGGCACCAGCTGCTCCTGGGCCAACAAATTAGGAAGCGCCACCCAGGGAACCTTGACCAACCTGGACAATATCTTGTAACTGAAATCGCTGAGCCGGTAACCTACCACCATCGGTTTTTTCAGTAACATCGCCTCCAGTGTCGCGGTACCTGATGCCAGCAGCACCACATCGCTGGCAGCCATCACATCCCTCGACCGACCACGAACCAGCGTGACCGGCAAGCTCACCTCCAGGGATTCAACCAGATCACGCACCTGCCGCTCACGGTCCCGATTGACGCAGGGAATAACCAGCTGCAGATCCGGGCGACGAGCCTGGAGCCAACGGGACGCCTCGATAAACAGAGTGCCGAGGCGCTCAACCTCACCACCCCGACTACCCGGCAATACCGCCAGCACGGGTTTGTCCACCTCAAGACCGAGGCTCTCACGCGCAGCCAGAGTATCCGGTTCCAGCGCTATCCTGTCAGCCAGGGGGTGCCCCACAAACGACACGGGCACATGGTGCTCCTCATAAAACCGGGCCTCAAAGGGGAACAACGTCAGCATAAGGTCGACAGACTTGGCAATCTTGAAGATACGCTTCTGGCGCCAGGCCCAAACTGAAGGACTCACGTAGTGTGCAGAGGGAATGCCTGCTTCCCGGCACCGACGTTCGATGGCCAACGTAAAATCCGGTGAATCGATTCCAATCACAACATCCGGAGGGGTAGTAAACAGATAATCCAGCAAGCGCGCACGGATACTGAACAGCTCACGGATCCGGCCAAGCACTTCCACCAGACCCATCACGGAAAGCCGTTCCATTGGCACCAGCGAGTGAAAACCCTCAGCGATCATTTCATCACCGCCGATGCCGACAAAACGAGCCTTCGGGTAACGCTTTCGTAGCGCACGAATCAGTCCGGCACCGAGAATATCTCCCGATGCCTCGCCGGCAATGATGGCGATGGTTCGCCCTGAGAATGTGGCCGAATTGGCCTTTAGCTGTGTCACCAGCGGCCTCCGGCTGGCTTAACGGATGATGCCGCGATCCGCTCCCTTGAGCGAGTCAATCAGCGGGAGAACCTCAGGGACATCGGCAAAGTTGCGCTCAAGCTCTTCGATGGCCTGCTCCGTCGTCAGACCCTGGCGGTAGACCACCTTATAGGCTCTGCGGAGACTCAGGAGCGTATCCTTGGCAAAACCACGACGCTTCAGCCCTTCCACATTCATTCCATGAGGTTGGGCAGACTGGCCGCTGGCCATGACATAGGCGGGAATATCCTTGAGCACGATACTGCCCCCGGCAGCCATGCTGTGGGGCCCGATATGGCAGAACTGATGCACCATCGTACCGCCGCCCAGAATGGCATGATCTCCTACCGATACATGCCCTGCCAGCGTGGCACAGTTGGCCAGAATGGTATGGTTGCCGACAATACAGTCGTGAGCCACGTGCACATAAGCCATCAGCAAATTGCCATTACCGATCCTGGTCTCACCCCGGTCCTGAATGGTGCCACGATGAATAGTGCAATTCTCGCGGATAACATTGTCATCACCAATGACCAGCGTGGTCGGCTCACCAGCGTATTTCTTGTCCTGGCACTCTTCGCCGATGCTGGAGAACTGGAAGATTCGGTTGTTACGGCCAATTACCGTCGGCCCCTTGATGACCACGTGAGAGAGAATCTCGGTGCCTTCACCAATCTCCACCCCCGGACCAATATAGCTCCAGGGGCCAACCGTCACGTTATCCGCCAGTTTGGCTGACGGGTCCACAATCGCTTGAGGATGGACACCCGACCAGTCATTTGTCGCCATCAAACTTCTCTCTCAGCGGTAAGTATTTCTGCCACGCATACTACCTCGCCATCTACGAGGGCACGGCAATCAAACTTCCAGATACCGCGCTTGCCAGAGATAAACTCAGACTCCATATCCAAGCGATCACCCGGTAAAACGGGGCGCTTGAAACGCGCTTTACTGGATCCAGCCAGATATTGTACCACGCCGTCCGACGGTTTCCGTTCCACAGTCACAAAACCAAGAATCCCCGACAGTTGCGCCATGGCTTCAATAATCAGGACACCCGGCATAATCGGATTGTCCGGAAAGTGACCGGTAAAAAAGGGCTCATTGAACGATACATTCTTGTACCCCTTGATCGACTTCCCTTTTTCGACCTCAGTCACCCGATCCACCAGCAAAAAGGGGTAACGGTGCGGCAGGTACTCCAGAATTTCATCGATGTGCATCATCTTGATCGGCCTCAGCCCTCTAATTTCTTTTCCAGTTCTTTGATCCGTCGCGCCAGAGCATCCAGTTGACGAAAACGGACGGCATTTTTCCGCCATTGGCGATTGGTATCCGCACTGGTGCCGGAGGAGTAGACCCCCGATTCACGAATATCACCGGTTACCAGGGTCATGCCGGTGAGGTGAACCTGGTCGGCTATTTCAAGGTGACCAGCCACGCCAGAGGCGCCACCAAACACGCAGTGATTGCCAATCCGGGTGCTACCTGCAATTCCGACTTTCGCCGCCATTGCGCTGTGATCACCAATCTGTACGTTGTGGGCAATCTGAATCAGGTTGTCCAGCTTTACGCCGTTGCCTATTGTGGTGTCGTCCAGGGCGCCACGGTCTATGGTGGTATTGGCGCCAACCTCCACGTCATCGCCCAGCACCACGGCACCAAGCTGCGCGATGCGGTGCCAGACGCCTTTTTCGTTGGCAAAGCCGAAGCCGTCGGAACCAACCACCGCACCACTGAGAATGTGACAGCGCTTACCGACTACCACATCATGTGCAAGCGTGACCCGGGGCCGAAGGATACTGTCGTCCCCGATACTCGCTCTCGCACCGACAAAACCACCTGCACCGATCGCTACGCGCTCACCAATACAAACCCCGGCCTCAATCACAACATGCGGGCCTATGGATGCAGATTCAGGAATACTGGCAGACTCATCAACCACGGCAGTTGGATGAATGCCCGGGGAAGCCTTGGGAGCCGGATCAAACCAATGACTGAGGTGAGCATAGCCCAGGTAGGGATTGTCCAGTAACAGGACATTGGTCGGAACATCATCCGCCGCAGCCGAGGACACAATCACCGCTGACGCCCGGGTATCTTTCAGGTATTTGGCATAGGAGGGATTTGCCAGAAAACTGATCTGGCCCGGAACCGCCGCCTGCAAGGTGGCAAGCCCGGTAATACGGATATCGGGGTCTCCCCGGAGGCTCGCTCCCAATGCCTCGGCAATCTCCTGCAGCCGATAGGACTTCTGTGTCATCGTTTTCTCCAAACACAGGGGCCGGGGAGCCCCTTTCTACATCACTGGTTCAGTTTTTCAAGCAGTTGTGTGGTCAGATTCATCTCCGGCTTAACGTAAACCACCGCTTCGCTGGGCAGAATCAGATCAAGGTCATTTTCTTCCAGGAGTTCCTTCACAGCGGCGTCCACCTCAGGGCGCGCACCTTCCAGAAACTGCTGCTTGCGCTGGTTAACGGTGGCGTCGAGGCGCTGCTTGAGGAAATTAAACTCCTTTACCTTTTCCTGAAACTCGGCGGCCAACTGATTACGCTCGCTCTCGTTCATCATGGCGCCGTCCTTCTCCAGCCGATCCTTTAACTTGCGAGCGGCCTCCTGAGCTTCACGCACCTGGGCTTCGTCGCCGGCAAAATCCTGCTGGAGTTTTTCGCTGAAGGCCTGGGCATCATTGGAAGAGAACAGGGCCTGGCGCAGATCCACCACACCAATACGGGTCTCCGCCGCCACCTGGGCCGAGAAGGCCATGAGAGCGGCGGCAAGGATAGTCATCAAACGGGTCATCAATCTTCTCCTTTGTTTCATTCTTTCTTTTTTTATAGCCCGGTCAGAACGTCTGCCCCAGTGAGAACTGGAAGACCTGGGTATCGTCACCGGATTTATCGTTCAGCGGCTTGGCCAGACTGAAAGCCAAGGGACCTACCGCGGTGATCCACTGGAAACTGATACCAGCTGAAGTCCGTACCTCACCCAACTCAGGGTCAAAACCTCTTTCGGTATCAAACACCTGACCGGCATCGACAAAGAACGACGTGCGCATCGAACGCGAATCTCCTGCAAAAGGCGTCGGGAAGATCAACTCCAGCCCGCCTTCTGTCAGAACGTTACCACCGAACGGATCGGGATCCGAGAAGTCGCCTGCTGCACGCTCCGCCTTGTTACCCAAAGAGTTTGCTTCATATCCCCGAACAGAGCCATAGCCCCCGGAATAGAAATGCTCGAAGAACGGCATCTGACTGCGGTCACCGTAGCCGTCCCCATACCCGATCTCCGATCGCGCTCTGAAGACCCAGTTGGCGGAATCCGTCAGCGGGAAATAGAAATCCGTTTTGTGGGTCGCCTTGTAGAAGGTCAGGTCACTGCCTGGAACAGCGACATCCAGCGACAGGGAATGACTGTAACCCTTGGTTGGCAGTACACCTCGGTTGAGAGTACTCCGCCGCCAGCTACCAAACAGGAAGTAATTGGTGAACGAATCCCCTTCGTCGGCGATAAAATCGCGAACTTCCTGGGCTGAGAATACACCCGGCTTAATGTTTGATTGGGTAACGCCAGCACCGAAATTCAACCGCGTAATGGAATCTGTCGGATACCCGAACGTTACCCGGCCACCGTACTCATCGAGCAGGTAAGAGGAAATGTCTTCTTCCTCGTAATCGGTTTCACGGGCAAATAAACTGAAGCCCCGGCTTACCCCATCCACCGTGTAGTATGGATCCAGGTAGGAAACGTTGGCGCTCTTTACCGAATCACTGAAGTTCACACCAAACGAGACACGCTTGCCGGTACCGAAGAAATTATTCTCGGACACAGACGCGCCCAGAATCACGCCCGAGTTTTGCGAGAAACCCACCGATGCGGACAAGCTGCCCGTTGGTTGTTCCTGCACGCTGTAGTTCACATCGACCAGGTCATCGGTGCCGGGTACCGGGACCGTTTCAACATCAACAGTCTGGAAGTAACCCAGGCGCTCAAGACGGGTCTTGGAGAACTCGATGCGGTCGGACGAGGCTACCCCGCCCTCCATCTGGGTCATCTCCTGGCGCAGCACCTCATCCTTAGTGGACACGTTGCCGTCGAAGTTCACCCGGCGTACATAGGCCCGTTTGCCGGGCTCCACGAAGAAGGTAACCGCAGCTGTATTGTCTTCACCCGGCTCCGGTACCGCATTGACGTTGGCAAACGCATAGCCTTCGCGGCCGAGCCGGAACGAGAGCGCTTCGGAAATCGCCGTCATCTGTGCACGGGAGAATACATCGCCTTCTTTAACCGGAATGAATTTCCGTAGCTCTTCCTCACCGACAATCAGCTCACCGCGCAAGCGAATGTCGGAGATGGTGTATTGGGGGCCTTCATTAACGGCGATGGCGATAAAGACTTCCTGCTTGTCCGGCGAGATGGACACCTGGCTGGATTCAACGTTGAAGTCCAGATAGCCCCGATCAAGATAAAACGAACGCAGAGACTCCAGATCCCCGCTCAGACGTTCCCGGGCGTATTTATCTTTGTTGGTCAGCGAGTTCCACCAGCTACTGGTACGCAACTCGAAGAGGCCGATGAGTTCTTCATCACTGAAATCTTCGTTCCCAACAATATTGATGTGCTGAATGGCAGCGACAGAACCCTCGTTGATGTCCAGGCGAATGGCAACACGGTTCCTGGGTAACTCTTCCGCGGTGGCTTTTACCCTTGCGTTGTAGCGGCCCTGGGCGATGTAGGAGCGAAGGATCTCCAGTTCCAGTTTCTCCAGGGTAGCACGCCGAAATACCTGACCTTCCTCCAGGCCCGCACCGGCCAGGGCATCCATCAGCATCTCGGTTTCGATATTCTTGTTACCCTCGATCTCAATGGAGGAAATCGACGGGCGTTCACGCACCGACAGAATCAGCACACCCTCATCACGACTGGCCTGAATATCCGTAAACAATCCGGTCCGGAACAGATCCTTGATGGCGTCGGCCAACCGGGTCTCGTCCATACGCTCGCCGATGTTCACCGGAAAAGCCGAAAACACAGAACCCGCTGAAACCCGCTGAAGGCCCTCTACCTCGATATCCGCAACCGTGAATTCATCCGCCAGCGCTGGCTTTATACCGGTTGCGGTAATTGCTAGGCCAACGGCTACAGCTAGAAGGGAACGTCTCATTCAGTTATTTCGCCTGGTTAATGTGCGGTAAGGAGCCCGCAATTCTCACAACCGCATCAGGTCGTTGTAAAGAGCAAACACCATTAAAGTCAGTATCAAAGCCATACCGATTCGTAATCCAAAGGCCTGGGCCTGCTCGGAAAGTGGCTTCCGGCGAATGGCTTCGATGGTGTAGTACACAATGTGCCCACCATCCAGAACCGGAACGGGGAGCAGGTTAAGCACGCCAAGACTGACACTCAGATATGCCAGAAAGCGCACAAAGTCTTCGAACCCCGAGCTGACACTCGCCTCGGCAACCCGGGCAATGGTAATCGGTCCACTGAGATTGGTCGGAGACAGCAGCCCGGTGACCATCTTTTTAATCGCCACCAGTGTCAGGCGGGTGTCGGCCCAGGTTTCATTCACAGCATTCGGTATCGCCGCCAACGGCCCGTAGCGGACCTCCCGCAACAGTTCATCAGGCCAGTTCACTGCGCTTACGCCGGCACCTACGAAACCAACGACCTGACCATCCTCAAGCGTTCTCGAAGCAGGTGTTACCGGAACATTCAATTCATCGCCAGAGCGCTCGATGGTCAGTTCCAGAGTCTGTTCCGGGGCATTCCGAATATGCTCCACCAGAGCAAACCAGTCCGGTACCGGCTCGCCATCAACAGCCAATATGCGGTCACCGCCTTGCAGCCCGGCCGCATTTGCCCGACCATCGGCAGTCACCTCACCCAGCACCGCGGGCACATCCGGACGCCAGGGGGATATCCCGAATTCCGCCAGCGGGTTCGGAGTATCATCACTCAGGCGCCAGCCGTCCAATGGACCCGCCACAGTGCCCCTGGAACCATCCCGGGAAATCTCCAGCGAAACCTGACCGTACTCCCCCGCCCTCTCGAGCAGCCGCATGTTGACGTCTCGCCAGGAGGTCACCCTATGGCCGTCAACGGTATGGATTTCCATCCCGCTTTCCAGCCCTGCCCGTTCCGCAACGCTGCCCTGGGCCACCTCGCCAACCACCGGAGCGACGGTGGTAACGCCAACAACACTCAACACCCAGTAAGCGAGAATCGCGAACAGAAAATTGGCAATTGGGCCGGCAGCCGCAATGGCGATGCGCTGGGAAGGAGGTTTCGAGGTAAACGCCTGATCACGTAGCTCTTCCGGTACCGGGCCTTCCCGCTCATCCAGCATTTTCACGTATCCCCCCAGGGGGATAGCCGCTACCGCATATTCGGTTCCGTGACGGTCATACCACGAAAACAGAGGCTTGCCGAACCCCACTGAAAAACGAAGCACCTTCACACCGAATCGGCGTGCCACCCAGAAATGGCCGTATTCGTGCAGCGTTACCAGAATTCCGAGGGTAAGCGCCAGTGCCAGTACGGTTTGAATGATCTGCATAGACGTTCCGGTTTATGGCTGAATGAGCGGCCTGTCAGGCCCAGGGACGTCAGACAGCCAGCAGGCTGATCTGTTCCCTGGCCCGGCTGCGAGCCTCGGCATCTTTCGCGAAAATAGTGTCAAAGCTGTCCGCTGGCACAACGTCTGTGGCCGTCAGGGTTCGCTCTATAATAACGGGGATATCGGCAAAGCACAGCCGGCCTTCCAGAAACGCCGCCACTGCAACCTCGTTCGCCGCATTGAGTACCGCTGGCGCTGTACCGCCTGCAGCAAAGGCTTCGGCCGCAAGGCGCAAACAGGGGAAACGCTCCAAATCCGGGCGCTCAAAGTGAAAACGGCCAATGGCGAACAAATCCAGGGGCGCAACACCAGCCTCAATACGCTCAGGCCAGGCCAGGCCATTGGCAATGGGTGTACGCATATCCGGGCTTCCCAACTGGGCAAGCACCGAGCCGTCGGCATATTCAACCATGGAGTGAATGATGCTTTCGGGGTGGACATGAACCTGCACGTTTGCCGGCGTGGTATTGAACAGCCAGCAGGCTTCAATCAACTCCAGGCCCTTGTTCATCAGGGTTGCAGAGTCCACAGAAATCTTCTGGCCCATTGACCAGTTAGGATGGGCGCAGGCCTGGGCCGGCGTCACCGCCCGTAAGTCCTCAGCCGCAGACTCCCGGAAAGGTCCGCCGGAGGCGGTCAGAAGGATACGGGTAATACCCGCCCCATGAGGGTCTCGCACCTTGTCCGCCGGCATACACTGAAAAATGGCGTTATGCTCGGAGTCAATGGGCAGCAGCTCGGCCCCGTGGCGCTCAACCGCGTCCATAAACAGTTTGCCGGACATCACCAACGCTTCTTTGTTGGCAAGAAGAACGCGTTTGCCGGCCCGGACTGCGGCCAGCGTTGGCGCCAGGCCGGCAGCGCCGACAATGGCAGCCATCACGGTGTCCGACTCCGCTGAAGCCGCCACCTCACAGAGCCCCGTTTCTCCCGCCAGCACTCGGGTCTCGGGCATATCCGCCAACAGCGCCTTCAGGCGTTCAGCAGCTTCTGAATCGGCCATCACCGCAACGGCCGGTCGAAATTCACGGCACAGGGTTGCTAATTCATCCGCCCGGCTTCCTGCGGTCAGGGCATACACTGAAAAGCGGTCCGGATGCCTGCGAATAACATCCAGGGTACTCAAGCCGATGGAGCCGGTTGCGCCAAGAACCGTAATCGAGCGTTTCGTCATGCCACGACCTGGCCGGCGGTCAACCAGCCCAACAGAGTAATCATCAGGGCAAATACCGGAATGGCCGCAGTGAGGCTGTCGATACGATCCATAATGCCGCCATGCCCGGGCAGCAGCTGACTGCTGTCCTTGATGCCTCGAAAGCGCTTCAGCATGCTTTCAAGTAAATCGCCAAGAACCGAGACAAAACCGGTCACCAGACTTGCCACCACCAGCAGCATGGCTTCCGCGACACCTGCGTTGGCCAGGAGGCTGGCCACAATGGCGAGTAAGGCCACTGCAGCCAATCCTCCCCATACGCCAGCCCAGGATTTGCCGGGACTGACGCGAGGCGCCAGCTTGGCTTTACCAAAGGCGCGGCCGGCAAAATAGGCGCCGATATCAGCCACCCACACCACCAGAAAAATATACAGAATAACGACCAGATTGTTGGCCACGTCGCCAAACTGGAAGCCGCCATTGCGAAGGTGATTCAGGCCCACCCACGCGGGCACCAGCACCATGAACCCCATCAGTGCCCTGACCGGGATAGCGCCCCAGCGCTCGGATCCGGCGGGATACCGTCTGACCAGCCAGAAACAAACCAGCCACCACGCAATCGCCAGCCAAAGCACCAACAATGCTGGCAGGTCACCCAGGGCATAGAGAAGCGCCGCCATAACCAGTGCATACCCGACGCGTCCGGGCTGGCTTTCGATTCCGGACATATTGGCCCATTCCCAGGCCCCTAACGCGATGATGGCGCCGGTAAACAGGGCGAACCCCAGAGGCGGAAGGAAAAAAATACCACCGATTGCAATCGGCGCCAGGATGAGTGCGGTAATGATTCGGGTTTTAAGCACGGTATTGGTCGCTTGGTCGTTATTGTTGTGCAGCGCGAGCAGCAATCTGGTCGTCGGTCTGACCGAAACGGCGCTGTCGATGGGCATAGGCATCAAGCGCCTTGAGCATTTGCTCGCGCTTGAAATCCGGCCAGAACACCTCGGAAAAGTAGAATTCGGTGTAGGCCAGGTGCCATAACAGGAAATTGCTGATGCGCTGTTCGCCTGCTGTCCGGATAAGGAGATCCGGCATGGGAAGATCACCGATGCTCAAGTGCTCCTGGATCAGGTCATCGGTGATATCTGACGGTTCCAGCTGACCCGCCTTCACTTGCTCCGCCACCTTACGGGTCGCCTGGGTTATGTCCCAATGCCCACCGTAATTGGCCGCAATCACCACCGTCATACGGGTATTGTCACGGGTCAGGGCCTCGGCTTTCTCCATATGTTCCTGGAGCGCTGGATTGAAGGCTGAACGATCACCGATAATCCGTAGGCGGATATTGTTGCGATGTAGTTTACGGACTTCCCGCTCCAATGCGATCAGGAACAGACGCATAAGAGCGGAGACTTCATCCTTGGGCCGGCGCCAGTTCTCGCTGGAAAAGGCAAACAGGGTCAATACCTCCACGCCCTCTTTGGCGCAGGTTTCCACCACCGCCTTGACCGCATCCACCCCGGCCTTGTGGCCCGCCACTCCCTTAAGCCGGTGCGCTTTGGCCCAGCGGTTATTGCCATCCATGATAATGGCGACATGCCGGGGGCAGTTATCTGCTGCCACCGGAATTTCTGCGGTAACTTTTGCCGTCATGAAATCCTCTGTGCGGCGGGACTCCCCCGCCGCTGATCCTGCTCCTGTATGAACCCGGGCGCTTAAACCGCCATCAGGTCCTCTTCCTTCGACTTCAACATCTTTTCAACTTCGGCGATGTATTTGTCGGTGAGCTTCTGAATTTCATCTTCGCCACGGTGCTGATCGTCTTCGCTGATTTCCTTTTCCTTTACCAGCTCTTTGATCATGTGGTTGGCATCGCGACGAGCATTACGAATAGACACCCGACCGTGCTCCGCATCCGCCTTTGCCTGCTTGACCATTTCTTTACGGGTCTCCTCGGTCAGCATCGGCATGGGCACGCGGATGATGTCGCCGCTGGTGGCCGGATTCAGGCCAAGGTCAGACGTCATGATCGCCTTTTCAATCGTGGGCACCAGATTCTTTTCCCAGGGCGCAACGGTCAACGTCCGGTTGTCTTCCACGTTCACGCTGGCCACCTGCTTCAGCGGTGTTTCCTGACCGTAGTAGTTCACCATTACGCTGTCCAGGATCGCCGGATGGGCACGTCCGGTACGGATTTTATTGAAAGCCGAGTGCAGAGCTTCCAGGCTCTTTTTCATTTTCTTTTCGGCTTCAGCTTTGATGTCGTTAATCACGTCAGCTTCCTCAATTCGTTCGTCTGGTTCCATGCAGGAAGCCGGCACTTCAGGCGCCGGCAGCCTTATTCATTCAATCAATGTGCCTTCCCGTTCCCCGGTCACAATGCGCGTGAGCACACCGGGGCGGTTCATGTCGAAGACCCGCAGCGGCATACCGTGATCCCGCGCCAGGCAGATGGCCGTGAGATCCATCACGCCCAGTTTCTTGTCCAGAACCTCATCATAGGTCAGGTGGTCGTATTTTACTGCGGTAGGATCAAGATGGGGATCGGCCGAGTAAACGCCATCTACCTTGGTTGCCTTCAGAACAGCGTCAGCTTCAATTTCAATGCCACGCAGGCAGGCTGCAGAGTCCGTGGTGAAGAACGGGTTGCCGGTACCCGCACTGAAGATGACCACATCACCTTCCTTGAGATCCCGCACCGCACGGCGACGGTCATAATGCTCAACAATACCGCTCATGGGGATAGCAGACATCACGCGGGTACGGATGTTCGAGCGCTCCAGCGCATCACGCATGGCCAGGCCGTTCATGACCGTGGCCAGCATCCCCATGTGATCTCCAGTCACGCGATCAAGGCCTGCCGCATTGAGGGCTGCACCGCGAAACAGGTTGCCACCGCCAATGACCAGCCCCACTTGAACACCAATGCCAATAAGGGCACCGATTTCCAGGGCCATACGATCAAGAACTTTGGGATCAATACCGAAATCGTGCTCTCCCATCAGGGCTTCGCCACTGAGCTTGAGCAGAACACGCTTGTATCTGGGCTGGTTTTTCGAAGATGTCGGCATGGTGGTCCCCTTCTCGTCTGTTGGCTATCCGGCGCAAACCCGTTGCAGGCTTGTATCTGACATACTCCTCAAAAAAGGGGTATCTCAGATACAAGCCCGCCACGAAAGCCGGGCGAACCCGGCTGACGTGGCAGACTCAGGTGGCACTGCCATATTGCACGGCAGTGCCTCGAAGAGGAATCAGGCCTTGCCTGTGCCAGCGGCAGCAGCCACTTCAGCAGCAAAATCCACTTCTTCTTTCTCGATGCCTTCACCCACTTCCAGGCGAATGAAACCAACCAGGTCGCCACCGGCCGACTTGATCAGGTCACCCACTTTCTGGTCCGGGTTCTTGACGAACGGCTGCTCAACCAGGCTGTTTTCAGCCAGGAACTTCTTGATGCGGCCACCCATCATCTTTTCAACGATCTCAGCAGGCTTGCCTTCCATATCCGGCTGGGCCTTGATGATCTCTTTCTCTTTTTCCAGCTCTTCAGCCGGCATGTCGTCAGGCTTGCCAACGCGCGGGTTAACAGCAGCAACGTGCATGGCGATATCGCGAGCCAGCTCTTCGTTACCTGCAGTCAGGGCAACAACGGAAGCGATCTTGTTGTTGCTGTGCACGTAACCACCCACAACCGGGCCTTCAACCTTGATGATGCGACGAACGGTGATGTTTTCACCGATCTTCTGAACCAGCGCCTCACGCTTGGCTTCCAGGTCGCCTTCCATCAGCTTGGCAACGTCAGTTTCGCCCTTCTCGAAGGCAACATTCAGAACGTCGTTGGCGAAGTTCATGAAGTTGTCGTCGCGAGCAACGAAGTCAGTTTCGGAGTTCACTTCCAGAATGAAGGCCACGGTGTTGTCGTCAGACACCTTGACCAGAGACACGCCTTCAGCGGCAGTACGGCCGGCCTTCTTGGCGGCTTTCAGACCGGAAGACTTGCGCAGCTCTTCAATCGCAGTTTCAACATTGCCTTCAGCTTCAACCAGTGCTTTTTTGCACTCCATCATGCCAAGGCCAGTACGCTCACGCAGCTCTTTGACCATTGCAGCGGTAATTGCAGCCATGTTCAATCCTCTTGTCTTTTCCGAATTCGGTGGGGAGGTATACCCGCATATACAGGCGGGCATACCTTACAACTCAAACGTTAAGCCTGGATGTTACTCGGCGGCCGGAGCAGCGCCTGCAGCATCTTCGCTGACTTCAACAAACTCGTCAGCGCCAGCGCCGGCAGACTGGGAAGCTTCCAGACAGGTATCGGCAACGGCTTTCACGTAGATCTGGATAGCGCGGATGGCGTCATCGTTACCCGGGATTACGTAATCAACACCATCGGGATCGCTGTTGGTATCAACAACACCGATAACAGGAATACCCAGCTTGTTGGCTTCCTTGATGGCGATACGCTCGTGGTCTACGTCGATAACGAACAGGGCATCCGGCAGGCCACCCATATCCTTGATACCACCGATGGAGCGCTCGAGCTTATCCATCTCACGGGTACGCTCAAGGGCTTCTTTCTTGGTCAGCTTGTCGAAAGTACCGTCCTGGCTCTGGGCTTCCAGATCACGGTAGCGACGGATAGACTGACGGATGGTCTTGTAGTTGGTCAGCATACCACCCAACCAGCGATGGTTAACGTACGGCTGACCGGAACGCTGAGCTTCTTCCTTGATGATCTTGGAAGCCGCGCGCTTGGTACCAACAAACAGGATCTTGTTCTTGTTCTCAGCCAGAGACTGAATGAAGTTCAGCGCTTCATTCATGGCCGGAACAGTCTGCTCCAGGTTGATGATATGAATCTTGTTACGGGCGCCGAAGATGAACTTCGACATTTTCGGGTTCCAGTAGCGAGTCTGGTGACCGAAGTGAGCACCTGCCTTGAGCAGGTCACGCATATTTACCTGAGCCATGATATTTACCTTTTAGCTTCGGGTTAGTCCTCCACGCGTCCGATTGCCCCAACCAGCCTCCTTTAAACAGGAGCCGGCACCCTGGGACAACGTGCTGACACGTGTGTGAATTTGCCGGATTCGTTTCCGGCGGGCGCGTTTATACCATATCTGCCAGGCCAAACGCCATTATTTTTAGCCCCGGGCTATGGCCAGCATAGCCTGCTCCCCGCCTTGTACCTTATGTCGCCGCCCCTTAAAATGCCGGTTTGATACAAATCAACAGGAAGCCCGATGCAGGTAACTATCAAGACCCCCGAAGAGATTGAAAAGATGCGCGTGGCCGGTCGCCTGGCTGCCGAAGTTCTGGAAATGCTCGACGAACATGTCAAACCCGGCATCACCACGGAAGAGCTGGATCGCATTGCGCACGACTATATCGTCAACACACAGCAGGCAATCCCCGCTCCCCTGAACTACAAGGGCT
The DNA here is from genome assembly GCF_000475355.1 of Marinobacter sp. C1S70. Classification (NCBI taxonomy): domain Bacteria; kingdom Pseudomonadati; phylum Pseudomonadota; class Gammaproteobacteria; order Pseudomonadales; family Marinobacteraceae; genus Marinobacter; species Marinobacter sp. C1S70. The sequence continues at coordinate 17,523 of NZ_AXBW01000017.1, read as the reverse complement.
TCCCCAAGTCTATCTGCACATCCGTCAACCACGTAATCTGTCACGGCATCCCGTCCGAGAAGAAGGTGCTGAAAGAAGGCGACATCATCAATATTGATGTCACCGTCATCAAAGACAGTTACCACGGCGACACCAGCAAGATGTGGATTGTGGGTAAGCCCAAGCCCGGCACCGAACGCCTGATCCAGATCACCCAGGAGTGCCTGTATAAAGGCATTGAACTGGTGAAGCCCGGAACCCGCCTGGGTGATATTGGCCACGTAATACAGCAGCATGCCGAGAAACACCGTTACTCCGTTGTCAGAGACTATTGCGGCCACGGCATTGGCAAAGTGTTTCATGAGGAGCCTCAGGTAATGCACTACGGCAAGCCCGGCACCGGCATGGAACTCAAAGAAGGCATGACCTTTACCATCGAGCCGATGATCAACCAGGGCAAATACCAGACCAAGCTACTGGCAGATGGCTGGACGGTGGTCACCAAGGATCACAAACTGTCGGCACAGTGGGAGCACACCATTCTGGTAACTGCGGATGGCTATGAGGTGCTGACCCGCCGATCGGAAGAGTCATTCTAAGTGGACCGAAGCGAGCTGGAATCCCGAATCAGTAACGACACCTCACCGGTGTTTGCCGCACGCGAACTGTTGCGGGAAAGTTATAACGCTGATGCCGAGGCATTTCAGCAAGGTGCCGATGTCCGCGCCCTGGTTCTTGCCAGGGCCAACACCATCGACAAGGTACTCCGGCTGATCTGGAACCGATACCCGTTCTCCCGCTCCGCAGACATTGCACTGGTGGCCGTGGGGGGGTATGGCCGGGGCGAGCTGCACCCTCATTCCGATATTGACCTGCTGATCCTGACCCGCAATGGCATAGAAGAGGACTGGCAGGAAGACCTGGGAGCGTTTGTCACCCTGCTTTGGGACCTCAAACTGGATATTGGCCACAGCGTTCGCAGCCTGGCGGAATCCATTCAGGCCGCCCGGGAAGACATCACCATTCTGACCAACCTGCTGGAAACACGCACGATCGCAGGCCCGGATGGTTTACGGGCCGAACTCAGTGAGATGGTGTATTCGGACGACGTCAGCTCCGATCGGGACTACTTCCTCGCCAAACGTGAAGAGCAGCAGCAACGTCACAAGAAGTACGGCGACACGGAGTACAATCTGGAGCCCAACGTCAAAGGCTCTCCTGGCGCCCTTCGGGATATCCAGACCATCGGCTGGATCACCAAGCGCCATTTCGGCCTGCAGAATATTGCCGACCTCACCCGCTTCAGCATCCTGACCGAAGAAGAGCACCAGATTCTGTACCAGGGGGAGACCTTCCTCTGGCGGCTCCGATTTGGCCTTCAACTGCTGGCCGACCGCAATGAAAATCGACTGTTATTTGACCACCAGCGCGCCCTGGCACAAATGCTCGGTTACCAGGACGAAGGTAAACGTCTGGGCGTAGAGCTGATGATGCAGCAGTACTACCGCACTGTGCTTGCACTGGCGGAGCTGGCCGACGTGATCCTGCAGTATTATGACGAAGCCATCATTGGCAGCGGCGGCGAAGATGAAATCCGCCCCCTGAACAAACGTTTCCAGGTTCGCAACCTTTACATTGAAGCGGTGAACAATCAGGTGTTCGCCTACGCCCCGTACGCGATCATGGAAATCTTCGTGCTGATGGCGCAACACCCGGAGATCAAAGGTATCCGGGCCACCACGATTCGCTCACTCCGGGCCCACAGGCATCTGATTGATGACGCGTTCCGGTCTGACCTGGCCGTCACCACGCTGTTTATGGAGCTGCTACGCACGCCCCACGCCCTGGACCAGACTCTGTCGGCCATGAAGAAGTACAACGTGCTGGGCCGCTACCTGCCGGAGTTCGGCCAGATCATCGGGCAGATGCAACACGACCTTTTCCATATCTATACGGTAGACGCCCACACCATGCGGGTGATCCGCAATATGGTGAGGCTCAACAGCACCGAGGCCCGAACCGAATACCCCCTGGCCTCCCGTCTGATACACCGGCTACCCAAACTGGAAACCCTGTTTATTGCCGGCCTCTACCACGACGTGGCGAAAGGCCGGGGCGGCGACCATTCCGAGCTTGGCGCCATTGATGCCGAAGCCTTTTGCGAGCGGCACCATCTCAGTGAACGGGACACCCAACTGGTGTCCTGGCTGGTGGAAAACCACCTGTTGATGTCGATGACCGCGCAGCGCAAGGATATTTCCGACCCGGACATCATTCAGGCCTTTGCCCGCGCGGTACCCAGCCTCGCCCACCTGGACTATCTCTACATCCTCACGGTTTGCGATATCAGTGCCACCAATCCCAAACTGTGGAACACCTGGCGCGCGTCGTTGTTGCGCCAGCTTTATATAGAAACCAAACGGGCGCTGCGCCGCGGCACTGACAATCCGGTAGACCGGCAGTCCTGGATCCGGGCCACCCAGGAGGAAGCCAGGGAAATCCTCCACGCCCAGAATATGACCGATGAACAGATCGACCATATCTGGAATACCGTGGACGACGAATACTTCCTGCAGGATTCCACTGTGGATATCGCCTGGCAAACAGCCGCCATCATTCGCCACGGCGACAACCCGGATCCTCTGGTGCTGATCCGGGACACCCGGGGTGGCCCGACTGACGGCTATTCCCAGATCATCATCTACATGAAAGATCGCGTCGCCCTGTTTGCCGCCACCACCGCTGTTCTGGAACAGCTGAACCTGAACATTGTGGATGCCCGCATCAATTCCACCGAAGGCCCCTATTCCATCAGCTCCTATGTGGTTCTGGATGACAAGGGGCAGCCGCTGGGTATCGACCCGGCCCGGAAGGAGCGCGTACGCAAGCGACTGATTGAAGAACTGGACGACCCGGAAGACTATCCGGACATCATCCATCGCAGAACGCCAAGGCAGTTGAAACACTTTGCGTTCCCGACCGAGGTGACCTTCTCCAACGACACCATCAATCAGCGCACGGTGATGGAACTGATCACGCCGGACCGCCCCGGTCTGCTGGCGAGGATTGGCCAGGTGTTGCTGGAACACCGTGTGCGGCTGACCAACGCCAAGATTGCCACTCTGGGAGAGCGGGTTGAAGACGTGTTCTTCATCACCGACGAACAGGGCGAACCCCTGCGCGACCCGGGCGTGTGCCAGGCCCTGCAACAGGACCTCTGTAAAATGCTGGACGAGATTCAATGAACCCCAATCTGGAAAGACTTCACCCCTATCCCTTCGAGAAACTGGCCAAACTGAAGGCCGGCATTTCGGTGCCAGAACATCTGGCGCCCATCTCCCTGGGAATTGGTGAGCCCAAGCACCCATCGCCAGCCTTCGTAAAGGACGTTATTGCCGATAATCTGGATAAACTGGCGAATTACCCCACGACCAAAGGCACGGACGAACTTCGTAGCGCGATTGCCGCATGGGCAACCCACCGGTTTGATCTTGCACCGGCGTCATTGGATCCGAACCGCCACGTGGTGCCCGTAAACGGAACCCGCGAAGCCATCTTCGCCCTGGTTCAGGCGGTTGTGGATGCTGGCAAACCCGCCACCGTGGTCAGCCCCAATCCTTTCTATCAGATCTACGAAGGCGCAGCCTTCCTGGCCGGCGCCACACCGGTTTATCTGCCCTGCGATGGCGGCAATGGCTTCATCCCGGACTTCGACGCCGTGCCCGAGTCGGTCTGGGAGAACTGCCAGATCCTGTTCCTGTGCTCGCCCGGCAATCCGAGTGGAGCGGTGATTCCGAGGGAAACCCTGGTAAAAGTGATTGAACTGGCTGACCGGCACGATTTCCTGATTGCCTCGGACGAGTGCTATTCAGAGCTCTACCCGGACGAAGCCAACCCGCCGGAAGGCTTGCTGCAAACCTGCGCCGCCATCGACCGCCACGATTTCAAGCGCTGTGTGGTGTTCCACAGCCTGTCCAAACGCAGCAACCTGCCGGGCCTGCGGTCCGGTTTTGTGGCCGGCGACGCCGAGGTACTGGCCGGCTACCTGAAATACCGCACCTACCATGGCTGTGCCATGCCTATACATAATCAGCTGGCCAGTATCGCCGCCTGGAACGATGAAGACCATGTGCGCGAAAACCGCGCCGCCTACCGGGCCAAGTTCGAGGCAGTCGTGCCCATTCTGCGCGAAGTGATGAACGTCGACTTCCCGGATGCCGGCTTCTACCTCTGGCCGGAGACGCCCATGGACGACGAAACATTCGCCCGGGAGCTGTCCGCCCGACAGAACGTACACGTATTGCCGGGCCGATATCTGTCGCGCACGGTAAACGGCCACAACCCGGGTGAAAACCGCGTGCGCATGGCGCTGGTGGCTCCCCTGGAGGAATGCGTTGAGGCCGCGAAACGTATCGTTGAGTTCGTAAAAGGTTTTAAACAATGAAGATATATGGCATCCGCAACTGCGACACCGTCAAAAAGGCCCGGAAGTGGCTGGATGAACACGGCGTGGACTATGAGTTCCATGATTTCAAGAAAGACGGCCTGAGCAGCGAGAAGCTCAGCCAGTGGGAGCAGGCCGTTGGCTGGGAAACGCTCCTGAACAAACGCGGGACCACCTGGCGAAAACTTCCCGACGAGGTTCGTGATACCATTAGCGCCCAAAGTGCCCACCAGATCATGCTGGACAACCCCTCCATCATCAAACGCCCTGTCGTCGAGCGCGGAGACGGCGTAAGCGTGGGGTTCAACGCAGACGACTGGTCTGCGTGGCTGGGCTGAATTTTTCTGACTATTTAATGACAACAGGAGCAACCACCAGATGAGTTTTGCATTCGGTATCGGAATCGGCACCCAGAACAACCAGGGCGAATGGCTGGAGGTGTACTACCAGCAGCCGATCATGACACCCGACAGAGACCTGATCGACGTGGTTGAGTCTGCGCTGGACTATAAGGGTGGCAACCAGGCCATCAGCGTGAAAGCAGAACAACTGGCACAGTTTGCCAACGCCCTTCGCCAACTGGGCCGGACAGACCAGGCCAAACTGGCCGAGAAAGCGGCTGAGAGCAAGCGCCCCGTGGTAGTCACCGTACTGGCAACGGACGATACCGCTTCCAGCACGCCGGAGGTGTACCTGAAACTGCACCTGATCTCACACCGCCTGGCCAAGCCCCACAGCCTGAAGCTGGACGGCATTTTTGGCCTGCTGCCCAACCTGGCCTGGACCAACGAAGGCGCCATTGACCTGAATGAACTGCCGGAGCGGCAACTGCAGGCACGCCTGGATGGCCGTATTCTGGAAGTGAAGTCGGTCGACAAATTCCCGCAGATGACGGATTACGTAGTGCCCAAGGGTGTACGTATTGCCGACACCGCCAGGGTACGTCTGGGGGCCTACGTAGGCGAAGGTACCACCGTCATGCATGAAGGCTTTATCAACTTCAACGCCGGTACCGAAGGCACCAGCATGATCGAAGGGCGCATCTCCGCAGGCGTGATGATCGGTAAAGGCTCCGATCTGGGCGGCGGCTGTTCCACCATGGGCACGCTTTCCGGCGGCGGCAACATCATTATTTCCGTGGGCGAGAACTGCCTGCTGGGCGCCAATGCCGGCATCGGCATCCCGCTGGGCGATCGCTGCACCGTTGAAGCTGGCCTGTACATCACCTCAGGCACCAAGGTGGCCCTGCTGGATGACCACAACAAACTGGTGGAAGTGGTGAAAGCCCGCGATCTGGCCAGCAAAAACGATCTGCTGTTCCGTCGCAATAGCCAGACCGGTGCGGTTGAGTGCAAAACCAACAAGACCGCCATTGAACTGAACGAAGAACTGCACGCCAACAACTAAGGCTGTAGCCCGCCACAGAACCCACCGACACCGGGGGTTCTGTGGTGTTATTCCCTCTACTCTTTCCTTATCGAACAGGTTTCCCTATGTCGCTCTCCCCCACCCTGGAACTTGCCAAGGACCTTATCCGCCGCCAATCCGTAACGCCGGACGACGCGGGCTGCCAGGAACTCATGATGTCACGCCTGGCGCCGCTCGGTTTCAGTGGGGAAAACCTGCGCTTTGGCGAAACCGACAACCTTTGGGCAAGAAAGGGCAACAATGGGCCGGTTCTGGCATTTGCCGGCCACACCGACGTGGTACCCACCGGCCCTGAGAAAAACTGGGCGCAACCGCCGTTTGACCCGATCATCAAGGACGGCTACCTGCACGGTCGGGGCGCAGCGGACATGAAGGGAAGCCTGGCGGCCTTCATCACCGCCTGTGAACGATTTGTGGCCAACCACCCGAATCATCGGGGCTCGATTGCCCTGCTGATCACCAGCGATGAGGAAGGCCCGGCCCAGGATGGCACCGTAAAAGTGGTGGAAACCCTCGAAGCCCGCAATGAGAAAATGGACTGGTGCCTGATTGGCGAACCGTCCAGCACCCACCAGGTAGGGGATGTCATCAAGAATGGCCGGCGCGGCTCCCTTCACGGATACCTCACCGTTCACGGCGTTCAGGGCCACGTGGCCTACCCGCATCTGGCCGAGAATGCCGTCCACAACGTTGCACCGGCACTGGACGCGTTGGCCAAGGAATTCTGGGACAACGGCAACGACTTCTTCCCGCCTACCACCTTCCAGATAACTCGTGTCGAGGCCGGCGTCGGCAGCAATATTGTGCCCGGGGAGTGCCTGGTGCACTTCAACTTCCGTTACTGCACCGAGAACACCGCGGAAAGCCTGGAAGAGAGAGTGGTCGCTATCCTGGACCGGCACAACCTGAAATACGATCTGCAATGGCACCTCAGTGGCCGGCCATTCCTGACCGACAAAGGCGCGCTGGTATCGGCCGCACAGAATGCCATTCGAACCGTGACTGGCCGTGAGACAGAACTGTCTACGTCCGGCGGCACCTCAGACGGTCGCTTCATTGCGCCCACCGGTGCCCAGGTGGTCGAACTTGGCCCGATCAACGCCACCATTCACAAGGTGGACGAGTGTGTGAAGGCTGAGGACCTGGACACACTATCCGAGATCTACGAACAGATTCTGGTCGAGCTGCTGGCATAAAGAATCGAACCAGAGGCTCACAATGAGCCTCTGATCAATAATGCGGCGGGGGTGTTTCCTCTTCTTCCCGCCGGATATTGGACGGCGAGATATCCTTGAGTTGCTTGTGCAGCATTTTCTTGGCGTCCCACAGTTCCCGAATGTCCATCTCCTGCTTGGCGACCTGATCACTCAACGTGTTGATCAGCTCATCCTGGAACGCAAGTCGCATTTCCAGTTCTGCCAGTCGTTCTTCCAGGGAGTTTTTGCTCATGAGGTTTGGTCAGCCCTTTCTGTAATCTGGTATCATGCCGCCTTTTACCGCCTGCGCCCGGGATAATCAGTTTTCCCGGGGTTGGCGGCGTTCACCGGCCAGACATGCCATGTTACCCGATGTCCGGCTTTTTATCGTCAGTGTTAAACCATGGAGAATAACCAACCAATGCGTAATCCAGCCAAAGCGATCCTTGTTGCCATTCTGATCGCGATTCCGGCACCGTTTGTACTCGGCCTTCTGCTTACCACCACTCCGGAACCCCTGAAAATCCTGGCGTTGGGCCAGGGCCTGGAAGCTCTGGGCAGCCAGGGTGGCATAGCGGCCTATCTGTTCGCGTTTGTTGTCTTTGCCGTTGCCGCCTTTGTTGCGATTGCACTCGCCGGCAAGCAGCCTGCCGCCAGGAACTCAGCCGCGCGCAAGGCAGCACCTCGCAGTGCCCAGCCCAGCAATCAGTATGACGACGACGAAGACGATTTTGACGACAGCACTCCGGAAGGTAACGAGGAAGGCACCGTCAAGTGGTTCAACGTCAAGAAAGGCTTCGGCTTTATCGTTCGTGACAGTGGCGACGAGATCTTTGTGCACTTCCGCGCCATCCGTGGCCGTGGTCGCCGCGTGCTTCGCCAGGGCCAACTGGTGCGCTTCAACGTGGTTGAGGCAGACAAAGGCCTGCAGGCAGACAACGTGTCTATCCTGAGCGACTGAGACAGCTCCCGCACGCGCCAATAAAAAAGCAGCCTCTCGGGGCTGCTTTTTTGTTTCAAGCCGAAAACCTTGTGACTGTCAGTTCCAGACCACCAACTGCTCGCCGCGATGATCCAGCCGCCACCACTTATCGTCCTCCACCGGGTCCCCTTCTTTCCAGTCTCCCGGGCTGCAGCGGATTTCAGTATCCATTGCCCGCCAGGCACTACGAGCGCAATCCAGGTCGCTGTTCCAGGGCAGCTCATCGCCTTCCATCACCAGTGAAGTGAAACGCTTGCCGAAAGCGCCCGGATACAGCGTGATGCGCACCCGCGCGCCGCTATACCTGGCCATGCCCTTCACCACGGAACTGACGTCGGTATCGTCCAACTGTAATTCGTCCAGTTGGCCTTCCAGCCAGTTGGAGACCGCGGCCGGTTCAAGGTCACGAATGTAGATTTCCAGATCCTGCACCCAAGGATTCTCCCTGCAGTTGTTCGCAATGTCGCACATAGTGAACCGGCCCGGGCCTCGCTGCAACCCATCGCTCCAGTTCCTCGCGCAGATCGTCCACCAGCAATCGTCGGAGCGTGCCGGCCCGCTTGCGCTCGTGCCAGAGAACATCCGCCGCCGCCTGTTCAATCATCAGGACCTCCGCCTTCTGCTCCGGGAGATGGCAATCTTCTCCCCGCGCCAGTGCAACCAGCGACTGCCGGTGCCACACCTCTTTTTCGCCTTCCAGTGCCGCTGCCGACACCGAGCCACGACTGGCAAACAAATCCAGCCGGGCGGCGGCTCGCCGTACCCACTGCAGCATACCACCAGGAGTGCTGACACAGCTGCTTTGTCGGGAAGCCGCATATTCGAGAGCCGCCTGGGAAACCTGGATATTCCAACGCTTTTCGGTTGCCGGTTGATGTGCGGTGAGTACCGCCCTCCGCTGACGGACGCTCACTGGAGGCAACTCCAGAACCTCAGGTTCACGTCCCAGTAACTGCCCCAACCGAACGACACCGCTGGAATCCGTCATCGAATCACGACCAATCAGCAGGATTGGCCCAGACCAGCCAGAAACCAGATCCCGGATCAGCCCCAGCGGCTCGGCTATCAATGTCAGCAAATCGGCGGGGCTGACATTGTCCAATACCAGTGCAGGCCAATGCTCAGAGGAGGAATCAGCTGACGGTAAAACCGGTTGATCGCAGGCCAGCACTTCGGACTCCCGGCGAGGATCAACCTGAACCCAGGCCAGGCCGGGAGTGCTCAGGAGCGAGTGCAGCCAGGCCGACTTGCCGGCCCCCCTGGGGCCCCGAACCCAAATCAATGCTTCGGGATTGGCCGCCAGGGCAACCGCAACATCTTCCGCCAGCGCGAGCCATGCTGGCTCCGCAATCGATACCGGCGCAACGAAACGGGCATCGGAAGTGGGCACAGGTACGTCATGTGCCGAGGGCCAGCAGGTCACAAGCTCGAGTACAGCCACATAGGCCTTATCCTGAAGCCGCTCACATTGGGACGTCAGGGCTTTCAGAAGCACCGGCCAATCGAGCCAGGGGACCTCTGCCGACTCGCGGGCGGAGGCAATCCAATAGATCAACTGGGAGGACAGATCACCGTCTCCGACCACCTCGGTCACGATGGGCTGTTCACCCTGAATGGTGCGAACGAGTTCGTCCAGATCGATACTCTGGCGTTGCAAAAACGGGGGAATCGCGGGGATGGCATCGAGCAATGCCAGCAGAAAATCTTCGGCAGTAATCACAGAACCGCCCCGGCGCCCAACACTTTCTCGGGCCATCAACAGCGCGGTCTGACACTCCGGAGACAGACATCCTTGCCAATCTTCCATCGGGGCATCTCCTTCCTTGGCTTACGGGCATCGTCCTGATGCCACCTGAACAGCCCGGAATTCTAGAACCGTGTCACGAATGTGACAACGACCAACGCCCGTTTCTGTGAACCGAACAGCCCCTACAATGGTCTTAGGCGCCTGCACCCGGCCACTGGGGCGGCATAACGAACACCCGACTGTCCTCTACCCAGCGATCGGATTCCGGCCGCCTGTTCAAAACGGCAAACAACTGGGGTATCCCGGCGCTCTCCACCCGATCAAGCGCCGCCCTCGCCAATGCTGTATCCGGCGCAGCCGATTGAGTCCAGGGGCCGATCCAGTCCGGCTTGAACAGGGGCACCCAGCCAGAGATATTCTCCTGCCGGGCCTGATCAAGCCTCATCCAGTGACCTTTCAGATGCTTCCTCGGCACCTGTGCCGGGGCCTCAGGTAGCGTTTGAGCAATCGGATAGAACAGATAGCCTGGCATGAAAATTCGTGGCGTTACCGTTTCGCAGACGCCAACACTGGCCAGCAAGCCCTGGGCTTCTGGTCGCTGGCACAAGCGGCTTTGGTGATTCAGCAGGCGCTCAGTCTTCAGATCCAGCCGATCCCGGGCATTGGGTCCGTACCACCGGACCTGATTTGCCTCGGTTACGAAGCCGAGATAGAACTTGATGGCAATTTCGTGGTGCTCCAGTTGGCCGGAGCTCCGGTTGCGAACCAGAAAATCCAGCTCACCCAGCGTTCGCCCCTCGGCCTGAACCTGCTGATTCTGCAGTACAATGTCCCAACCCAACAGATCCCGCAGTAACAACTCGTACAGGCGCTCGAAATAGTGGCCAAGCCGACCCTCCGGCGTTTCCGTCAACCGCGCAGGCAGGGTATCAGGGTTCCGCTCCCACCGTTTCAACGTCTCCAGGAATTCGGGGGGCAGATGGGCGGCAGGATCGAAACTGAGCTCATGTTTTAACAACTGAGGCGACAGACACAACCAGGCCAGATGCCGGACCGCTGGCAACTCAAATGCCAGCAACGTCTCGGTAATCTCGTTTTTAGTCATAGCCGAAGAATACCGTAAACTGTGGCGTATACAATTCAGAACCTGACCAGCCAAGGAGCACCTTATGCAATACCTGCACACCATGATCCGGGTGAGCAACCTGGACGACACGCTGCACTTCTTCTGCGATTTGCTGGGCATGGTAGAAATCAGCCGGAAGAGTAACGAAAAAGGCCGCTTCACCCTGGTGTTCCTTGCCGCTCCGGATGACGAAGCCCGGGCCCGGGAAGACAAGGCGCCCATGATCGAACTGACCTACAACTGGGACCCAGAGGAATACACAGGCGGCCGCAACTTCGGCCATCTGGCCTACCGGGTGGACGATATCTACGCCCTGTGCGAGAAACTCCAGGCCAACGGCGTCACCATCAATCGCCCACCCCGGGATGGCCATATGGCGTTCATCAAGACGCCGGACGGGATCTCCATTGAGTTGCTACAGAAAGGCGATGCGCTGCCGGCTCGGGAGCCTTGGGCGAGTATGGAGAATGTGGGGAGTTGGTAAAGCAACTTCGATTCTGTAATGGCGCCGGTTTTCGGTCCAGCCATTACAGAATCGAGCGTGTTATCAAATCGGCCATGCATCGGCTGGACGTAGCTCTCGGTATTCCGCCATCGAGATCTTGCCGAGTTGCGGCGTAAGCCGGCACTTGCGCTTATTCCAGGGATATTCCTCCTGCCGCTTCAGCCATTCCTTGCCCTCTCCTTCCTTCCAGGCTTCCAAATCCAGATCGCGCCAGAAGCGAGGGTTACGACCGCTGCGCAGGTCGTGTTCAGCGGTGACAGGATCCAGGTGTCGGAATGGTTCCAGCCGTGGTACATCTGGCAGGGGCTGCGTCACATCCATGTAGGTCTGAAGTACATCCCAAAGTGCCAGGACCTCTGATTTGCTGGATTCGATGGTACTGAAAGCCGTTTTATGGAATGACTTCTGTGTATAGCGATGCACAAAAATGAGCCGATAGAACACACCGCTTTGCTGGATCACCCGATCCACATAAGCATCGAATTCCACAAACGGGGCTTCGAAAAACCGGCCTCGCCCGAGAGCCAGGCGAACCAGCCCGGTGGCTCGGTTGAACTCACTACAACCGTCCTCGAGAGTGTCGTCCAGTTTCTTGTTGATCGCTTTTTCAAAGGGCTTGAGCACAAACCCCATGCCGGTGCTCATGATCCAGTTAGTGGTAACCGGAGTTACCCAAATCGCAAACGCAAACCACATTAGCGAAAGAAGCCCACCAATAAAGACCAGAATCTCGGATGCAATATCTAAGTTGTTATTTGCCTCAATAATTCCCCAACCGACTAACGCTATACCGCTGAACCATAGGAAAAAAACCCATATGACCGGCAATGCAAGGACTAAAACCTTGAGTCCCAATTTGTCATTCAAAAATCGAATCCTTTGGTGGTCCCACCACCAATCTTTGGACTCGAACTCGGGATCTGTCTTTTCGTGATCCTGTAGCGCTTCAACATCTTCAATTGTCCCGAAATAGGGAATAATGCCGGCATAGGTACCGACAGGCTGAAGATCCTCGCCGATGCGCATTCGGTCTTTGGGTGAAGGTGGCAGTGGTCCAACATCCGTTGCTCTAAAGGCCGCATCTGCCAGACGACGCATATGTTGTTCAGTCATACGTTGACCTCAGTGAAGTACCAATACGGAGCTTTTGGCTGATCATATGGATTCATGAGCATCCGCTTCTTCGGGGGAGGCTGCTCGTGTCGCGCCAAATCGAAAGGTTCGTAATCCTCAAACACCGGCGCAGGAAAAACCAGCGGCCCCAATTCTGTGTTCAGAGTAGCTTGCAACCCCACCCTCACCCGCACTTTAACGGATTCCTGATAATAAAGGCTTTGGTACTCACTGTCCTGAATCTCACGCCTGACCAGGAAACGAACGGCTGATTGCTGTGGAATCGACTGTCGGGCTGTCACCTTAGTGAGCGGGGTGGTTTTGAGCATCTGAGTGCTCGTTCTTGATTCCGTAAGACCTTTCACCGAAACGGTGGTAGTGGATGATAGATACGCAACCTCTTGGACTACCAACCTGAATGGACTGGCAGGCAACCCCGCCTCACATTCCTGATGCAACTTGATGCGGCTAACCAATGGAAATTGGAACGTGATGACGTAATCATCTGGCCTGGGCATATAATCAGGATGGCCTAATGCGGGATCGGGTTCTACGTCTGCATATCGCTGAGCCGTTACGTGAATTGGCGAGAGCAGAGAAAGCAACTGGCTGTAATAGGCCTTGTGGTCCATACCGGGTAGAGAATGATCGGGATGAGTCCCCCAAGGACCACGCTTGAGAAGTTGTTCAAACGTATCGTCTGTGACTGACGCGGCATACAGTCCTCCGCCAACAGCCATTGCAAGACCAAAGATGGCCCATCCCCAACCAGGAATCGCCAGCAAGGTATGCATAAGGGGAGATGCTAGCACAAGCAAACTCCCCGTCATTGCGATGGCGTGACCAGTTGCAGCATCAAAGTCCTTGTTCGACAAACTGATGCGCATCTCCCAAAAGCTCAAACCAGCGCCTGCAGCTCCAGCAATGAACGTTGCCAACCCTGCCACCTTAACGAGAGTTGTAGCCTTTAATGCTTTTAACCGATTACCAATCAGCATCCAGTTTTTCATATCAAACAGCGGTCGGGTCGCTATTTGATAGGTTCTAGTGCTAACTCCACCCGATGCGGCTGAAGCCCTCCCCAATACCTCACTGTACTTTAACGAAGCGGCAATTAAGTCTGAACCAGCACCGGCAAATGTCTTTGCTATACCAAAAGCAACGTTGCCGCTCTCAGACTTCAAGGCACGGTTCAGACTATTTAACTCAAGAAAAAGATTAAACGCTGCAAACACGACTATGCCACGGGACACCACTGGCCCATCCACAATACTGTTCGCTCTCTTGGCTAAATCTACCTTCAACAAACTCAACTTACGCACTTCCGGATGATCATCCGGCGCGAAAAATACCATGGAGGAACCCGCAACTTTATGGATAGCCTCTTCTAACGCCTCCGACGCACGCTTGGGGCTGGTGGAAGCCATCAAGTCGTCAGAGTCATCCAGCAAGTCTGCGTAAAGATAATCCTTTGCTCTGGTGAGCATGCCCTCCGTGCGGTCAAAGTCCGTCAGGCCGCGTTCAATCCCGTCGCCAGATACGCCGATGATAAAACCAGACCTCATTGCCCCCGACCTATCCATTAACTTGATACGCCTCAAGCTTGAGTCCACCAGCGCAAAATTAGAATAGGCTCCCTGCATAAGACGGGGCAGTTCAACACTCTCGATAAGGTCTTCTTCCACCAGGCGTTTACCTACGGTAAGAAGCGCAGCACTCCATTCGTTGAGTGACCCGGCTATCATCCCGCTTACTTTGCCTGCATTGGCTACACCTTTAATACCAGACTCTACTTCACCATTTTGCTCACTCAATTGTTTTTCGAGATAGGCCAGAGACTGAAGATTGAGTCGTTTCAACAGCTCGCCATCGATCTCAGCCGTGTCCTTGGCCAACGTTTCCAGTCTCCTGATAAGAGGTTCCGCATCCCCCTCAACAGTTTCCGGTGCCCATTTGCTTAAAAATGAGCCTTCAAGAACCCAGCGACGAAGATCGGATAGAACCTGGCCTCCTTTGTCTACACCCTGAGCCTTAAGCACTCCGGGAATTTGCTGAAGTAGATTGAGTTTATCTGCGACCAGCAGATACCCCTCACAGACCGCAACATCATTGCAAGTTCGATAATCCTCAAGCACCGCATCAAGAGTTCCGCTGCCAAGCATATCTCGCAACTTTTCAAGATGCCGATCAATAATGTCGATAGCTTGTTGCTTCTGGTCGGTTTTTAGCACCTCATCCAGCTTCGATCGATCAATTGCAGATGCATATCTTGCCAACGGGTTCTGACCACGGTGCGATGGGTCGAACACAGCCTGACGGATGAGCATCGCTGAGTGCGCCATCGGATTGTCCTGAATAGAGGCATCGACGGCATCCAGATAGTGGAGAGCCAGATGTAGCTGAGACATAGAGTGACGAAGAGTGAATAAAGGATCATCAAGCGCCAGGCATGCCACACCCTTCTTCTGCCGCAGATCTTTGAGCTGATCCTCACCTGGCTCACAGCTCAGATCAAATGGAGTCTCGAGCAGCCGACCGAGCTTGACACATAGCTCATCCTCACCGGGCCTCTCAAACCCCATTGCGAAGTCACTAGGGTTCTCCAGCATCAACTCAATGCCCAGATCCCTTTCCCGGAGCTCTTCCACATCCTCGACCCGTGAGGCCAAAAAGCCACCACTAAAGCGCAAACCCTCCACACCAGCGGTCGCCCAGGCAGGACCTACACCCGTTGTTCTAGCGTCGCAGGCGAGTTCATCCTGTTCAAGCTGCTCGATATAGGACCAATCCCACTGTACTTCGCTATACGCCATGCGGAAGTCGTGCATGACTGCCTGGCCCTGGAGGAAAACCGGTATCAATAGATCGTCGAGCCAGTCGCCGCTGGATGGCCTGATAACCCGAAGTCCAGAGCCAGGGTCCATCACTTCAGCGCGAACTGCTTCAAGATCCACGTCACTAAAGCGAGATTGCTCGCCGATCTCCAGCTCACGCCACAGTCGGCCTTTGCGAAAAATGTACAAATACCCTGGACGAAGCATTGCCACACCTTTGCCTTGATAGACGGTAACACCGCCACTGTTAACCGGCAGATTACTGGCGATCTCAGCCAGAGGCTTTACTCGAAGTAGGGTATTTTCCTGATAATCGTCCCGTTCAATATTGGATCTTGCATGCTTAAGAAGAGGAACAGATATCTTGCCTCCATCACGCTTGGGGATCGTCAGCACCAGGTCTTTGGGATCTGTATCGTCGTAGTCCGCTCTTCTGAGAATTGAGCGATCCAGAGACTCATCTGAAAAATCCACCGTGTCCGTCATACGCTCTCCCCTCCTTCGCTTCCTTTCACCGCCTCTACTGAATCCCGCTCCAAGTGCCCACCAATCACATCAATAATCAGCTTTCGATCAGAGCCCGGTAACTGTTCAAACTCCGTTTGGTCGGGAGAGGCACCTTTACGCTGACTAACCATTCCCAGTTCAGGAGACCGCTGCATTGCTGCCCGATCTCTATCAAGCACTGCAGGCAGTTCCGGAGCAACTGTATTCTGCCCCGAACCACTCCCCGGGCTGCCCCCGGAATTAATCTTGATCCCCGGCCCACTCAAGGTCACGCCGCTGGGGTCCAGCTTGATAAAACTTCCACCCCCGGAAATTGTCAGCTCTGCCCCGGCATCCAGCACCACCTTGGCACCGGCCTTGTGATGCACTTCGGTGCCGGCTTCTGAGGCCATGGTGCGGGCGGTTTTCTGATGGTAGGTGCCGCCCACGGTCTGGCTGCAGTCTGCGCCAACGGACAGCCGGTTTTCGCCGTCGGTGGTGCAATGGTCCGCCGCTTTGATGTGGCTGAACTGGTGGTTCTCCACCGTCAGGTGGCTGTCGTTCCTGATGACTTCGGTGCGGTTGTTTTCCGTCAGCAGGTCCAGGTCTTTCTGGGCGTGCACGTAGATCTGTTCTTCGCCGGCTTCGTCTTCAAACCGCAGTTCGTTGCTGCCCTCGCCCTTGTGGGTTTTGGTCTTCAGGGTGGTGCGGGTTTTGTGCTCCGGCAGCGCGTACGGCGGTGTGTTGGTGGCGTGGTAGGTTCTTCCGGTGATGATGGGCTGGTCCGGGTCGCCGTCGAGGAAAGACACGATCACTTCGTGGCCGATTCTGGGCAGGGCCATGAAGCCGTATTGGCCACCGGCCCAGCCCTGGGCCACACGCAGCCAGGCACTGCTGTGTTCGTCGTTCTTCGAGTATCTATCCCACGGGAATCTTACTTTTACCCGGCCGTACTGGTCGCAGTGGATTTCTTCACCCTCGGGGCCGGTGACGAGCGCCATCTGGGGGCCGTCCATCACGGGTTTGTGATTACACAGGGGGCGCCAGGTTTTGTCGGCCGGGATGGCGCTGAAGGTGTTGTGGTAGCTGGTGGGCTCGCTGCCACCCTCTTCTTCCAGGGCCTGGGGCTGGTTGCCGGTGTGGGTAATAGCGGTGAGCAGCCATTCCCGGTTCAGGGTCTGGCTGTCATGGTCCTGCAGTTCCACTTTGGCGCCGGGGGTGAAGTCCGGGCGGTTGCTTTTGCCGTTGGCCATGGCGGCGTCGTTTCTAAGCGCATCCAGTTTGTTCTGGGTGAACGGCTGGCCGCTGGCGTCGGCTTTGTAGCGGCCGGGATAGTCGTAGTGCTGGTAGTCTTCCCGGTGGTTAACACCGCCGGCACTTTGCTCATGCATCAGGGCGTAGGCGGGGTTCTTGAAGGTGTAGTCCTTCATGGCCACGGAAGCGGCTTTGACCCGTTCTTCGTAGGCGAACTGGAACACGCAGGCTTGCTTTGTGCTGCCACCGGCTTTGGTGTTGCAGGTAACCGGGTCCAGTTTCGGGGCGTCGCCGTGGTGGTCAGCGAGAATTAACGCTGGTTGTTCTTCGCCATCCACGCTGCCGTGCTGGTAGCGGTAGTGCCAGCCTTCTTCGGCGGCCAGGCGTTCCAGGAACTGCAGGTCGGTTTCCCGGTGCTGGACGCAGTAT
>NZ_AXBW01000016.1:0-4658 GCF_000475355.1 Marinobacter sp. C1S70 | reverse complement strand
AGGCATTCCTACCGCAACTAACGCAGTTTATAGAAGAAAATCAAACTGACTCTTCCTGCTCTTACTGCTTGGTACAAGGGGAACATGTTGTTGCGTGCGAACTGGACCTGCTGATAGAGCATATTGTCTCAAGCATTCGTCTTGAGTGGGGGCATCCAGCAGATGAGGGCCTTCCTTATGAAACGCGAGAGGGAGGGTGGCAGGTTGCACCAGTGTATGACACCTGGGATTTGCTTGACGAAATCGGTTTGGGCAATGTGCACGGAGAGACTTACGAAGATATATGCGCATCTATCCATAACCAAGAATGGTGCGAGAAGAACCCCTATTCCCTGAGTATTGATAGGACGTTGTTTTTTGGGTGGCAGAAATTCTCTGACTTTGTCAAAAACAGAGCTAGGTACCTATTTCTAAGAACTAAAAATCCCGATTACGATGAACATCAGCATGATGAAATGGACCCAGTAAGAATTCTTGATGCTCTGGGTGAAATTATAAAATCTATTGGTTTGATTAAACCAATATCCGTGGATCAAGAAATACGTCGCGTACGAATCACAGATCCAGAGAAGATCTTGAATTCTGCGAAAGACTTAGGCTCTCCTCCTACAGAATTCGCCACAATGGCTAACAGGATGAGCCCTGCCGGAATCCCAATGTTCTATGGTGCTTTCGATATTGATACCGCAATATTAGAAACCTACACACCCTGTACTTCAGATAAAAAAGCCACTTGTGGTGTTTTTAAGCCCACTAGAAATCTAACGGTAATTGATCTTTCCGCTACACCGTATGTTCCCAGCCTGTTCGATGAGCATGAGAGGGAAAAGCGCGATTACATGAAGTTTCTCTTTGATTTTATAGATGATTTTACTAAGCCAATTGAGAGAAATGACCGGGTACATATTGATTATGTTCCAACCCAAATCGTGACGGAATATTTCCGCTATGTATTCGAAAGCGAAGATAATACTCCTATTGATGGAGTGATATATCCCAGCTCTAAAAATGAAGGAAAGCAAGCTATCGTTATTTTTGCGACTTCCGAACAGTGTGCGGAAGCTGATGAATCAAAAACAGAAAGCAAGCTATTGAGGTTAGTTGGCATCGAGTCAAGTGACCTAAGAGGGGTTTAAAAAGTGCAGGCAAGGGACGCTCCTGACGTCACGTCCCTGCTGCAAACGTTAGTTTTTACAAAATTGGAGACAGCATATGTTTACAGTTAGTAGCGGATTTATCGGGGATTTTAAAACTGGCGACAACATAGGCTACAACCTGAAGTCTCTCAATGCTCTGTACTCAGCACAAAATGCCGCGTCACCATCTGAAGCTCGTCTTTTCTGCAAGCCAATAACCATCACTATGGTTTCAATAATCGAGGCTCTTCTTCACGACCTTTTCTTCAGAATCCAAAGCTATACAAGTGAGGGCGTCAAAAACATCGCCGATCAGGTGTTGAACGATATCCGAAGCAAGACTCTCGATCAGTTGCAAACCTACATTGCGGCAGCAAAAAAGCACGACTTACTGGGGGCCTCTGGTACCGATTTATACGAAAAGCTAGATGAGCTACGCAAGGTGCGGAATCGCGTACATATTCAAAACGTAAAAAAGCAGCTTGACGCAAATGAGAGCCAAGTTTTTACGCCGAGTAGACAGAAATCAACTGAAGAATTATTGGAGCGAGTTCTCAAACACGTTTCCAACAAATATGAAAGGCCAGAGCATGTTCATGGTCACGTAGATAATTTTGATCTGCCCTGGGAAGAACACTTGAAGCCCGATTCAAGCAAGTAGATACGCACGACGTACCGACACAAAAAACTGACCAATGCAGGCATGGCGACGCCCACTACATTGCGCCTTCGGCTCCATTTCGTGGGCACGTATGCTGCAGGCGTTATGCAATTCGAAAAAGGCTCTACGACGAACAATAATTTAACCACGCTGGAATCTGTATGGCACTTCTTAACGACATATTGAAATGGACCGAAGCCCTTCCTTCATGGCAAAGGGATGCATGTCGTCGTCTCTTCCAGAAAGAAAGTGACCTA
Organism: Marinobacter sp. C1S70; assembly: GCF_000475355.1. NCBI lineage: Bacteria > Pseudomonadati > Pseudomonadota > Gammaproteobacteria > Pseudomonadales > Marinobacteraceae > Marinobacter > Marinobacter sp. C1S70. Next base: position 2,604 of record NZ_AXBW01000016.1, on the reverse strand, counting down.
GTAGAGGCGGATTATGATGAGCTTTATGCGCTTCTCAAACAGGAGAGGGGAGTAGAGCCGGACGATAACTTGGAGCCGGCACCACTATTAAATGAGCATCTTCCTGTGAAACTAGCTCCCGAGGATACTGTCATCCTCACTGGTCTGCGCGACTTAGAAAACGTCAACCAAATTCCAAATGCCCATGCCCTCACTTTTTCTGAAGATGGGATCACTGTGATCTATGGAGGAAATGGATCAGGTAAATCAGGCTACGCTCGAGTTATTAAGAGGGCCTGTCGAGCGAGAGATCAATCTGAACCTATCCACCCGAATGCAAATGATCCGATGGTTGCTAATAAGGAGCCAACGGGGAAATTTGATGTGAAAGTGGGAGGTACCTCATTTGAGATCGAATGGTCGCGTGACGCCACTCCTCCAGACAACCTTTCCACAATATCTGTGTTCGATTCGAAGTGCGCTCGTTCTTATATCACAAAAGAACAAAATGTTGCTTATCTTCCGTATGGACTTGATATTGTTGAGAACTTGGCCAATCAGGTTCTTCCGAAAGTATCTGATAAACTTGAGGAGGAAATCAAAGGTATAGACGTTAGCAAACTTCCATACGAGCATCTCCTTGGCGAAACAGCGGTTGGAGAAGCAATTGAAAACCTTTCGCCTAAATCAGATGCGGATGCGATTGCTGCGCTCGGAACTCTGACAGAGAACGACACCAACAGGATATCCGAACTTGAGGCTACTCTTAAGGAGGTAAACCCTCTGGCCAAGGCAGAGGAAACTCGGCTTTCAGCGATGAGGCTCAAGTCTTACGCCGAGAAACTGTCAACACCTTTGATCTGGATCAGCGTTGAAGCGGTTGAAAAGCTTAACAAACTCGCAGAAGAGAAAGTTGCCGCTGAAGGGGCTGAGAAAGCAGCAGCAGACGTACTGCGTTCTGGTGAACAACTGCTTTCAGGAACAGGAGATCAAACTTGGAAGCTTCTCTTTGAAGCTGCCAGACGCTACTCGACGGAAGTTGCATATCCGGAAGATATTTTCCCGCAATTTGTAGAGGGTAAGGCCTGCCCTTTGTGCCAGGAGAGCATGCCAGAATCAGCGGTTAATCGCCTAAAAAGGTTTGACCGATATATTCAGGATGATGTTGCAAAGGCCGCCGACATAGCTCGCAGTAGGGTTGAAACTGCAAAGGGAAAAATTGAATCAGCTGATCTTCATATTGCCGCAGATGCAGCTCTTAACGATGAACTAAAGGCGCTAGATGGCTCTATCCATCAAGTAATCAACGATTTTCAAACGTCTATCGAGGCTCGGAGGCATGCAATGCTTCAATGTCTCTCAACACAGCGCTGGACTGATATCCCTGCTCTTGTTGAATCACCGAAGGCACGGATTCGGCAACTTGCCGCGCAACAACTTAAGACCTATCGGAGGCTGGTGAGGGCAGCTGATGAAGCGAAGAGAAAAAGGCTCGAGAGGGAACTGAGCGAACTTTCTGCTAGACAAAATTTGTCAAAAAGCTTGAAGGCAATAATCGATTTGCTTGGCAGAATCAAAAGAAAGTCTGCGCTTGAAAAATGCAGACCGGACCTGAAGACGGGATCAATTTCAATTCAGTCGAAGAAATTTACTACGGTTGCGGTCACTGACGAACTAAGAAAAGCCCTTAACGATGAATTTCACGCTTTGGGTATCGGCCACATTAAAGCGAAGCTAAAGGAACGTAGCAGCCGCGGAACGATGTATCACCAGCTATTACTTGATCTTCCGGTCACAAGGAAAATCGAAGAAATCCTGAGCGAAGGTGAGCAACGAGCTATCGCGTTAGGAGCATTTTTTGCAGAGCTAGCTCTCGCTAACCACTCATGTGGGATAGTTTTGGATGACCCAGTTTCATCGTTGGATCATTGGCGACGACGCAATGTAGCACGCAGATTGGTAGAAGAGTCGAAGAGGCGGCAAGTAATTGTATTTACACACGATACCTCTTTTCTTGGTCAACTTAGTGATGAAATCGAGGCTGCAGGGGTTCCCTGTTTAATGTCGTTTTTAGAGTGGCAAGGTGGCGCGCCTGGCTGTGTGAACGAAGGCCTCCCATGGGACCATCAGGGTTACAAAGCCCGGATCAACGCTCTCGAACAGGCGCAAAGCAAGCTTGTTAAAGCGTGGCCGCCGTATCCGGGTGAAAAAGAAGTTGCCGCGATTCGGCATGAATACGACCGGTTGCGCGCGACGCTTGAGCGCGTAATCCAAGATGTTGTATTCAATGGAGTTGTGAAGAGGTATCGCGACTGGATTAAGGTTGACTCCCTTGAAGACGTTGTGGGTTTTGACAGATCCGAATATGAAGCGATTGCACAACTTCACAAGCGTAGTTGCGATGTTGTGACAGCTCACGACCCCTCATCTGATAAAGCGGCAGCGGTTCCTACAGCGGCAGAACTCGGGAACGACATCGTTGCGTTGAAAGCTATCATAGAAGCTGTTAAGACTCGAAGGAAGGGTGCAGCTGCATAGCGGGGCATAAGTAAGGCGTTGATGCCGGAAATTTTCTTCGCTGGGCTACATAATTGCCGCAGAGCGTGGCGTTGAGGCTGTAGAAAA